>JBBIVO010000041.1:4958-15080 GCA_037439685.1 Candidatus Bathyarchaeota archaeon | reverse complement strand
CAGCACCCTCTCTATCAGGAAGGGCTGGAAGGGGGGGACGGACTCAGTGAAGGGGAGGTCCTCCCTAGGGTAGAAGTAGACGTCCCTCTCGTCCACCCTCAAACGGCCGAGGAGGGTCCCATCCCTCCCCCTGATAGAGATCCCCCCCTCCTCCCCCTCCCCACCCCCACCTTCCCTGAATTCCTCGACGACCCTCGGCCTCTGAAACCCCCTCCTCACTATCGCCCTCTCGATGATTGCGAGGACCCTCTTAGAGTCCTCCAGCTCCCTCTCGAGGCTCATGATCCTCCTCTCGAGCTCGTCTCTTATCCTCAGGAGGGCCTTCGCCTCGTCTTCCTCCATCCAGGTCCTCAAGGAGTTATGTTGAAGGTATAACTTATCTCTTCGCCCAATAGGGGGAGATGGATGGTTTTTTAGATACGGGGCGGATCCTATGATGGGTTGTTGGGGAGAGGGTTCGTCGAGAGGTATCTCGAGCTGAGCAGGGATAAGGAGAGCTTCCTATGTGTAGGCCTCGACCCCGTAACCGAGGATGTGAGGCGGCGGAATATAGTTCCGCCAGCCCTCGTGAAGAGTTACGGCCTAGCCGAGGGGATCAAGAGGTTCTGCTTGGAGATCGTGGAGGCCGTCTCCAGCTACACGCCCATCATCAAGCCGAACCTCCAGTTCATGGCCTACCCCCTATCGCTGGATGATATGGCTGAGATAGTTGAGGCCATCCATGAGGGGGGATGCCTAGCCCTTTTAGATGCGAAGCTCTCAGACATAGGCTCGACGAACGAGGCCGGGCTATACTGGATCTCCCTCTTGGGGTTCGACGCCGTCACCTTCAGCCCATTCCCAGGGTTCGAGGGGGGCTGCGACGCCATCTACGGGTGGGCTGAGAGGTTGGATAAGGGGATCTTCGCCCTCTGCAGGATGTCCAACCCAGGAAGCGGAGACTATCAATCCCTAATCCTCGGTGGGGAGCCCCTCTACATAAGGCTGGCCAGAGACGCATATATGAGGGGTTGCAATGGGTTCGTGGTCGGGGGAACCGCCACCTCAGAGCTTGAGATGGTGAGAGGAATCATCGGAGAGGAGAGGCTCATCCTGTCACCCGGCCTGGGACCCCAGGGAGGAGACCCGGCGGAGGCTTTGAGGAGGGGGGCAAACAGGGAGGGGGAGGGGCTCATCCTGGCATCTTCGAGGTCCATCATCTACGCCTATGAGGTCCTGGGATGGAGCTGGGAGAGGTTCGCAGAGGCAGCGGCAGTCCAGGCTGAGAGGATGAGGAGAGAACTGAATGAGGTCAGGAAGAGGGCCGTAGAGGCCTCTAAGGAGGCCCTTAGAAGAACCTAAGCCGAGCTTCGTCCTCTAAACTCCTAAATACCGTGTCAAGCCTTCCGCGCCAGGTGGAAGAGTTAGATTTTAATACCATCATCCTCCATTGAAGCTGAAAGCTGGGCTAAGATTTGGGTGGAATAGTAGAGGTAAGGTTCCATGGACGGGGAGGGCAGGGGGTGTGGACAGCATCCCTCCTCCTCGCCCAGGCAGGCCTGAGGGAGGAGAAGTACATCCAGAGCTTCCCAGCCTTCGGCCCTGAGAGGTCGGGAGCCCCAGTGACCGCCTACACCAGGATAAGCGATAGGCCCATCAGGATCCACTCGGGGATATATAATCCAGATGTGGTGGTGGTCGTGGATCCAACCCTCATCGGGCCCGAGGTGGTGGAGGGGGCCAAGCCCGAGACAAGGCTTGTGGCAAACACAAATCTCAGGGGGATAGAGGTGAGGGAGAGGGTCAAGGCAGAGGGTTTAGAGACCTGGACCCTCGACGCTTCATCGATGGCGCTGAAGGTCCTCGGCCGTCCCATAACAAACACCGCTATGCTGGGAGCCCTAATCAGGGCGGTGGAGGTTGTGAGGTTGGACACCCTCCTCGAGGTTGTGGGGGAGAGGTTCACGGGGCGCTTGAGGGAGCAGAACCTCCAGCTCATAAGGATGGCCTATGAGGAGGCGAAGAGGGGTTGATCGTCGGGAAGCCATCTTGGAGGGAGCTGCCCCACGGAGCAGTCCCATACATGAGCTCTGAAGGATATGAGACTGGAGACTGGGGGGTCGCAAGCCCTTCCATAGACCTCTCCAAGTGCACCAGGTGCACCCTCTGCCACTTCTATTGCCCGGAGGGGGCGATGAAGATAGGGGAGGACGGATACCCCCACGTCGACCTTAGATACTGTAAGGGGTGCGGGGTCTGCGCGGAGGAGTGCCCGATTAAATGTATAGGGATGGTGTCCAAGGCTTGATGGGGCTGGAGAAGCAGATCCTGATGGGGCTAAACGGGGATGAGGCGGCTGCCTACGCCGTCAAGCAGGTTAACCCAGACGTGGTGGCCGCCTATCCGATAACCCCCCAGACGATAATAGTCGAGAGGTTCAGCGAGTACGTCGCGGACGGGCTCGTGGACACCGAGTTCGTCTCCGTAGAGTCCGAGCACAGCGCCCTGAGCTGCTGCGTGGGGGCGGCGGCGGCGGGAGCTAGAGCCTTCACGGCAACCGCTGCGAACGGGTTGGCCCTCATGTGGGAGATCACCTACATCGCCTCAGGCCTCCGCCTCCCAATAGTGATGGCCGTCGCCAACAGGGCCCTGAGCGCCCCGATAAACATCCACAACGACCACAGCGACGCCATGGGGGCCAGGGACAGCGGATGGATCCAGATCTGGTGCGAGAACAGCCAGGAGGTATATGACGCCTGCATAGAGGCCTGGAGGATCGGGGAGCATCCGGAGGTCCAACTCCCAGTAATGGTAAACCTCGACGGCTTCACCTTGAGCCACACCCTCGAGAACGTGATGACCCTTCCAGACGAAACTGTTAGGAGCTTCGTAGGGGAGAGGGGGTTCATCAGGGTAAAGGGGCACATGGGGGAGGCCGAGTTCAGGCTAGACCCGGAGAGCCCCCTAACCATTGGGCCCTTAGACCTGCCAGACTTCTACTACGAGCATAAGCTCCAGCAGGTTGAGGCCATGGAGGGGGCCCTCAAGGCCATACCCCAGGTCGATGAGGAGTACTGGAAGGTCTCCGGAAGGAGGTATGGGTTGCTCCAACCCTACAGGCTCGATGACGCTGAACTCGCCCTGATAGGTCTCGGATCCACGATGGGAACCGTGATGCACGTGGCCGATGAGCTCAGAGATGAGGGGGTGAAGGCCGGGGCCCTGAAGCTGAGGATCTTCCGCCCCTTCCCAGAGGAGGCCCTAAGGGATGTTATCGGAGGGGTTCCGGCAATAGGGGTCTTGGACAGGGCCATCAGCTTCGGAGCCCCAGGGGGACCCCTATACCAGGAGGTGAAGGCCGCCCTATACGAGGAGGATGAGAGGCCCCTAGTGGCCAACTATATACACGGCCTTGGAGGACGCGACACCCCGCCAGACCTTATAAGGTCCATCTACAAGAGCCTAGACCGAGCCCGCTCCAGGGGCAAGGTTGAGGAGAAGGTGGTTTACGCCGGTGTGAGAAGATAGGAGGAGGGGAGATGAGCGAGCTGACTCTGAGGGAGGCCTCGAGGAGGCCCGACCTCCTTGCTCCAGGCCACAGGCTCTGCGCGGGATGTGCGGAGCCCATCATCGCGAGGATGATCCTGAAGGCTGTGAGGGGGCCAACATTGGCCACAACGGCCACTGGATGCCTAGAGGTCGCGACGACCATCTTCCCCTACACCGCTTGGAAACTCCCCTGGATCCATAACGCCTTCGAGAACGCCGCTGCCACCGCCAGTGGAATAGAGGCTGCGTGGAGGGCCATGAGAAGGAAGGGGAGGGGGCCACTATCCAAGTATGTGACCTTAGATGTGGTGGCCTTCGCAGGCGATGGGGGAACCTACGACATAGGGCTCCAGGCCCTCTCAGGAGCCCTAGAGCGGGGGCACGACTTCACATATGTCCTTCTGGACAATGAGGCCTACATGAACACGGGCATCCAGAGGAGCGGTGGCACCCCCTACGCGGCGGAGACGACCACCTCGCCGGCCGGGTCGGTCATACCTGGGAAGAGGGAGTGGAAGAAGCCCATAGAGGATATCGTCATAGCCCACAGGATCCCCTACGCGGCAACCATAAGCCCCGCCTACCCCCTAGACGTGCTCAGGAAGGCTAGGAGGGCGTTTGAGGCCGAGGGGCCGGCGTTCCTCCACGCGATAGTTCCATGCTCTAGGGGTTGGAGGTTCCCCCCTGAGAAGACCATAACGGTCTCCCGCCTAGCAGTCCAGACATGTTTCTTCCCCCTCTGGGAGTGCTGGCTCGAGAGGGGGAGGCCAGTATATAGGCTCTCACCCCCAAGCGAGGCCATCGCGAGGAGGCCTGAGTCCAAGAGGCCTGTTGAGGAGTACCTCAGCATCCAGGGGAGGTTCCGCCACCTCTTCCAGCCTATGAGGAGGGAGGAGATCATAAAGAGCATCCAGGAGTGGGTGGACGACAGGTGGATGCAGCTCCTCGAGAGGGCGGGGTGGTGAAGGGCCTCTAGATAAACCATTTTAGCCTGGCCGCCCCATCTAACCTGGGTATGGCCTCATCCGACCCGGTTAGGGAGATCATCTCGACGAGGATAGCCGGTGAGGTTGTCCTCTCCCCGAGCCCTGGGTCAACCATGAGGAAGTGGCGCTCCCTCCTAGAGGTGACCCAGGCAGAGCTGGCCGAGGAGCTGGGATGCTCACCCTCCGTGATAAGCGACTATGAGGCGGGGAGGAGGTCTCCTGGAAGCGGATTTATAAGGAGGTTCGTGGAGGCGCTGCTAACCATAGACGCCGAGAGGGGGGGGAGGTATATGAGCCAGCTCGCGAGGATATACCTACAGCCGAGCGACATATTCATCGACCTGAGGGAGTTCTCGACCTCAGTGACCGTCAGGGAGGCCGTCGAGGCGGTCGATGGGGAGGTCCTGGCTGGGGAATCGGCATTGGACCATGAGGTCTACGGCTACACGGTTATAGACAGCCTCAAGGCGATCAGGACCCTCTCCGGCCTGGAGTTCTACAGGATATTCGGAGCAACCAGCGAGAGGGCCCTCATATTCGTGGGCGTTAGCAGTGGGAGGTCTCCGATGATAGCGGTGAAGATAAGCCCCTTCAAGCCCAAGGTGGTGATCCTCCACGGCCCCCTCAAGAGGGTTGACCCCCTAGCCGTAAGCCTAGCGGTCGGCGAGAACATACCCCTAGCGGTCTCCAGGATGCCCTCCCAGGAGATGCTCGTCTCAGCCCTATTGGAGCTGTACAGGGCGACCCGAGACTGAGGAGACCCCTATAGATGGAGATGGTGGGTTAGAGGGTTATCGAAAGCTCCTCCGCCAGCCTCGATATCTGGCTCCACGTGGGCTCTGGGAGGGGGATACCCTCCGCCAGCCTCCTCCTCCTGGTCATCCACTCCGGCTCTCCTGGGGTGAGGATCTCCCCTCCCTCCTCCGCCCTCCCCTCCTTGACGGCCTTCAGGATCCCCTTCGACCTCTCCACATAGGCTTCAAGCCCCACAAACCCCTCTGGGTCGATGGCTATGGCTAGGACGCCGTTCGTCGATGGGGGCCCTATCTCAGGGTCCACCCCTGACCTTGAGCCAGTCAGGGCGGCGCCCATCAGCTCCATGAGCATCTGCAGGCAGTATCCCTTATGGCCTCCGAAGGGCAGGAGCCAGCCCCCCTCCCTGAGCTCGCAGGGGTCCTCTGTCGGCCTCCCCATCCTATCCCTTATCCAGTGGTCTGGAATCCTCTCCCCCTTGGCTATAGCCCAGCTGACCTTGCCATCGGCGACGGTGGATGTTGCATAGTCGAGGAGGAAGGGGTCCTCCCCCGTCGGGGCTGAGGCGCTGAATGGGTTTGTGCCTAAAACCCTCCCGACGCCGCCATAGACTGAGACCATCGGGTGGCCCACGTTCACGAACATCAACCCTATAAGCCCCCTTCTAGCGGCCCAGGAAGTGTAGTAGCCAACCCTTCCTATGTGGTTGCAGTTGAAGGCTCCCACGGCGCTGACCACGTTTCTATATGCCTTCTCAGCCGCCACCTCCATAACCCTCATGGCCGTAACCTGTCCGAAGCCCCAGCATCCGTCTAAGAGGGCTGATGATGGAGCCTCCTTAACCATCATCGGCTCCGCCTCCGGCCTTATGAAGCCCCCCCTTATCCTCTCCGCGTATCTGACGAGGTATGAGATCCCATGGGAGTCGTGGCCCGTTAGGCTGGCCTCTATTAGGGTCTCAACGACCAGCTCGGCCTTAGGCCTTGGAGCGCCTAGGGCCGTGAAGATCTTGATCCCCACCTCCCTGAGATACTCTGCTGGTAGGGTGATCAACCCTCTCCACCTCATCAGGGGGTCAACGCTTAGGGGCCAGCCTCCCCATCCCCTCGATGAAGGCTTCGATATCCTCTCTCTCTATCCCATAATGGGTGCAGAGCCTTATGGTGGTGGAGGTTGGGCTCCCTCCACTCCTCCACCCTAGCTTCCTGCAGGCCTCAGCCCAGTCCTTCCCAGTCCATCCGAGGCCTGAGACGTCTATGAAGACCATGTTTGTCAAGACGGGGTTGAGGATCCTTATCCCCCTTATCTGGCTGAGCCCCTCGGCCAGGAGCTTGGCGTTCTCGTGGTCCTCTTCCAGCCTGTCCACCATCTTCGTGAGGGCGACGATGCCTGGAGCGGCTATTATCCCAGCTTGGCGCATCCCTCCTCCAAGCATCTTCCTATACTTCCTGGCCCTATCTATAAACTCCCTAGAGCCCACGACCATGCTCCCAACAGGGGCTCCCAGGCCCTTGGAGAGGCAGAACATGATGGAGTCGGCGTACCTTGCCAGCTCCTTCACGTCGACCTTCAGGGCGACGGCGGCGTTGAATATCCTGGCCCCATCCATGTGGACCCCGAGCCCATGCCTCTTCGCCACCTCCCAGTCCTGTCTCAGCTGGTCTGGGGTTAGGGGGATGCCGCCGGCCGAGTTGTGGGTGTTCTCGACGCAGATGAGCGATGTCCTCGGATAGTGGATGTTTGGGGGCCTAATCGCGGCCTCGATGGCCTCTGGGCGCATCCACCCAAGCTCCCCTGGCACAGGCCTTGCCATCAGGCCTCCTAGAACCGCAAGGCCTCCCACCTCGTTGAGGTATATGTGGCTCCTCGCCTCAAGGATTATCTCGTCCCCCCTCTGGGTGTGGGAGAGGAGGCTGACGGCGTTCCCCTGGGTTCCACTTGTGACGAAGAGGGCGGCCTCCTTTCCCAGCCTCTCGGCCGCCAGCCGCTCAAGCCTATTAACGGTCGGGTCCTCACCATAGACGTCGTCTCCGACCTCCGCCCTCGCAGCCGCCTCCCTCATCTCGAGGGTCGGCAGCGTGACCGTATCGCTCCTGAGGTCTAGGTTCTTCTCGAACATCCCGATCGAACTTTGATCCCAGCACGGCTATTTAAGGCCTTTAAGAGGATGCGTTGAGGTAGGCCTGCCTTATATGCCTCGACCCCCCCTCCAGCACGGGCATTCCATGGCCTGGCAGCATCATCTCAACATCGAGGGATGTGAGCCTCTTGAGGGAGTTGACGATCTCCTCCCTTCTCCCTGTCTCCCCATCATACCTCCCGTAATAGCCTCCTGGGAATACCGTGTCTCCTGAGAATAGGAGGCGCGCTTCCTCAGAGTATAGGCAGATGCTCCCCCTGGTGTGGCCTGGGGTCCAGAGGACCCTCAGGCTCCAGGGGCCTGCCTCGATGAGGTCTCCATCCTCAACCCTTTGGAGGAGGGGGCCGAGGCTTGAGGCTATGTAGGCTGAATCTAGCCTATGGATGTAAACCCTTGGAGTGGCCCTCTCAAGTATCCTGAGGAGCCCTCCAACATGGTCGTGGTGGGCGTGGGTGATGGCCACACCAGCTACGTCCCTCTCCCCCAACCCCAGCCTTTGGAGCTGGGGCCAGACGGGGTTCATGGAGTTCCCCACACCTGAATCCACGATGAGCGCCTGTCTCCGCCCCAAGACGTATATGTTGCTACAGAGGCCCTCCCCGAGGATGAGGCTCACCTCCTTAAGCCTTTCAGAGGAGGCCCCGAGGTCGACTATCCTAGGCATGAAGCTCTAAGCTTGATGAACTGTTGAAAATAAAAATATTCTCTTTAGAGGATGCATCCCAGATCGGGTGTGGCGAATCGTCTCCTAATCTCCCAACCTCCCATGATAAAGAATAAATATTCTAGATATCCTGGCCTTGATGCTTGGGGAAAGCTATATATGGGGAGCATTGGATAGGGAGAGGAAGCCTGATGATTGAGATTCGGATGCATGGACGGGGCGGTCAGGGCGTCGTGACTTCAAGCAAGATACTGGGGCTCGCCGCTAGCCTCGAGGGGCTCTACAGCCAGGCTCTTCCATTCTATGGGTTCGAGAGGAGGGGGGCACCCGTGGAGGTCTACCTAAGGCTTGGGGATAGGCCCATCCTCATCTCAAGCCAGATCTATGAGCCCGACGGGATTGTGGTTCTTGACCCTATCCTCGCTGAGATGGAGGTCGTCGCCAAGGGGCTGAAGGAGGGGGGATTCGCGGTCTTGAACACCTTGAAGCCCCCTGAGGAGATAGGCTACACCAAGAGGCTTTCCAAGGTTGGGGTGGTGGACGCGACCGGGGTGGCCCTGAAGACGATAAAGGCTCCCATATCCAACACCGCCATCCTAGGCGCCTTCACCAAGACCATGGGGATCCTGAAGCTCTCCACCATTGAGGAGGCCATCAGGAACGTGCTGCCTGAGAGGCTCCACGCGGCGAATATAGAGGCCCTTAGGATGGCCTACGAGGAGACGAGGGTTTGGGGGAGCTGACATGTCAGCTAAGATAGTGTGGAGAACCCTGAGGGGTAGGGTGCTGGATGAGGAGGCGATAAATAGGTATAAGGAGGGCAGGGCGGCATGGTCTTGGAGGGTCTTCAGGCCGATCGTCGACGAGGATAGGTGCAGGCGCTGCTGGCTATGCGTGGACTACTGCCCGGAGGGGGTCATCTCGAAGGGTGAAAGGTCGGCCGTTATAGACTACCTGGTCTGCAAGGGATGCGGGGTCTGCGCCGAAGAGTGCCCAGTCCAGGCCATAAGGATGGAGAGGGAGAGGTAGAATGGCGAAGGAGAAGATAGATTTCATGACGGGAAACGACGCGATAGCCTACGCCGTGAAGCTGGCCAGGGTTAAGGTCATAGCTGCCTACCCCATAACCCCCCAGTCTCCCGTGACGGAGAAGATCTCGGAGTACATTGCGAATGGGGAGATGGACGCTGAGTTCATAGAGATCGAGGGGGAGCACAGCTGCCTGGCCGCGATGAGGGGGGCTGGAGCATGCGGTGTGAGGATCTTCACGGCCACCTGTGGACCAGGGTTGATGTACGCCCACGAGAACCTGGAGATGGTCCACAGGGACAGGATCCCCCTGGTTATAGCCGTCCCGAATAGGAGCTACTCGAGCCTCTTCGCCGACTATACCGACAGCATGTGCGAGGCAACGACGGGCTTCATCCAGCTATTCGTGGAGAGCCCGCAGGAGGCCTTGGACACGACCCTCCAGGCCTTCAGGATAGCGGAGGACCATAGGGTCCTCATGCCATTAATGGTCCTCTACGACGGCTACGTGACATCCCATACCGGGGCCACGGTGAGGCTTCCAAGCCAAGAGGATGTGGACAGGTTTCTGCCCCAATACAGGCCATATGCTGTTCGCATAGACCCCAGCAGGAGCGAGTTCATCCAATGGGATACGCCTGGGGTTCCCCTCCAGGAGATGGAGCACGAGCAGGCCATGACGAACGCGAAGGAGGTTATAAGGGAGGCGAACGAGGAGTACGCGGAGGTCTTCGGGAGGAGGTATGGAAACGGCCTGATCGAGACCTATAGGGTTGAGGGCGCCGAGGCGGTCCTCGTGACCATGGCCTCCATGACGGGAACAGCGAGGCATGTGGTCGACATCCTTAGGGAGAAGGGGGAGAGGGTGGGCCTGATAAGGCTTAGAAGCTTCAGGCCATTCCCGGCAGAGGACCTCATCGAGCTCCAAGGGAAGCATGGATTCAAGGCCTTAGGGGTCTGCGAGAGGGATGTGACTCACGGGTGCAACTATGGAGAGGTCTATGGAGACCTTAAGGCCTCCC
>JBBIVO010000041.1:0-4919 GCA_037439685.1 Candidatus Bathyarchaeota archaeon | reverse complement strand
ATCCTCGGCCTCGGAGGCTCGGATATTAGGCCTCAGGATCTCCAGTTCGCCTACCAGAAGGTTCTGGAGGCCGCTAGGACGGGGAGGGTGGAGAAGCAGACCTGGTTCGGCCATGAGATAGGTGCCATGGAGATCAGGCTGGCAGGATTCTAGGAGGCTGGAAGGGTTGAGCGATCTTGTAACCGTTGAGAGGGTGACCATCCCCCCGACGGGCGCATGCCAAGGCTGCGCCATGGTCCTAATATCCAGGCACACCTTGGACACCCTGGGAAGGAACTCCGTGGTGGTAATCCCCGCCTCTTGCGGGGCCTGGTCTGGAGCCATGCTCATAGACCGGGGTCCAACCCAGTTCCCCTCTGCGGCCGCCGCGGCTTCCGGGGTTGCGAGGGGTCTTAAGGCAGCCGGCCACAAGGATACAAATGTGGTCGTCATAGCCGGCGATGGGGGAACCTACGACATAGGGCTCCAGGCCCTCTCAGGGGCGGCGGAGAGGGGTGAGAGGATAATATACATATGCCAGAACAACCAGGCCTACATGAACACGGGGATACAGAGGAGCGGGGCGACGCCTAGATGGGCTTGGACCACGACCACCCCTGTGGGGAGCTTGATCCAGGGAAAGACGGTCTGGCCTAAGAGCATGCCTGAGATAATGGAGGCCCATCGCATACCCCTCGTGGCGACGGCATCCATCCACAACATACCCGACTACAGGAGGAAGATAAAGCTGGCCCAGAGGCTGACGACGGAGGAGGGGAAGGGCCTCAGCTACATAGAGGTCCTGAACACTTGCCCGACGGGCTGGAGATACTCGCCCGAGAAGATGGTAGCGATAGCGAGGTTGGCCGTCGAGACAGGGTTCTGGCCGGTCTACGAGGTCGTGGAGGGAAGGTTCAAGCTCAACATAAAGCCCAAGACCCTGAGACCCCTGAGGGAGTTCCTCCAGACGCAGGGGAGATTCAGACACCTGACGGATGAACAGGTAGCCGAGATGGAGAAGCGGATCCACGAGAGGTGGGAGAGGCTCCTAGAGAGGGATGAGAGGGGATACTAGCTAACATCGAACCACTACACCGCCGTTACCCAATTTTTGATAACAAACCCAACTCTTTCAATGAAATCTTCCATTTGATATGGAACTGGCTTCTCATAATGGCCCCAGTCGGTCTTTAAAAAGAAAGATGGGATAGGGTTTCCAGAACTCCTTTAGCTATGAAGCCCCCTTCTGAATGGGGGATATGAGCCGAGTAACGGCTTATCTCCTCTTTCGTGGAGTATTCTGTCTGCGTAGGGCTTGGAAGTTACGCCTGGGGAGGCCAAAGCCTCCGTAACCCGCCTTCCAGAGGTGGCTGAAGGGGAGGGCCTCTGCCGACGGGAGCCCGTGCTCTAGGTGTGGGGGGCTGGGAGTGGAAGCGGGAAGGCCCCTGCATAAGCTGGAGGCATTTCACCAATTCCCCTATTGCCTCAGCGGCTGACTAGGCCTAGGGCCTCGGTCAGGAAGAACTCCTACAGCTCCCCCTCCTCTCCGATCCCATAGTAGTAGCCTCCTGTTATCTTGGGTATCTCCATGAGCAGCTCCGTCGGCTCTAGGAACCTCCTTCCAGTTATCTCCTCAACCCCTCTATGCCTCTTCAGAAGCTCCTCCTCAACTGCATGGGCTGGGTTGATCACCATGGTCCTGATCCCGGACCTCCTAAGGAGGTATGCAACGTCTATCACGTCTGCCTGGGCCGTGTTCATGTAGTATCGGCGGGTGTTGGGCGAGAGGGGTGATTCTAGGGGTATGTTGGCTATCCCGTCTGAGACGATGACGAGGAAGGGGATGATATCCCTGTTCTTGACCTTCTCGTTTCTCAGAACCCTCCAGCCCTCGAACATTCCGGAGGCGAGGGGGGTGAGGTCGCTCGCCCCCACCTCCATCAGCCTCCTCACCACGAGCCCCAGGTTTCTGGTTGGAGGCTGGAGGGTTGTAGCCCCCTCCCCCTTGAATATCACCAGGCCCACACGGTCCCTCCTCTTGAGGATGGTGTCCCTCATGCTAAGTATCGCGTTCCTGACGTTCTCTAGGGATGAGATCATGGACTCGCTCATGTCGAGGAGGAGGACCATCGTTATGGGCGCCCTCATCTCCCTTACCTTGACCCTTACGTCACCAGTTTCAACCTTCAGGGCTAGCCCCCTCCTATCCCTAGACCTCTGATAGGGGGCGGCCGCCCTGATGGTTGGGGCTAGGGCCAGGTCCCAGGGCCTCCCCTTAGGAAGCTCATAGGAGATGTATCTCCCCCTCTCCGAGCGGGCCTTCGTCTTCGAGCGCCTCCCGATGGTTGTCCTGAGCCTCCTATCCGCCCTCCTCTCGTATGTGAGCTTGTAGCTCCTCCTCCTCTTGCCCCCGACCTGGAGGAGTTTAATCCCCCTCTCCACGGCCAGCCTGTAGAGGCGTCTGAGGGAGGCGTAGAGGGGGATGTTGACGAGGCTCATCCTCTCGACGACCGGCCTCTCCTCCTCCCCCTCGGGCCTCGGCTCCTGCCTCTGGACGAGCTGCCTCTTAAGTCCAGAGCCGAGATACGTGTAGATGTAGATGATCGGCCTCCTCACCCTCCTGGATATGAGGAAGAGGATAAGGAAGATGGGGGTTATCAGGGCCAGGTGTGTTAAAACCCTGTCTATGGATAGGGCTCCAACGAGGGCTGAGATGGGCCTATTCAGGAGCATAACCTCGAACAGCCCTGTCATGAGGCTGGAGACAAGGCTCAGCGATATCAGGAGTGAGGCGATGGCTAGGATGTTGATCATATTTCCCAGGGCTCCCGAGAGTACCCTTCTCCTCCTCTTAGCCATCTTCAGGGGGAACCTTTGAGGCTCCATCTCAAGGGGAGAGGGGCCGAGATCGAAGGTGGTTTCCCCCTCCCCGTAGGTTTCCTTTAGGAGGATGCCCCTCACCTCCCTCACCACGCTCCCCCTCTCCAAGGGCCTCCCGCCGGGCCCCTTCGCCCTATGGCTCAGGGATACTTCGAAGACCCTTAAGGCGTCCTCGGGCTCCACCCTCTCCCTACCCTCATATGCGGCGAGGGCCCTCGCAGCCTTCAGGATGGCTATATCTGATCTGACGCCCTCAACTTCGAGGCGGGAGCAGGCCTCACCGACCCCCTTCATCACCTCCTCTGGTATAACCACCCTCTCCAGCCTCTCCCTCGCCTCCTCGATCCTCCTCCTAAGCCGGCTCTGCTCCTCCTCGTATCCCTTATAGAAGGCTTGAGGATCCTCCTCGAAGGCCAGGCTTCTCCTGATGATCTCAGCCCTCTCCTTAGGCTCCTTGAGGGGTTCCATGTCCACCTTTAGGGCGAACCTGTCCAGGATCTGGGGCCTCAGCCCCCCCTCCTCGGGGTTCATGGAGGCTATGAGGATGAACCTCGAAGGGTGCTGGACGCTTATCCCCTCCCTCTCGATCGCGACCCATCCCGATGCCGCCGGGTCTAGGATGCAGTCGACGAGATGGTCCGATAGGAGGTTCAAGTCCTCGACATACAGGACGTTCTGGTTCGCCCTTGCCAGGAGGCCTGGGCTTATGGTCCTCACCCCGGTCCTGAGGATCCCCTCTGCGTCTATGGTCCCCAGTAGGCTGTCCTCAGTCGCCCCTATTGGAAGCTCCACTATCCTCATGGGTCGTAGGGAGACCTTTAACCCGCCCTCCTTAGCCCTCTCCCGGCATTGGGGGCAGAGGTGGGCTAGGTCTTTTGGGTTGCAGTTATACTCGCAGCCCTCAACGCTCTCAACCGCGGGGAGGATCTCCTCGAGGGATCTGACGAGGGTCGACTTCCCCGAGCCCTTCGGGCCTGAGATGAGCACCCCACCCAGCCTGGGGTCGACGGCGTTTAGGATGAGGGCTGTCTTGGCATCCTCCTGGCCCACGATGGCCGTGAAGGGATATGCGATCCTCCCCATCAAGGGTCTATCCTCCGGGAGCCCCCTCGACGGCGGATATAGCCCTCCTGAACTCCTCTCTGACCTGGGCGTCCGTGGCTGGGGGGTCCATCCCAAGGTTTCTGGTCCTATGGCTCAGGGCCAGATAGGCGCACTCCAGGATCTCCTGCGGCTCAACCCTACTCCTCCCGTTGAAGGCTGCCAATGTCCGCGCCGCCTTAACTATTATTATGTCTGGCCTGTGGCCGTCCACCTTCAGGGATATGCACATCCTCGCCACGACCTCGTAGAGGCTCTCCGGAACAACCACCCCCTTGAGGATCTCCCTGGCCGCCAGGATCCTCTTCATGAGCTCCTCCTGCCTCTCCTTGAACCTCTCGATGAAGCCTAGGGGGTCCTCCTCGAACTCTATGTTGAACCTCATGATCTCCTTCCTCAGGCTAGGGTCCTGAATGGTGGAGATCTCTGTGTGGAGGGCCAATCTGTCCAGGAGCTGGGGCCTCAATTCCCCCTCCTCTGGGTTCATCGTCCCTATGAGGATGAACCTCGAAGGGTGCTGGACGCTTATCCCCTCCCTCTCCACGACGTTCCAGCCCGATGCCGCCGCGTCCAGGATGACATCGGCTATGTGGTCGGGTAGGAGGTTTATCTCATCTACGTAGAGGATGTTCTGGTTGGCCTCGGCGAGGATGCCGGGCTCGAGGGCCCTCACCCCCTCCCTGATCGCCTTCTCTATGTTTAGGGTGCCTACAACCCTATCTTCAGTCGAGCCTATTGGGAGCTCTACAACCCTCATCCTCATGGAGGCCTTGGGTAGGCTCTCCCCCCTCTCCAGCCTAGACCTGCACACATCGCACATATTCGTTGGATCCTTTGGATTGCAGCGGAAGGGGCAGTCTGCTACTACCTCCACCTCGGGGAGGAGGTCGACGAGGGCCCTAACCGCCGTGCTCTTCCCAGTCCCCTTCGCCCCCCTGATCAGGACGCCTCCGATCCTC
>JBBIVO010000040.1:0-15418 GCA_037439685.1 Candidatus Bathyarchaeota archaeon | reverse complement strand
GATACAGGAGGATCCACAGATACATCCACGGGGGAGGTAAGATGAGCCCCCGAGAGGTGATCTCTTCCGGGATCAGCGGAAGCCTCATGAAGCCTCGAACCTCGAGGCACTTCTTCCCATTCACGAGACCCCCGAGGATAGATCACCCCCTAGCCTCACTTGAAAAGGGGCCTCCAAGGGATGTATCCCAATACATAGAAAAAATGAGTGTAGAAGAATGTAAAACAAAAATTAAAGAATGGCTTGAAGAAATCTCTGAGGAGATAGAGTTTCTAAGAAAAAGGATCTCTGAAGTGGAAAAGGAAAGAGATGAATTTATAACTAGGATTAAGAAATATTATAATAAGGTGAAGTAAAGTTTGATGAAAAACCATGAACTTGATAAATCGATAAACATTTTTAGGAACAAATAATATCTTAAATTCAAAATTTTTAACGAAAAGATTTAATAAAAGGGATTTTCCAAATTGTCTTCAAACAGGATGCAATATAGCTTCCATCTAAAATCTTTGAATTAATGAGGGAAGAGCTTCTTAATTTTGGTTGACATATCTTGGGGTTTTTCAATGATAAATTTCAGAGGATATAAAATTAGGGCTTATCTTTTATTATAGGTTTTTAAGTGTGCGGCTCTAATATATCACGGTGACCTCATGGGTCTGGATTATCTGAAGAGGCTGGTCATATCTGAGGTAGATGGATTCAGAGAGAAGCTGATCCGGATGGCCGATACAATACACGAGAACCCCGAGCTCGGGCATCAGGAGTTTAAGGCCTCGGAGGTACTGACATCCGCCCTCGAGGAGAGCGGATTCGAGGTTAGGCTTGGAGTGGCCGGCATGAGGACCGCCTTCACCGCCAGGAGGGAGGGGAGGGCGGAGAGGCCCGTTGTTGGCCTATTGTGCGAGTACGACGCCCTTAAGGGGCTGGGGCATGCATGCGGCCACAACCTCATAGGGGCCGGGGGGGTCGGGGCTGCGATGGCGTTGAGCAGGGTTCTCCACCATATAGACGGCTCCCTGATGGTCTTCGGAACCCCGGCTGAGGAGGGAGGGGTGGAGAACGCTGGTGGCAAGGTTATAATGATCGAGGAGTTCAAGGCCGCAGACGTATGCATCATGTGGCATCCGGGCTCGAGGAACATGGCGGGCCGCCAGAGCTCCTATGCCAGGGAGGCGATAAAGTTCGAGTTTCTTGGGAAGGCCGCCCACGCGGGGGCAGCCCCATGGGAGGGGGTGAACGCCCTCAACGCCCTCCTGTTGATGTATAGCGGCATAGACGCCCTCCGCCAGCATCTAAGACCCGATGTCAGGATCCACGGTATTATAGAGAAGGGGGGTGAGGCCCCAAACATCGTCCCAGAATACGCCTCTGCGAAGCTCTACGTCAGGGCCGCGGACATAAACTATCTCCAAGAGGTCTCGGAGAAGGTGAAGAACTGCGCCAGAGGTGCAGCCTTGGCCACAGGAGCCGAGGTAAGGTTCTGGAACTACGCCAACACCTATGCCAATACGATACCCAACCTAACCCTCGCGGACGCCATAGAGGAGAACATGAGGGCCCTAGGAGTCGAGGTCTACAGGCCTCAGGAGGGAAGGATCCCCCCTGGAGGGGGGTCCACCGACCTCGGGAACGTCAGCCAGGTGACCCCCACATGCTCCTTCTACCTGGCGATAGGACCAGAGAGCCTCGTGGGGCACACCTCCGAGTTCAGGGAGGCGGCGAGGTCTGAGAAGGGTCATGAGGCCCTCATATTAGCAGCAAAGATCCTAGCCATGACCGCTATAGACCTCTACATGAAGCCGGGCCTCTTGGAGAGTGTTAGGGAGGAGTGGAAAAGGGCTAAAGCCCCACTTTAAAATTTATTTTTTCAAATCCAACAAGCCTAGCCAGAATAGATATCTAAGAGTTCTCGCGAGAACCGCAGAATCGATTATTTGAAAGGGAGCAGCATATTCACGTCGCCTCTACCTAGTGCTCCGCCTCATCTTTGAAGAATGCCTCCTCCGCCTCTTCAGATGTTAGGGCTATTATGGCGAAGCGTGAATACATAACCTCAAGCGCGTTAAAATATCTAAAGCGGCTTAAACCCTTGTGTATATTTCGACTCCTAGGCGCATCGAGGCTTCTATGGCTTTGTCGTCGGCGTATGGGGTGACCATGACAAGCCTTTGGGGCTTTCCGCCCTCGACCTTCTCGTAGAACTCGGCTTTGCGCTTGAAGATGTAAACGTCTGAAACCCCAACATGGGATTTAACCTCCACGAGGATCAAGCGCGCGTCATACAGGGCTGCGTCGACCTCGACAGGGCTCGGATAGCCATAAACGGATCCCTCCTCGTCGAACTTCGCCCACCTCTCAGCCTTGAAGCCGAGCTCCCTTTCCACAAGGCCTTTAATTCCCTCCCTGAAGGCCTCCTCGCTCATCAAGCCCCAGCGGGCGCCCAAAGCGGAAATATGCCTCTCCACAAGCATGAAACCCCGATTCATATCCTCCCTAAGCCTGGCTATCTCATCATCATGGCGCTTAAAACCAGCCATCATATCCTCCCTAAGCTTGATTTGCTCCTCCCTAAGTCTCGACAGCTCCTCCTCGATCTTAACCATCCTCTCCCCATGATCGTCAAGCCTACGCAGGATCTCCCCTAAGCCAAGTAAACCCGCAACCGCATAGCGGAACTCCCTATCCCGCTCCAGCAAACTTAAAAACTCCTCTTTAACGGCCAAGGCCCATCCCAGAGTACCCTTCAGAGGATTAAAAGCGTTTCCTAGCACGCGAGCCTTCTATTTTCCCTTTTCTCTCTGCGTAGAATGCGAAGCCCGACACAATAATGGCGTCTCAGCAGCCTCAAAGGGTCTTATGGCAAAGCCGCCTTCGGCCGCCTCGATCAGGGCTTTCCCAGCCGAAGGGCCTTTGCCTCCGGCCTAAACACTTCAGCTCCAAGCTACGTGCTTGACATCGCTGGTCTCGGCCAAGCTTAACCAGATGTTGAAGGCCAGGAGCTGGTTGAACACATCTACCTACATGGAATCCTGATGGAGGCGGATGGTGCCCCCTATGGTAGACAGCAAAAACCTGTCTCTTTAACATGATGGGCGGTGGACGCGGCAGAACCCAAAGCCTAAGGTAGAGGGCTTTAGGGCATATTTCTCAGCTCGAGATGCAATGCTTAATAGATCCCGAAAAGAAGGATATCGAGTCAACGTGATGGGGATGAGCTCAAGCGCTCAGGGGAGAAGAAGGTTCCGCGTAATCGTTGAGGAGGGTCTATGTAAGGGCTGTTTAATCTGCGTCTATGCCTGCAATAAGCTTGGTGGAAGGGTCTTGAGGAGGTCTGAGAGGAGGGCTCTCCTCGGAGGCTTCTATCCCATCCTGGCCGGGGATTGTATAGTGTGTAGATGGTGTGAGCGCCTCTGCCCAGACCTCAGCATAAGCGTAGAGGAGGAGTGAATATGCTCAGCCCAGGAAGGCATCTCGTATTAGGGAATGTGGCCTGCGCAGAGGGGGCCATAAGGGCGGGGTGCAGGTTCTTCGCGGGTTACCCCATAACCCCAGCCAACGAGATCTCCCAGTACATGGCCTCTGAGCTCCCCAAGGTTGGAGGCTTCTTCCTCCAGATGGAGGATGAGATAGCCTCGATAGCCGCGGTTATAGGGGCCTCATGGGCTGGTGCGAAGGCCATGACCGCCACCGCAGGCCCAGGCTTCAGCCTTATGCAGGAGAATATTGGGTACGCCTATATGACCGAGACCCACTGCGTGGTCGTCAACGTCCAGAGGAGCGGCCCATCCACAGGCCAGCCCACGATGCCCTCCCAGCAGGATGTCTACCAGGCCAGGTATGGAGCCCACGGCGACTATGAGGCCATCGCCCTCTCTCCGTGGTCTGTCCAGGAGATGTTCGACCTTACCGTGAGGGCCTTCAACCTGGCCGAGAGGTTCAGGGTCCCCGTCCTCCTCATAGCCGACGGAGCCATAGGCCACATAAAGGAGAGGCTGATAGTCCCTGAGAGGGTGGAGGTCGTGGAGAGGAGGAGGCCTAAGGGGGGCGAGTGCACCCCCTTCGGAACCGAAGACCCCTCCGGGGTGCCTGAGATGCCCCCCCTGGGAGGGGGTTATAGGCTCCTCATAACAGGCTCATCCCATAGGCCGACGGGGAGGAGGGATGACAGCCCCAGATATATGCAGATGAAGGTGGAGAGGATAACCGAGAAGATAAGGAGGGCGAGGAGGGAGCTAACCGAGACCGTCGGCCTCCACCTAGAGGACGCCGATATCCTAGTGCTCTCCTACGGCGCCTCCGCCAGGGCGAGCTATAGCGCCGTGATGAGGGCCAGATCCATCGGCATAAGGGCTGGGCTGTTGAGGCTGAGAACCCTCTGGCCCTTCCCCGACGAGGAGGTCTCATCCCTCTCAGAGGAGGTCAAGGCCATCCTGGTCCCAGAGATGAACATGGGGAAGATGGTTAGGGAGGTGGAGAGGGCCGCCAGAGGGGGGGCTCAAGTAATCTCCATCCCTAAGGTTGGAGGGGTTCTCCACACCTCAGAGGAGATACTGGAAGCCATAAGGGGGCTACGGATTTGAGAAGCCTAAGAGAGCTTAGGGAGAGGTACACGAGGGAGCTCCCAACCCTATTCTGCCCCGGATGCGGTAACGGGATCGTCCTAAACTCCTTCATCCGGGCCTTAGATGAGCTCGGCATCCCCCAGGATAGAGTCCTCTGCGTCTCAGGGATAGGATGCTCAGCCTGGATACCGAGCCCATACTTCAAGGGCGACGCCCTCCACACCACCCATGGGAGGGCCCTCGCCTTCGCCACTGGGGCTAAGGTCTACAGGAGGGACCTCATCACCGTCGTCTTCACCGGAGACGGCGACGGGGCTGGGATCGGCGGTAACCACCTAATCCACGCAGCACGCCGAAACATAGACATCACCACCATCCTGATCAACAACATGAGCTACGGCATGACGGGAGGGCAGCTTGCCCCAACAACCCCACATGGAGGCCCAACCGATACCTCTCCATATGGAAACCCCGAGTACCCCTTCAACCTCGTAGACTTGGTATCGGCTGCCGGCGCCACATATGTGGCCAGGTGGACCACATACCACGCCGTTGAGCTCACCCGGAGCATAATGGAGGCCCTCGAGCACAGGGGCTTCTCCTTCATAGAGGTCCTCAGCCAATGCCCCACCTACCAAAGGCATATATTCGGGTTGAGGGGTCCCATCGAGGAGCTGCCGACAAGGATACTTGAGATGTTCGCAGAGAGCACATATGTCAGGGGCAGGCGGGCAAAGGCGGACTACGTATATATCCTCCCCAGAATCCAGGCCGAGGAGGCGTTAAGGGGTGTAGAAGGGACCATAGCAGCCCTTAAGGCCAGGGCGAGGGTCGTGGACCACATCTCCTATGGGAGGGTGGTTAGGGTCGACTCAGAGGAGGTCGAGAAGGCTAGGGGGATCTTGGAGAGGCTGGAGGTGACTGAGAGGGTTGTAGGGCCGCTGGAGGGGAAGGTGGAGCTCGGGGTCTTCGTCAAGAGGGAGAGGCCCGAGTTCACTGACTCCCTGATAAAGGTGATGGAGAGGGCTCGGGAGGGTTAAGATGGAGGTCAAGATCCTCCTCTCAGGGACCGGAGGTCAAGGGATAATCTCTGCCGGAGAATTCCTATCAGAGGCCCTCTTCAACATAGGCTACGAGGTGGTCAACATGAGGACCTATGGAACGGAGGCCAGGGGAGGGAGTAGCAGGTCTGAGATAATAGTCTCGGATAGAGAGATCTACGACATAGAGGTAGGGGAGACCGACATACTTGTGGCCATGTCCACCCCAGCCTACAGGAGATATATAGGCAGGGCCAAGAAGGGCAGCACGGTGCTGGTCGAAGAGGATGTTATAGGGGAGATCGATGAGGGGGAGCTGAGGAGGGATGTCAACCTGGCCGTCATCCCAGCGAATGAGATAGCATCTAGGCTTGGAAACCCCATCGTGGCCAACATGGCTATGCTTGGAGCCCTATCTAAGAGGACGGGCCTCATCCCCCTCGAAGGCCTCAAGGAAGCAGTAAGATCTTTGATGCGCCCACATCTTAGGGAGATCAACATAAAGGCCCTGGAGCTTGGATATCGAGAGGGCTAAAACATTGCGACCATAAATTTTTACAGAGTATCACTATAGCTATAAAATTGATCAAGAACTATTTCTAAATTTATTTTAATGTTAGGTTTAAAAAGAAACACACATGTTTTTGACCACCTGTTTATGTAAACATGTTTGTATACTAATTTAATTATCCTGATGGTAGATTTGATAAAGCTCTGAGAAACCTCAGCTGGAAGGCAGCAGCCCTCAGCCCCAAACCAGGCCTCCTCCCTTTAAGGGAAAATATACCTGAAAGGATGCTGGAGGGAGATGGCCACCTTACACCTCTTTAAGAGCCTTTATAGAGTTCGTTGAGCTTGGGTCCAGTCCATAGAGGAGGCCGAGGTATACAGAGGTGTAGTCGCCGATGTATAAGACCGAGAGGATCCTGGAGAGCCTCCCCCTACCCGTGGCGGCTATCTCCAGGATCCTACCTACCCGAGGCTCGAGGAGGCTCTTGAAGGCGTTGATCTTCCTCTCCACCCCCTCTTCCCCCTCAGGGTCTCTTAGGAGCACGAGGCTTAAGGGCCTAACCAGCTCTTCAGGCCCCTCGCCGATCATGACGGCGTTATGGAAGCCCTCGGGGAATGAGCCTGAGGAGGCTGGAACCTTGCTGTTCTCGTGGAGCTGGGTTCTAAACCTATATGATACCCCCTCGAAGATCCTCGGGCCGTATATGAAGGGGATAGTCCCCTTAAGGGTTAGGGCAGCCTCCTTAGCCCTATTAAGCCCTGTAGGGCTCTCAGGGGAGAGTTCAACCCTCAAAGCATCCAACACCCTTAAAGCCTCTTCGAGCTCCACCTCGATCCTTGAGGATAGGCCCATCTTTCCAGCCAGCGTGGCCAAGATGGAGAACTGCCACGGGAAGGAAGCCCTAGGCCTCATCCCTATGGGAAGCTTGACCACGGGGATCCCCCTCTCCAATGAGGCCCTCTCCATGGCTCCTCCAGAGGTTATAGTTATGGTGTAGCATCCCCTCCTCCTCCCCTCCTCAAGGGCGGTTAGGGTCTCCTCCGTGTCTCCAGAGTAGCTGACGGCTATGAGGAGGGCCTCATCGTCTAAAAACCCTGGCAGGTTATATCCCCTATAGATATGGATCGGGATGGGGGAGTCTTCGAAGAGCCAGTCCTTCAGGATCTTGCCTCCTATCGCCGAGCTCCCCATCCCTACCACGACGAGGGCTCTATAACCTCTCGTGAAGGGCTTGTCGAGCCCCTCGGCGGCCTTTGCCCCCTCCCTCAAACCCTGGGGGAATAGGCTGAGAGAGTTCAGCATCCCTCCCCTATCGAGGGCGTAGAGCCTCTCCACCTCGTCTAGCGGGTTCTCCATCAAAATAAATTATAATGTTTAAAAAGGAAAGCCCTTCCAAGGGCTGGGATGATACTGCAAGCCCGCGGAATCATCAAGATTTATCATTAAAAGTTCTGAGATACTTAATTTGAGCATCTGATAAAATCCACATATAACTTGACATCTTTGCCGTTGGATAAAATATGGAGGTTTTAGAATTCAACTATTTTTCTGAGTTCATTAAGTAACTTTTTGGAGTGCTCTAAGGCCTCTTCCACGAAGCCATATCCCCTATAAGGAGCTGCCATAGATTCTATGTTAGATAATCCCTCAATAATCTCCCTTATCTTATCCCTATCCATTATGTTTAAGGCCTCTTTCAAATCTCTGAGAATCCCCAAAACCCTTTCGGCTTCATATGAGTAATACGCGTAGGGGGCGATAAGCCCCTCTATAGCCTCTATCTCCTGCAATGCATTAACAACACTCATATTTCCCTTTTCCAAGCTCTTCGAAAATACTAATATAACCTTTTCCCTATCTATCCTCATATCCGCAGAATCTGCAGGCGAGGTAGGCGTATGCCTTTATGGATCTGAGGAGGTCTTGGACCCTGATGTGTTCGACTTCGGTGTGGGCGAACCTCTCCTCTCCGGGCCCGAGGCCTATTACGGGTATCCCAAGCCAAGAGTAAAACCTTCCATCGGTGGCGAACCTCCATGTCGTGAGTTTTGGCTCGGCTCCAAGGGCCTCGGCCAATATCTTTCTAACCTCCTCGACGACGGGGTATCTCTGGGGGTCCGTGTAGAATCCCGTGAACCCCTTTAGGCCCCTTAGAATGCTTGATGGGATGACCTGGGCTATGAGCTCTGGGTCGTCCTCCCTCATCTTGGATATCATCTCCTCCAGGGCGCTCTTTAGGGCCTCGGCGGGATAGTCTGGTCCGTTTCTGCAGTCTATGTATATCTCGCATTCGTCTGGGATGACGTTGGCGACGTTCGGTTTAACCTCTAGCCTCGTCGCTGCTAGGGTGGTTCTCCCATAGATGGGGTGTTCTGGGAGCTTGGGCTCAACCTCTCTTCTCATCCTGGATATCAGGTCTACGGCCTTGTAGAGGGCGTTTATCCCCCGCTCGGGTGAGCTGGAGTGGCATCCCCTTCCCTTGATGTGGATGGTGACGCCGGAGGTTCCCCTGTGGCCTAGAGCAAGCTCCATGTTGGTGGCCTCGCCTATCACTGTAAGGTCTCCCAGGAAGCGGCTCTCCTGGATGGTAGCGAGGGTTCCAGCTCCGCCCGTCTCCTCCTGGGCGACCGCCGCGACCTTGAGGTCCCCCTTCAATCGGATCTCGAGCCTCTTTATGACTGCTCCGGCCATGGCCATCGCGGCTATGGCCCCCTTCATGTCCGAGGCTCCCCTCCCATATACCACCTCCCCCTCGACCCCGAAGGCTCTGCCATCCACGACCCTTCCAGAGTAGGGGTCTACCATCCCTCCTGGTGGGACGTGGTCTAGGTGGCCGTTGAAGAGGATCGGCCTCCCCCCGCCCACGCCTCTGATGGTCGCCATGACGTCGTTGAGGTCGTCCATCTGGACCCTGTCGAAGCCGATCCTCTGCATCTCCCTCATCAGAAGCCTTGCGGCCTCCTCCTCATGGCCGCTGGGGCTGGGGGTACCGATCAGCCCTTTGAGGAGGGATAGGGCATCCCTCCCCACCTCATCGACGGCCTCATCTATCTCCCTTAAAAGGCTCTGGGGGTCTATAATCTCCTCCCTCCCATCTCTGGCTTATCCTAGGGTTCATCCCTCGACGATGATGGCCTCCACGGGGCAGGCTGCCTCGCAGGCCCTGCACACTAGGCATAGATCGGTGTTTATTGGGACGACCCTTCCCTCCCTAACCTCGTATACCCCCATTGGGCAGAGGCTTATGCATGTCTGGCATAGGGTGCACCTTTCGTGATCCACCTTTATGGCCTTCATCTCCCCTTCCTCATTATGGCTTGAGCAGGCACATTAATAATTTTGAAGGGCTCCTGTGGGGCCTTATAGAGCGTCCACATCCCCCTCCAGCCTCGTCCTCGCCTGCCTCATCCGCCTCATCAGCGCCCTCCTCCTTTTCTCGAACTCTCCGCGGCCTATTCTCCTGCTCCTTAGGTGGGTCTCTAGGGCTCTAAGCTCGGAGTCTATCCTCCTCAACTCCTCCTCATCCTCTTCGATAACCTTCATCCTCCTCGAGAGGCCTGGCTCCCTCTCCTCTATCCTAGCCCTGAGGCGCCTTGCCTCTCTTAGGAGTTCTCCCTGCTTCCTAGTTATCTCTCCGAGCCTCTTCTCGTAGTGCTCCCTTCCCACCTCCTTCCTCTCAAACCCCTCCTGGAGCTCCTCGAGCTCTGCGAGGAGTGCGATCCTATCAAGGTAGATCGCTCTGTAGCTCTCAAGCTCCTTTGGCCTCTCCTCTCTGGGCTTCGCCTCGCCTCTCCTCCTCCTTAGGATGTAGATGGGGGCTATTACACATGCGGCGATGAGGAACCACTGTGCCACCCTTAGGGCTGAGAAGATGATGGGCCAGCTATACTCGAGCACGATTTCTAGGCCCTCGCCGGGCATTATGCCCCCCAACTCGAAGCTGGCCTCCTGGGAGAGTAGGGATGCGGGCCGCAAGAGATCCGCCTCCGGGGAGGAGCTTAAGAGGCTCCCGCCCTCTGGGAGGATGAATCTGAGGAGGCCCTTCCTCACATAGCTTGGAGGGGCATCGACCCTATACCTCAAAGTGTATCTATCCCATCCTCCTTCCATCCTCCCTCCTGAGGGGAGGGAGTACTCGACCCAGATGCTCATCCTCTCCCCCTCTCCTATGGGGGTCCTGGTGAAGACCTGCAGCTCCCCGTGCCCCTCCCCCTCGCTGTATGAGAGGGTGAGAGGCCCGGCGGCATCCCTGGCCTTGAACTCCGACGAGTCCTTCGGAACCCTTATCTTGATATAGTTTAAGGTTGGCCCCCTATTGTTTATGATGTAGTTATCCTCGATCTCTAGGCTCCACCTTGATATCCTTATGCTCCTCAGGAGCTCATAGTCGAGGATCTGCTCCTCTCCCGAGGCCGGTTGATAGCTGACCGTCACGGTCTGATTCCTAAATGGGGGCAGCTCCTCCCCGCGATGGCTGAGGATCCAGAGCCCCCCCTCTGAGGAGTTGGTTATGGTGACGGGTGATGAGATTTCGACCAAGCCCGCCCCTCTGGGTAGGAGCATTGTGAAGTTGAAGAGGGCGATCTCGATGGGGAGCATCGGATATACTGGGATGAGCGCTCTGTGAAGGTTCCCTGAGGAGGTTATCCACCCATATGAGATGTAGGAGGCCTTCAGGGTGAGGTCTGCCCCTCCACCAATCGTGAAGGGTCTAGGAAGCCTAAGATGGACCCATCGAGCATCTGTCGTGGGGTCCTCTACATCCTCCACCTCCTCTATGGGTTTCCACTCCCCCTCCTCTAAGAGGTAGAAGGAGCGCCTCTCAACCTCGAACCCCTTCGTAAGCCCCAAAGCGAACCTTTCTATCACCACTCTGGAGCCCTGCGGGGCTGAGAGGGTGAAGGTATCATTGAGGGTTAATAAACCTGCGCCGATCACCTCAACCCCTCTATCCGCCTCGATGTATAGAGCCGCCTCTTGGGTATAGGCTGTGGGTATCATCTGAAGGAGGATCAGCATAATGAGAAGGGTCGACCTCCACCTCATCCCAGCCACCATGATAGGGTATAGAGACTGCAGAGCTTTGGTGGATTTATAGATTTTCATCCCTTCACCTATACTATAGGAGATGCGTTGAGACTTTTATCTTGCCCCTACATCGGCGAATCTTGGCTTTGGATGTGGGCGAGGCCCTCAGATTGTTTTCGTTCCAGTTTTCTTTCCTTAGAAAGGAGGAGAGGCTTCGCGGAGCTCTCCGCCTTCAAGAGATGCTCTGCGGTGACAGCCTCGCCGAGGGAGATCCACGCTTCGGGTTATAGGGAGCGGGGCGGCTGGCTAGGTCCGAGGGTGGATGGTTCAACCCTCACAGCCCCATCTCCCTGGTGGCTATTACCCTTACTCGCTTATTCTATAGACGATATCCCCCGCTCTTACCTTCTCAAGGACCTTTAGGCCTATGGAGGAGCCGGGGTCTGCCTCCTCTACCGGCTTATGCTCGATCTCCATCGACTCTACGGCCTGTTCGAAGTTTGTGGTCATTCCTCTGATGGCGATGCGATCCCCCACCCTAAGGGGAGCCGACAGCCTCACGACGGCCACCCCTATCCTCCCATAGTAGTGGGTTACATCCCCCACCTTCTCCAAGGTTTTAGACATGGTTTAACCTCCCCCACTCGAACTAAAAAGACTTCCCCTCAGGCCATCCGATTCCCCCTCTGCGAGTTAAGGCATCCCATCCATGTCCTTAGGGACGCTGCACTAATCCCTATATGAGATTTAGAGGTGTCATCTTCTTTACAGCGGCCTAGGGGATAGATATAAAATCTCTCTGAGCCTTCATCAAGGCGGATTGGATTGAGCTTCATCACCCACCTAGAATGCACGGGATGTGGGAAGAGATTCGATGCTGAGAGGGTACAGACGGTCTGTGATGCGTGTGGAAAGCCATTATTCGCAAGGTATGATATCGAGGCTGCGGGGGCGGCTTTAGATAGGGAGAGCCTAAGGGGGAGAGGGGCCACGATGTGGCGTTACCTCGAGCTTCTCCCCGTTAGGGATGAGAGGAACATAGTGAGCCTTGGGGAGGGGTGGACCCCTCTAACCCCTGCCTCGAGGCTGGGGGAGGCCATCGGAACCCCGAGGCTCTGGATAAAGGACGAGGGGGTGATACCGACAGGCACCTTCAAGGCTCGAGGCCTCTCAGCAGCGGTCTCAAAGGCTAAGGAGCTGGGGATCAGGCGTGTGGCGATACCCTCAGCCGGAAATGCGGCGGGGGCATTAGCCGCCTATGGGGCCAGGGCTGGGATGGAGGTCTACGTCCTGATGCCCGAGGACGCCCCTAAGGTTAATATAGTGGAGTCCCACATCGCGGGGGCCAAGGTCTTCCTCGTGAAGGGGCTGATAACCGACGCGGGGAGGCTCGTATCCGAGGGGGAGGCCGAATCTGGATGGCTCAACCTCTCGACGCTGAGGGAGCCCTACAGGGTTGAGGGGAAGAAGACCATGGGCTTCGAGATAGCTGAGCAGATGGGCTGGGGCCTCCCCGACCTGATAGTCTACCCGACAGGAGGGGGGACTGGGATCATAGGTATGTGGAAGGCCTTCCAGGAGCTTGAAGGCATGGGGTGGATCGGAGAGGAGAGGCCGAGGATGGTCTCAGTCCAGGCCGAGGGATGCGCCCCACTATACAAGGCATACATCGAAGGAAGATCCGAGTCCGAGTACTGGGAGGGGGCAAAGACCATAGCCGCAGGGATTAGGGTGCCAAAGGCCCTGGGAGACTTCCTCATCCTCAGGATCGTGAGGGAGAGCGGAGGCATGGTTATAACCGTCAGCGACGAGGAGATAATAGACTCCGTCGGCCTAATGGCGCGGGAGGAGGGGATCTTCCCCTGCCCTGAGGGGGCTGCAACCCTAGCCGCCCTGAGGAGACTGGTGGAAGAGGGCCAGGTCGACAGAGGTGATAGGGTCGTCATCTTCAACACGGGCTCGGGGCTGAAATACGTCGACCTATTCTCGGTCGAGGCCCCCATCATCGACCCTAAAAGGGATAAGATCCAGATTCGGTGATGTCTTTGATGACCCCCATCCCCCATGGGACACCTCCCTTAGATCTCCATGCTCTGCTCATTTTGGGCGGAACCCTCATGCCTCAGCGTGGGATGAAGGGAAACCCTACTTCCCCCTCCGATGGGCTGCTTGGTTGGATGGGCCAGAAGTTACGCCCTTGGAGACGGCCTCGCCGCGGGGAACCCGCGCCGCGGCTCGATGTGACCGATCCCAGAAGAGGAGGCCCACACGCCTCAGAAGCGGGCAGCTCACACCCCAAACGCTTCTGATTTAACGATGAGAGTATCCAACCCCACTTCATTTTTATAATATTAAAATTTTTCATAGAGATGGATTTTTAATTAAGGATCTAATTTGATGATCTATAAAATGGTTCATGTAACATTTAAGTTCTGGTTTATATATCTCAAACATCTAAGAAGTTTCAAATGGGACAATTTCATGTTATTTATTTTTTTATTAAACAATGCCGTTTAGTTGATCTTCTTCAGTTGGATCATCATCTGATTATTAAGTTGAGCTGTAGGTTAGGGGTGTTGCTAGATCGGCTATGTCGATTATGTGCCTAGCGATCTCCCTAACCAGCTCCGCGAGCGCTGGGATGCGGCTTCTGGAGTTCAGGGTCATGGATCTGAGGTTGATGAAGAGCTCCTCCTCCCGCCTCCGCAGCTCCTCTATGCTCTCCCTGCTCTTGGAGAGGAACGCCTCAACGGCTAGGCTCTGCATCTCCCCTAGGCCTTTTCCAGCCTCTAGGAGGATCCCCCTCTCTTCATCCTCCAATCTGACCTCGTCGATCCCCATCTCCACGATCCCGACCGAGGCGTCCCCTATCCTCTCGAGGAGGTGGGCTGCAACCCTGTAGTCCAATAGGTCTACTAGGCTGAGCTTAAGCTTGGAAGGGAGGAGAGGAGTGATCATAGCGCTGCGGATAAGCCTTACGATAAGGAAGTAGATCCTATCGACCTCCTCATCCCTCTCGAAAACCACCCTTGCCAGGTGTTCATCACCCTCCACGATGGAGTTTATGGCATCTCTGCACATCCCTTCTGTCAGGAGGTGCATCCTCCTGAAGAGGCTCTCGAGGCTGAGGCCTTCGGTCTGGAGGAGGAACTGGAGGGTTATAGACCTCGCATCCTCCTCCATTATCTCAAGCCCTATCAGCTGTCTAGAAGCCCTCTTAAGGGCCTCCCTATCCTCGAAGGAGATCCTCGCCTCCCCAGCTATCCTTATGACGTCGAACCCGAGGAGGTAGGCCGCCGTCACCGTGTTCTCTAGGTGTAGTTGGCTGGGCTGTGGATATGGCACCTTTATCTCCTTGGGGTGTTCCTCCTCACCCTTAAAGGGGCTTATAAAGAGGGAGCCATCCCCCCTAAGCTCTATGGCCAGGATACTCCCCTTCCTTATCCTATAGCGCTCAGCCCAGGGCTTAGGCAGGGATATGAGGAGGGCTCCTCCGATCTCCTGAACCTTCCTAAGCTCCATCCAGAGAATATAAGGATCTTTAAAGTTTTAATAGGTTACCTTTAACATCTCAACCTCAGAGCCCAGATCGATGCCCCGAAGGCGGAGTCCGATGAGGACCCTTGAGGGGTGCTTGCCGCATCTTATGTCTTGAGGCTGGTTCCCTGAGCGCCATTTTTATAAAAGAATCTCGATACCTTGTAAGGTTATGGGCTCTAGGTTGATGGCTGGATTGGGGAGGCTACGGGGGATTGCCAATAGGGCGCTTGGACTTCTGATAAGAATCAGGCCGAGCCTCAATATGGTCAGCCTTCTGGAGGCCTCATCCCTCGGCCTAGTTATCGCCCTCGCCATCCTCTTCAGGGTGATGCCGATCAGGTACGGGGCCTACTTCTCAACGGAGGCCGACACCGTATTCCATTATAGGGTTGCGGACTATGTGGTGAGGAATGGATACGCCGCCTGGTTCACATGGAATGACTCCCTCAGCTGGTATCCCCACGGGAGGGATATCGCCCGAACATCCTTCCCAGGCCTCCCCTTCTCGGCAGCCTTCACCTACTCCATCTTGGTCTCTCTAGGCCTCAACTTCTCCCTCTACGATGTCTGTATCTTCTTCCCCATCCTCATGGCATCTCTCACATGCATATTTATGTATCTGCTGGGGAGGGACCTTGGAGGTAGGAGCACAGGCCTTCTGGCCTCCTTCATCATGGCCGTGAGCCTCGCCTTCATCCTAAGGACCTACCTCGGCTTCTTCGATACCGAGAATA
>JBBIVO010000039.1:0-15719 GCA_037439685.1 Candidatus Bathyarchaeota archaeon | reverse complement strand
TCGGCGGGATAATCAATAGGGCTCTAACCCCGGCGAGCGATTGGATCTCCAAAAACCTCAGCCTCAGCCTAAGCCTATCCACGCTGCTCATCCTATGCTTAACCCTCATCCTGGTCTCAGCCCTCATAGGAGCCGTGAGGTACCTGCAGAGGTACGTACTGGCCTACGTATCCCAGAGGGCTGCCTTCGAGATAAGAAGCGACCTCTACAGCGCCCTACTGGAGCAGTCCTTCAGCTTCTACGACGAGCAGAGGACAGGGCAGCTGATGGCCAGAGCTACGAGCGATGTGGACCAGCTTGAGAGGTTCTTCGGATTCGGCCTCACACAGCTCGTCTCATCCATCCTCCTATTCTCCCTGGTCGTCTATACGACCCTCTCCTTGAGCCCCCAGCTCACCATGGTATCCATGACGGTCCTGCCCCTAATAATGCTGACGACCCTGAGATTCGCCAGGAGGATAGGCCCCATCTGGCTGAGGATCAGAAACCAGTTCGGAGAGATCTCCTCGGCCGTTCAGGAGAACCTGACGGGGGTCAGGGTTGTGAGGGGGTTCGCCATGGAGGAGTATGAGATGGAGAGGTTCACCAAGCTCTCCGACGAGTACTTCGAGACGAACATGGAGGGGGCGAGGCTGAGGTCCTTCTATATGCCCCTCGCATCGATGCTGACATCTATGGGGGTGGCCCTGATCCTCTGGTATGGAGGGCTCCAGGTGATAAGCGGATCCCTCAGCCTCGGAAGCCTCGTCGCCTTCTACTTCTACCTGATGCAGATGGCAAGGCCTGTTAGGATGTTCGGCTTCATGGTGGGTGCCTTCCAGCGTGGAATGGCCGCGGCCGAGAGGATATTCGAGATAATGGATAAGCCATCATCTGTCGTTGAGAGGGAGGAGGCCATAGAGCTGAGGGATGTCGAGGGACACATAGTCTTCGAGGATGTTGGATTCAGCTATGACGGGAAGAATATGGTCCTAAAGGGGATAAACCTAGATGTTAAGCCAGGGATGGTGGTGGCCATCCTCGGAGCCACGGGATCTGGAAAGAGCTCGATAATAAACCTGATACCGAGATTCTACGACGTCACAGAGGGGAGGATAACCATAGATGGATATGATGTCAGGGATGTGACAATAAAGTCTCTAAGAAAAAATGTGGGCATCGTGAGACAGGACCCATTCATATTCTCCACAACCATCAAGGAGAACATAGCCCTCGGGGTAGAGAACCCCAGCATGGAGGAGATCGTGGAGGCCGCGAGGAGGGCCCAGATCCATGACTTCATCTCCTCCCTACCGGAAGGGTTCGATACGAGGGTCGGAGAGAGGGGGGTCACCCTATCAGGGGGACAGAGGCAAAGGATAGCCATAGCCAGAGCCCTCCTCAAGAACCCAAAGATACTGATACTAGACGACTCGACCTCAAGCGTAGACATGTGGACAGAGTATGAGATACAGAAAGCCTTAAAAGATCTCATGAAGAACCGGACCACATTCATAATAACACAGAGAATATCTACTATAAGAGATGCAGATTACATAGTTGTTCTAGAGAAGGGGGAGATAGTTGAGGAGGGAACCCATGACCAACTGATGTCGAAGAGGGGAATATACTACCGGCTCTATGAAACCCAGGTAGCCCATGAGGATATGGAGGGGGATTGAGATTGGGCATGCACCATGGACCCTGGCATATGATATTGGATGACGAGGAGCGCCAGAAGAGGGAGGCCTCAGACAGGGTTCTAGTTGGAAGGCTGCTGAGATACCTCCTCAGGTTTAAGCGAAGGATCATCCTCCTCCAATCGGCGGTCCTGGCCAGCACCCTCCTAGGCCTGACACCGCCCATCCTATTCGCGGTGGCCGTGGACCGCTACATAACCTCCCTAGACGCCTTCGGCCTAACCCTCCTGGGGATTGCCTACGCCCTCCTAAGCCTCCTATCCTTCACCTCCCAGTACGCCCAAAACTACCTCATCGAGTGGATGGGCAACAGGCTCGAGTACGAGATTCGAGTCGACGTGTTCCGCCACCTCCAGAGGATCCCCCTCAGATACTACGCCGAGAGAGAGGTTGGAAGCATCGTCTCAAGGGTCACCAACGACGTGGAGAAGATAGCTGAGCTGGTCACCTCGGGGGTTGCGGGGAGCATCGCCGACCTCGCCACCCTGGTTGGGATCATCACCATAATGCTGAGGATGAATGTGAAGCTCTCCCTAATCTCCTTCACGGTCATCCCCATGATAATCGCCTTCCTCTACCTCTGGGGGAGGAAGGTACGCACGGTTTACAGAAGGACCAGGAGGACGATAGCCAGCGTCTCTGCAAAGATAGAGGAGAGCGTGAGCGGGATGAGGGAGATCCAGGCCTACACGAGGGAGAAGGCCACCCAGAGCGAGTTCCTGAGGGCCAACATATCCAATATGGAGGCGAACGTGGAGGCGAGCAGGGTCATGTCCGCCTTCTGGCCAGCGGTGGGAATATTCAGCGCCCTGGGACAGAGCCTAGTCCTACTGTTCGGTGGAATGGCTATCATGAGGGGGGAGGTCACCATAGGAACCCTCTTCGGCCTCATGTCCTACATCGAGAGGTTCTTCATGCCCATCCAAGACCTGAGCATGTTCTGGAATAACGTCCAATCCGCGATGGCCGCAGCTGAGCGCGTCTTCAACCTCCTAGACGTGGAGGAGGAGGTGGAGGAGAGGCCAGGGGCGATCCGCCTAGAGAGGATAGAGGGGAGGATCTCCTTCGAGGATGTCACCTTCGGCTACGACCCTGAAAGGCCGGTGCTCAAGAACGTAACCCTCGCAATAGAGCCCAGAAAGACGGTCGCCCTGGTTGGGCCGACGGGTGTCGGGAAGACCACCATGGCAAACCTCATCTACAGGTTCTATGACCCCCAGGAGGGAAGGATAACCATAGACGGGTACGACATCAGGGGTGTGGAGCTCAGAACCCTTAGAAGCCAGATGGCGATAGTCCTCCAGGAGCCATTCCTCTTCACGGGGACTGTGAGGGATAATATAAGGTATGGAAGGCCATGGGCCACGGACGAGGAGGTGATGGAGGCAGCTAAAGCCGTGGGGGCCCACGAGTTCATCGAGGCGCTGCCAGAGGGATATGAGACCGATGTTAGGGAGAGGGGGGGAAGGCTGAGCATGGGGCAGAGGCAGCTCATCTGCCTGGCCAGAGCCCTACTGGCGGATCCGAGGATCCTCATCATGGATGAGGCCACCTCGAGCATAGACCCATACACGGAGCTCCTGATAAAAAGGGCGTTGGAGAGGGTCTTAAGGGATAGGACATCCATCGTAATAGCCCACCGCCTCTCAACCGTTAGAAACGCCGACATGATCGTGGTTCTAGAAGATGGAAGAGTGGCCGAGATGGGAAGCCACGAGGAGCTCCTGAAGAGGAGGGGGCTCTACACCACGCTGTACGAGACACAGTTCATCTACCAGAAGCCCCAAGAGCTCGAGGCCGAGGCCCCCATAGGCACAACCCAGAACAGCGATGAATAAGCCTAAAACAAAAATATTAAATAAAATAAATAGAACATGAAATCCAAAATTGATGATACTGAAAATCTTAAAATCATTTCCATTAATTTTGCACATCCTCAAATATCCACAGCTCAAAATAACAATATAAACTAAACAATTTTTTATAATTGTATTTGATGTTGATTGGGATTATTGAATGGTTTTAATTTTTAGATAGTTCGTATATGCTTAGGAGAGGGATAAGGGTTATTCACATACTGTTTCTCATATGGAGAAGGGGGTTATCGACACACTAGTTAGAATCGTTCTTTTGCCTCACCACCTCCAAGTATGGGGCAAACCTCTCCCTCAGACCTAGCCCCTTAGAGGTTGGTCGGTAGATGAATCTATTCGAGCTCTCGCCTTGAGCATTCTCCTTCTCAAGCATCCCCATCCTGCATAGATCCTTCAGGTGATGGTAGACGTTTCGACACTCTCCATCATTAATATATATGTGGAAGTTTGACTTCAATGCCTGCCATATGTTATAGCCGTAGGATTCAACCCCACACTCCCAGTTGTAGCAGACTATGGCCAGGATCTTCATCTTAGTGGCTCCAGTAGTGCCTCTTGGCTTAGGCATCTCAGCTCTCGAAATGCTTATAAGCACGGCGACATATATAATTTATGAGAGGGTAAAATATCTACACCTCCAGGAGGGAAAAGCTTGGAGAACTCGAGCGGCAGATGTCCCAGATGCGGGAGCACGGATATAGTCACCGATCCAGGCCTTGGAGAGGAGATCTGCGGAAGGTGCGGCCTTGTCGTATCCGAGGTCATAGTGGATAGGGGACCCGAATGGAGGGCTTTCACGGCCTCTGAGAGGGATGAGAGGCCCAGGACGGGCCTAGCTGAGGCCTACTCCCTATACGATAAGGGGCTGTCGACGAGCTTCGGCGGCATCAGGGACGCCCATGGCAGGCGGCTAGACCCACAGACCCTGGAGAGGATGAGCAAGCTTAAGAGGCATGACACGAGGTCTAAGATGGATGAGTCGCAGACGAGAAACCTAAGCATAGCGATGTCTGAGCTCGATAGGCTCTCGGCGGTCCTCCACATCCCCCAGAGCGTCAAGGAGCATGCCGCATTGATCTACAGGAGGGCCCTCCAAAAAGACCTGATAAGGGGGAGGTCGATAGATGCCTTCGTCGCCGCAAGCCTCTACGCCGCATGCCGTCTCAACCAGGTTCCAAGAACCCTGAGGAGGATCGTGCAGGCCAGCACCAGGGATCACTCGGAGGTCGCGAGGTCTTATAGGCTGCTCATCAGGGAGTTGAAGATGAAGATGCCCGTCGACGACCCGATTAAGTTCGTCCCAAACATCGCCTCGAGGCTTAACCTCAAGCCAGAGACGGAGATCAGGGCGGTCGAGATATTGAGGGAGGCAAGGGAGAGGCAGGGCCTATCGGGGAAGGATCCAAGGGGTTTGGCTGCTGCAGCCCTATATCTGGCATGTGTGGAGATGAAGGAGAAGAGGGTTCAGAAGGAGGTTGCGGCAGCGGCTGGAACCACAGAGGTCACCCTCAGAAACAGGCTTAGGGGGCTGGAGATGGTCCTAAAGGGTGCACCCTCAAGGCGCGAAGAGCAGCCCACAACGCCTCCAAGCCTCAGCGAAGAGCCTAAGTTCTCTCTTCCTTCTCAACCAGCTCCTTAACCTCTTTCATGTATCTCTCATACTCCCTCTTCCTACAGTCGGCGCAGAGGTATCTGGACCTCCTCATCGGAGACCTCCTACTCAGCTGGACTATCCTGAGCTCCTCAGGCGTGAGTGGCCTCCCACAGACCGCGCAAACCTTCTCAGACAACCCATCTTAAAAGCTCATGAAGGCTGAAAACCCTTTCGGATATTCGGCTTCGGCGAATTTAAAAATTTGAGGAGCATGTGAAGACCAGATACTCTTAATCTTTCTCTCTCCCTTCCCCAGTCCACAAAACAGGCCTTCATTCAAAGGTTAGAGGGAGAAGCATTAAATTTAGAGGCTTACTACCTCTCGGATGGGAGCATGATCCCTATGGAAGAGAGGTCCGCCTTCAAGGAGGTTCTTAGGAGGAACCGCAAGGCCTTCCTAGCTGTTCTCCTGCTGCCCGTCTTAGGTATGGCCATCTCCATACCCCTGATAATCCTGAGGTCTCCTAGGAACCTGTATCTCTCCATCTCCCTAGTCTCCATATTGCTAGTTCAATATATCGTCTTCTTCCTCTACATCAGGCGGAGGATAGACGGTCTTCTATCCTCCTGATAAATGGTTTTAGAGAGGTTCAACCCTCAGCAAGGATTTTAGGGGGGAGAGGCCTCTACTCAGAGGGGCTGATGCCGTTTGAGGAGGCTCACCGTGGAGATCGATGACGAACTCTACGACTATCTGGAATTCCTCGAGAGGATGGGTATGATCTATCATAAGGAGGAGGCTGTCGTCAGGGCGCTCAGATTCTTCAAGGGGCTATCGATGCACGACTGGACCCCGGGTCAATATAGGATGGGAGACGCTCGAGTCCTCCTTATGGAGAGGGGGATGCTCCTGGACCTACTAGAACCCCTCACGGAGTTCGAGATGTATAGGACAGGTAGCTTGACCGCGCTCAAGAGGAGGGTTATGAAGCCCGAGTTCAGGGAGATCGACCTGACCAGGCCCTCAAACTGGATGATCATCTTGAAGGAGCTGGAGAACTTCGGCTGGGGCTCCTTCACGAGGGTCGAGAACGAGATAAAGGTTGAGAACTGCGCCGTCCCACTCGAGTTCCTAAGAGGCTATCTAGAGTCCATGTTCAAGTGGGAGCTGGAGGAGCATAGAACCGAGAAGGAGGGGCTTATAGTCTTCATAGCCAAGAGGCCCATCAGGGAGGACTGGCGCTGAGCTAGAGGCCTGTTAAAGGGCATCTCTTATATGGCCCTATAACGACGGTCACCACGGTTCCGAGAACGCCTTCTAGGACCAGCTCCCTCTCAAGGAAGGAGTTCAGGTCCTCCATCTTCTCGAAGATCACCTCGAACATCAGGTCCACATCCCCACTCGTCCTATAGAGGACATGAACATCGGGATGCCTCTTAAGATGGTCAACTATCGATTGAAGCTTGGCGGGTTGGACCTTCAGGCCTATGAATGACTTGATGGCCCTACCAAGCTTGTGGTAATCTAGGACGGCCGTGAACTTCTGGATGACGCCCTTCTCCATGAGGCTCTCTATTCGGTTCTTCACTGTTGCCTCGCTTACCCCGACAAGCTCGGCTATTGAACGGTAGGTTCGACGCCCATCCTCCAACAGAAGCCCGATTATCTTCATGTCAAGGGTATCTATGGACATCAGCTATAAAATTTAGGAAGAGCCTTAAAAATTTTTGCTTTTTTAAATTATTCCCCGTTTTTCATTATGAAAAAGTGTTTGAAAACCGCGTCTCTTTTAACATTTTTCTTTAAAAAAAATCATATCTATATAAGGAAAATTTAACTTTTTGATGGTTAAAGGGGGCATCTTTCCCTTCATTATTAAATTTTTTATGATTTTAATTTTTAAAATTTTAAATTTTAGCTTGATTTTTTAGATCTCCATAGGAGAAAATTATTAAATCCCTTTCATCAAATTGATTACGGGATGGAGGAAGCCTTGAAAGATATTCCGGTTTCCCTTTATGGGGAACTCTCAGCCAAGCTCTCGTCGATACTCCTGGGCGCAAGTAATAAGGATGCCCTTCCCATCGACCTCGTCAAGAGGATAATATTCCTATGGCGCCAGGATCAGCTTAACTCGAAGGCTGGCGTGGAGGCCCTTCTAAGGGCTGCCGAGATGTTGAGCCCGGAGGAGGTCTCCAAGCTCCTGAACGAGCTTGGGCTCCAGAGGGTGGCCAAGGCGTTGAGGAGCAACCCCTGAACCTCCACATTTTTCCTGTCGCATGTTTAGAGAAGATAAGGTTTTTAATGGTAAAGGGATGATACAGTTGGGATGATTATTGGATATACCTTGGCTAGGGTTCTCCCCGCAAAGGAGGATGAGGTATATAAAAGGGTGAAGGCCTATCCTGAGGTCAAAGATATAGTTTTGACCTATGGAGAGTACGACCTCCTCCTGAAGGTTGAGACGAACTCCCTTGAGGAGCTCGACGATTTCATATTCAACAAGCTCAGGACAACGAATGGTATCATGGCAACTACTACCCTGATAGAGGCGAGGCCCAAGAGGATTGTCGGAGAGGGTTAAGGCCTTGGAGAAGCTTCCCTCTCTCGTTGAGGATGTTATGAGCAGCCCCGTCATAACAATCGATGGGGAGATGAGCATCAGGGAGGGGGTCCAAATCATGAGAGATAGGAAGATAGGATGTCTAATAGTCACCCTCCAGGGAAGGCCTGAGGGTATAGTGACTGAGAGAGATATCCTAGAGAAGGTTGTAGCCCAAGATAGAGACATCAACAAAACCAAGATGAGGGAGGTGATGTCTACCCCTTTGATAACTGTTCATAGGGAGATGGGAATCCTCGAGGCCATGAGATTGATGAGAAGGCAGAATATACGCCGCCTAGTGGTCATGGAGGGCAGCGCCCTCGTGGGCATAGTGACGGAGAGAGACATAATAAGGGGAGTAGCCCTAGCCTCCCTGGCATCCTTCTCAACCCTCCTGAGGAGGGGGGACCTACCTGAAGGCGAATCTAAAGGGCTGGAGACCCCCTTCTGAGCTAATCATCCCCATCTACTGAAGATAGGAAAATGACAATTTGGGTTTTAAGCTCTTCAGCCGTTTATATAGATCTATTTGTCGATGGAAGGCGGGATCCTCATTTTTAAATCTACATATGGAATCCATTTTCATTAAATATTTTTATGGTATCTTCCTATCAGATGGTCGAAGGAGGGGTAGCCCAGTCTCGTAGGAGGTCTAGGCTTGACATCATCCTCAGCATCCTCTCTGCGGTCAGGGATGGCGTGGACAAGCCCACGAGGATAATGTATTCCACGAACCTCTCCTGGAGGCCGACCCAGAATGCCTTGAGGTTCCTGGTCCAGCAGGGTCTTATCATGGAGGTCAGGGAGGGAAGGGAGAGAAGGAGCAAGGTGAGGTATAGGCTAACAGAGAAGGGTGTTGAGGTGGTCAACTACTTCGAGAGGGCAAAGGAGCTCATAGCCCTAGAGGAGTTCCCCCTTTAAGCGCCCTTTTTTCTGTATACAACCTCTTTACGGGTTTTGGTTCCAGCAGGCTTTCTATTCTATGAGCTTTAATAGGTCATCGAATATGTAGTTGATGAACTCCTCAATTGTGCTCTTGCTGAATAATGTGACAACACAGTTCCTAGTTATTCCCACAACTATCCCCCTCCTCTGCTCCTCGAATACCACATACCAAATCTTCCCGTGCTCCAAGTACTCCCTGTAAAGATGTGTATCCGCTAGGCTGGATCCAGCTATGCAAAGCTTCTCTACGCTTGGGATGTCGACATCGTCGAACCATATCAGCTTGGTGGCCTGTGGATTGGTCTCGTGAAGCCTCTGGAGGGCCTCGTTACCGATCCTGGCCTCAACGATGTGGCCAATTCTGCCGTATAAAACCTCAGAGAGCTTGTTCGCTACGTGGTTTGTGAGGAGCTTCCTCACCCCCCTCGCCACTGAGGGGGCTGAGACGACGAGGAAGGTTCTGTCCTCGAGGCCCCTTATCCAGAAGGGGGCCTCCTCGGTGGATAAAACCTCCCCCACCTCCCTCCTATAGGATCTCCTCCTCACGAAGTCCTTGCTGAAGACCCCGCTGATAACCCCATCCTCAACCTTCAGGTCGAGGATCTCGGTGGCCAGGCTCAGGGCCTTCCCGTCGCTGGCCTTGTACTCCTCCAACTCTCGGAAGCCCCTAAGCCTCTGGAGTATGAATCCGGCATCAGTATCCCCCTTAACCTCGAAGACCTTAACGGGCAGGACCAAGATCCATCCCCAACAAGGACTTCAATCTATAAAGAATTTACTCTCCCTACCTAAAAATATGCCCCTTTGAAGGCGATAGCAATTTCTTTAGGATGCTGATATAGGGGGCCTGCGAGAGGTTTAATAATGGGCTGGTGGGTAGAGTATCCATGGAAGTCATGAACCAGGACTGGATACAGAGAAGTGAGAACACCCTTAAACAGCTCAGGAGGCTCATAGCGACCCAGGATATGGACAGGCTTGAGCTTGTTAGGGTCATGCGCTTCTCCCTAGCAGCCCTCGGCCAGAGCCTCGCTGGCTGGATGCAGTGGATAAACAGCCCGGAGATAATGTCGACCTTCACTAGGGATGAGCTGGAGAACATGGCCAAGACCATCGCGGGGATGGTGGAGCAGTTCATAGAGTACGACGTGAAGGTCACGGAGGAGGGTATGAGGAAGGGGCTTGAGAAGCAGAGGGCCGGGGAGCTGGGCCCCCGTTTCGTCATATAGCTCCGACATCATCTTGGAAACACCCATTCTCACCCTTCTTGCAGGGGTATAGGTGGGATCCCGAGCTAACTTCAGTCGAGACTATTGGAGGATCCAAATCATTTTTTATTCTGGAAAGCCCAAGGGGTAACAAAATTGGTGTTGATGTGAAGGAGTATCTCTGCCGAAAGGTTAGGAGGAGTTCTCCCCTTATGAGGGGCCCGTAGGGGAGTTCGCGGGGATCCAGGGTGTGACCAGCCTCCTCTCAGGGGATCCAGACTTCCCCACCAGGAGCACATAGTACAAGCCGCTGTTCACGGCTTCATTGGGGTTCACCCCGTTTTGGAGGCCTCTAGGCTGCCGACGAACCCTCGTGAAAGCCGGAGGACCCTCGGTTTTCAGCCTTACGGCTTCAATCACGCCGAGATCTGGGATTTATTTCTCTACAAAAATAGATTTATTGTTCGAAGCTTTAGATCTATCGATATGTCGAGTCCAAGGGAGGAGTATCATGAAATCCTAGACCTTCTCCAGGGGCATCATAGATGGTTTAGGGAGTCCATACCCCTAATAGCCAGCGAGAACGTTCCAAGCCCAGCTGTTCGGGAGGCCTTGACCACCGATCTCGGCAACAGGTACGCCGAGGGCTGGGCTGGGGAGAGGGTCTACGCCGGCTGCCGCTACATAGACATGGTCGAGTTCAAGTGCATGGAGCTCATGAGGAGGCTCTTCGAAGCGGAGTTCGTGGATGTCAGGCCCATATCGGGCGTCGTGGCTAACCTCGTCATCTACACCGCCTTCACAGACCCCGGCGACGTTATGATGGCCCTTCCGATACCCTGCGGGGGCCACATATCTATGGGGAAGAGGGAGCTGGGGGGCACGGCTGGGGCTGTCCATGGGCTCCAGGTCGAGTACCTCCCCCTAGACTATGAGGAGCTGAACATAGATGTCGATAGGGCTAAGAAGAGGATAGCTAGACTGGCGGGGGAGGGGAGGCCCCCAAAACTGGTTCTGTTCGGCGGGAGCGTCTTCCCCTTCCCCCATCCGGTGAAGGAGCTGGCAGACTACATAAGATCCTACGGCGGGACGATCGCATATGACGCGGCCCACGTGGCTGGGCTCATCGCCGGAGGGCGCTTCCAGGACCCGTTGAGGGAGGGTGCCGAAGCCGTGAGCCTGAGCACCCATAAAACCTTCTTCGGGCCCCAGCACGGCTCAGTCCTCTCCTGGGAGAGGTATGCTGATAGGATCAAGAGGGCGACCTTCCCCGGCATGGTCAGCAACCATCACCTCCACGCCCTGGCAGGGGTGGCCATAACCTGCGCGGAATTGTTGGAGTTCGGAAGGGAGTATGCGGAGCAGGTGGTGAGGAACGCCAAGGCCCTGGCCCAGGCGCTCTATGAGCGGGGCTTCGACGTGTTGGCTGAGCATAAGGGGTTCACCGAGTCCCACGTCATCCTCGTGGACGTAACGAAGTATGGCGATGGGGGCTCGATAGAGAAGAGGCTTGAGGACGCCAACATAATATTGAACAGGAACCTGCTGCCATGGGACATCAAGAGGGGGAGAAGATACACGGAGCCTGGAGGCATAAGGCTCGGATCTCAAGAAGTGACTAGGCTTGGAATGAAGGAGAATGAGATGATTGAGATAGCTGAATTCATAAAGAGGGTGGTCATAGATAAAGAAGATGTTGAAAAAGTTAGAAAAGATGTTGTTGAATTCAGAAAGCCATATCAAAAGGTTCACTACTGCTTCGAAAACAACACGGGAGCATATGAATACATTAAAATAAGATAGAGATAAGGCTCCTTTTTTATTTTAAGGTGATCACATGCTTATCGTTCAAATATCGGATGTCCATTGCGGTCCGATGTTCAACGCTGAGAGCCTCAGAAGGGCCTTGGAGGAGATAAACTCCCTATCCCCGGACCTGATAGTGGTGACGGGCGACCTGACGGAGGAGGGGATAAGAGCCCAGTTCATCCAGGCCGAGAGGGAGCTCGGCGGCCTGAAGGCCGATAGGGCCGTGTACATCAGCGGGAACCACGACTATAGGTCGACGGGGTATCTGCTGTTCCGGGAGTTCTTCCCCTTCAAGCAGGTGACGGAGGTCGGAGATGTGGTCCTGGTGGTTCTCAGCAGCGCCCGCCCGGACAGGGATGACGGGGAGGTGGGCCACCGGCAGAACCTCTGGCTGGAGGAGACCCTCGCCAAGTATAGGGACTGGGTGAAGGTCGTGGCCATCCACCACCACATAATACCCGTGCCAGACACGGGGGCAGACCAGATAACGATCATCGACGCGGGCGACGTCCTCAGGAGCCTAGTGAGGTCCGAGGTTGACCTGGTCCTATGCGGCCACCGCCATAGGCCATGGAGGTGGATTATGGAGGGGATGCAGGTGGTCCACGCCGGAAGCGTATCATGCGAGAAGTTGAGGGGATTCTTCCAACACAGCTACAATGTTATAGAGATAAAGGATAAGAAGATCGATGCCAAACTTAAGATTGTTGGAGGAGAATATCTTGATTTCAAAGATGTAACAAATAAAAAATAATTAATAAAATTCTGAGAATTTAAGAGATTAAAAAGGATAAAAATAAAAGATGATCATTATAGGAAAAAGATTTTTGGAGGTTTTCAGCTCTAAATAAAAATATGAAATCAGATATAAAACCTCTCGAATTTAAAAATTTTTGCTCTTCATGGCATCGGTGGAAATTGCCCTCAGGCTCTTTTTCCACTCATAAACTCACCAAAAACTTGAGAAACCTATCTTAGTTAATGCTCAGACTTAATTCGAAAAATTTATAAACTTATTCCCTAGAAAATGCTGGGGGATATTTATTTGGATTCTGAGGATGAACTTGAAAGAATTAAAAGGAAAAAATTTAGGGAATTGATGAGAAAATTTTATGAAAATAAGAAAGAGGTGATCAATAAGCCCATTGAAATGAATGAGAAAAATTTTCATGAGATTATAAGAGATAACCCTCTTGTGATAGTTGATTTTTGGGCTCCATGGTGTGGACCATGCAGAATGGTATCACCGATGGTGGAAAGCCTGGCAAGAGATTATGCCGGAAAGATAGTTTTCGGAAAACTTAATGTGGATGAGAATAGAGGAATCAGTTTAATGTATAATATAATGAGCATACCAACGTTTTTAGTTTTTAATGATGGAAAAATTATCGATAGAATTACAGGATTAATATCGAGAGAAGCTTTAGAGCAGAAGATAAGGAGTTATCTAAAATCCTATTAAATCCAGGGTCAAAAATTTATTTTCAATTTTAAAGATAAAATATTGTGATCATCTCAATGTTGATTTTATTTTTTTCCAAATATTTTTTATTTCTATTGAAACATCACAATCTGGATAAAATTCCGTAACGACTTTTCCATTAACCATAGATTCAACCACCTTCTGGTTGAAGAGAATCTTTCCAACAAACTCGATTCCATTTTCTTCACAAAAGCTGAAAATTCTTTCAGTATTTTTTATATTTATATCATACATGTTTACGCATACTAGGGGTTTAACCTTGAAATGTTGCAGCAGCTTTAGAGCTCTCTTTAGATCGTGCATGCCTGAAGGTGTGGGTTCTGCTACGATCAAGCCAGCATCCACCCCTCCAGCCGATGCGATCACCGGGCACCCAATCCCCGGAGGGCCGTCTATGATGATCTCGTCGCAGCCCTCCTCCACGGCGAGCCTCCTCGATTTTTCTCTTATTAAGGAGACCAGTTTTCCAGAGTTGGCCTCGCCGGGGTTCAAGAGGCCGTGGACCATGAACCCATAATCGGTGTGCGAGGTGTAGATGTATCCTGAGACCCTTCTCACCATCCTTATGGCTTCGAGGGGACAGACGAGGGCGCAGACGCCGCAACCCTCGCAGGAGAAGGGGTCGACCTTTAAGCCTTCCCCTATGGCCTCAAATCGGCAATATCCTCGGCATAGGCCGCATCCATTGCACCTCGAAGGGTCGATGGAGGCCAGGCTTGAGCCCTTGAACTCCTCCCTCTCACGAACCCTCGGATGTAGCAGCATGTGGAGGTCGGGGGCATCGACGTCGCAGTCCGCCACCACCGAGCCCTCGGCCAGGGTCGCCAGGGAGGCCGTTATGGTCGTCTTTCCCGTTCCCCCCTTGCCGCTGAGGACCGTTATCTGCCTCAACCCCTCACAATCCTCCCTATCTCATGGAATAGGCCTCGAAACCTCTCCCTCCATTCGGGCATCTCGAGGATGAAGGGGATGCCGCGGGAGTATAACTCGGCTATCCTCCTCTGATAGGGGATCTCCAGGAGGATGGGCAACCCCTCAGCCCTGCACCACTCATAGACCGCTTCATCCCCTATCCCAGAACGGTTGATGACCACGCCCTGGGGGATCCCCACCTCCTCCAACACCTGAGAGGCTATCCTAAGGTCGTGTAAGCCGAAGGGGGTGGGCTCCGTAACGAGGATGCAGAAGTCGCTTCCCTTCACGGACTCTATGACGGGGCATGAGGCCCCGGGAGGAGAGTCTATGATCACGTCCCTGCCTGGACTCATACGCCTCTTCACCTCCCTTATAAGGGGAACTGCCATGGGTTCACCCACCTCAAGGACACCGTAGACAAGCTCCAGGGCGCTTCCCCTACAGGCGATCACCCTCCCGATTGGGTACCTATCCTCGGAGATGGCCTCTCTAGGGCATACGAGGATGCATCCACCGCAGCCGTGGCATAGCTCCTTGAAGACCAGGACCTCTTCTGGGTTTGCGAAGAGGGCGTGGTACTGACAGAAGGCGGCGCATCTACCGCATCTGTCGCATTTCTCCCTATCCACCACCGGGACCATGCGATAGACAGGCTCCTCGAGGGTGGGCCTCAACCTCAAGGAGAGGTGGAGGTTGGGCTCCTCAACATCGCAGTCTAGGAGCTGGACATCTCCTATGGAGAGGGCTAGGTTGACCGCGACCGAGGTCTTCCCCGTCCCGCCTTTCCCGCTAGCTATCGATATTATCATCGATCAGCCTGAACCCCTCTCCCCCGATCTAAAGGGGAGGGATCCTCTATATTCAAGCATATCCGGCGTTCTCCATTATCCTCTTAACGGAGAGGTAGGCGGGGGAGTCTGACGGCAATTCCAGAAGAGACTTTCCGGATAGGACATATTCTTCAACCATCTCATCGTAGGAGATTCTGCCCAAAAATTTGAATGGCAAGATCTTCTTCGCCTGGATCTCCAGGCTCTCTGGAAACCTGAAACCCCCCACCACATACAGGTTTCTGAACTCTATTTTGACCTCTTTGGCCACCCGATACGCGCGCTTTACATGGTCGAAAGATTTTTTTGAGGGATCTATTATGTCGAAGATGTCATCCACCTTAGAGGTTATCCTCCTGTTGAGGTGCTCTAATCCGGCGGGGGAATCCACGAGGACGTAGCGATAGTTCTTTGTCAACGACTCCAGGGCGCCCTTCAGGGCCGCGTCTGGCAGGCAGTAGCACCCCTCGACCCACTTCGTTCCGACTGCGATGAAGTCGAAGTCCTCCCCCTCATAAATCCCGTAGCCCCAGATCCTGCTCTCGATGCGCTCGGAGGGGGGGATGCCGACGAGGGTTCCACCACCCTCCAGGAAGGTCTCCACGAGGAGGTCGGAGATGGTCTTCTTCCCATGCTCGTAAAGGTCTACACCCACCATCTCCCCGAGGTTCTGATCGGGATCCGAGTCCACTAAGAGTAGGGGGGTCTCGCCGCGCTCTATGAGGTGTTTCGCCATCATGGCAGTGAAGCTGGTCTTCCCCGTTACCCCCCGCCCC
>JBBIVO010000038.1:0-15946 GCA_037439685.1 Candidatus Bathyarchaeota archaeon | reverse complement strand
CAGCACCGACAGGTGAAGGGAGGGTCGGCCTCATCAAAGAGCTCATCCACGAGAGGGGGAGGGGGGCTCCGCTGGCCTATGTGGAGCTCGGGGATGGGCTTGGATATTATCAAGCCTCCCCGGAGGGGGTGCGGATAGGCCAGAGGATCGCCATGGGCCCCGAGGCCCCCATCCAGGCGGGGAACGTCCTACCCCTGGAGGCCATCCCGGAGGGGGTGATGGTCTGCAACGTAGAGCTGAGACCAGGGGATGGAGGAAAGATGGCGAGGAGCTCGGGGTCCTATGCGACGGTTGTCGCCCATATAGGCTCGAACACGCTCCTCAGGCTGCCCTCAAAGAAGATAATTCAAGTCCCTAACGACTGCAGGGCCACGATAGGCATAGTGGCCGGGGGAGGAAGAAAGGATAAGCCCTTCCTGAAGGCCGGCGAGGTCCACCATCTCAGCAGGGCGAAGGGGAGGGTCTTCCCGAGGACTAAGGGGGTCTCGATGACGGCTGCCTCCCACCCCCATGGGGGAGGACGCCACAGGCATGTCGGTAAGCCCAGCACGGTCGCTAGGAGCACACCCCCAGGGAGGAAGGTGGGCCTCATCGCGGCTAAGAGGACCGGTAGAAGGAAGAGGATGAGGAGGGAGAAGGAGCGCGCATAGCTTAAATAGCTCCATTATAGGTATACCCTTGAGTCGAATGCCGAGGGAGTTCCTATACAAGGGGTACACCATAGAAGAGTTGAGGTCCATGCCCATGGACGAGTTCATAAGGATACTTCCATCTAGGATGCGCAGGAGCCTTAGAAGGGGGCTAACCCATGAGCAGAGGGCCCTGATCGAGAAGCTCAGAGCCTCCAGGAGGGACGATAAACCCTTCAAGACCCATGCGAGGGATCTCATAATCTTACCGGAGATGGTGGGTAGAACCCTCCTGGTTCACAATGGGAAGGACTTCGTAGAGGTAAAGATAACCGAGAAGATGGTTGGACACTACCTAGGGGAGTTTGCCATCACAAACAAGCCTGTAAGGCACGGAAGGCCTGGGATAGGGGCATCTAGAAGCTCGATGTACATCCCCCTAAAGTAGGTTTACCTAAGTGGAGGCCTGAGAGGTTACATTAGGCCCTCTCGAAACCATCCATCTCGATTCGAATCAGCCAAGCTAGGGCCAGGTTCAACCCTTTAAGGTATTATCACGCGTTTGATTCGGGCAGGGGAGATAGGTTTTTATAATCATTTCGGGCCTTCTCTAGGCGAACGGTGTAGGTATGCCCTCGTGGAGGTACTCGATCAAGGGGTTGGACCCGGACAGAACAGCCATAGCCAGCGGAAGGGATCTCAGGATATCTCCCAAGGCTGCGAGGGAGATCTGCAGGTATCTGAGGGGGAGGAGCCTCCAGGGGGCTAAGGAGATACTCGGAGAGGTCATGGAGCTGAAGCGGCCGATCCCATACTTTAGGCATGGGAAGAAGATCCCCCATAGGAGGGGCGTCGAGGGCTTCGCCTCTGGCAGGTTTCCGGTCAAGGCTGCGAGGGAGATCCTCAAGGTGTTGGAGGCTGCTGAGGCTAACGCCGAGTTTAAGGGGCTCTACGCGGAGAGGCTGAAGATAGTGCACATCGCGGCCCATAGGGGGCGAATGATAAAGGATTATATCCCCAGGGCCTTCGGAAGGTCTTCGCCCAGCTTCCAGCACCTCACCCACGTAGAGGTGGCGGTTGAGGAGGTTTGAGATGTCCGTCGTCAAGCGCGTAATAAACGACTCTATAGAGAGGTTGAAGGTTGAGGAGCTGTTGTCAAACGAGTTCGAAGAGGCGGGGTTTGGAGGCGTGACCATCACGAGGACCCCGTTGGGCACCCAGATCAACCTTTACACGATGAGGCCGGGGAGGGTGATCGGGAAGAGGGGACATGCGATCAAGACCGCCTCTGAACGGTTAGAGAAGGAGCTTGGGATCTCAAACCCCCAGATAACCGTCGTAGAGGTGGAGGTCCCGGAGCTCAATCCCCGCATAATGGCATCTAGGATTGCCAACGCCCTCGAGAGGGGCGTCCACTTTAGAAGGGTCATCTTCTGGGCCCTCCAGAGGATAATGGGGGCAGGGGCGATAGGGTGCGAGATAGTCCTGAGGGGGAAGCTGAGAAGCGACAGAAGCCGTTTCGAGAAGGTGACCGAGGGCTACATCCCAAAATCTGGGGAGCCCTCAAAAGAGAATACGAGGACCTGGACAACCCACGTCAAGATGAAGAGCGGAGTATATGGCATCACCGTCAAGATAGTGCCTCCAGGCGTTCAGTTTCCGGATAAGATGAAGCTCGAAGAAGAGAAAGCACCTGAAGGATCAGAGCCTAAGAATGAAGCAAGAGAAGAAGATAAAGATATGGATGAGGAGGAGACATAGGTTTGCCGATAATGAGAAAAAGGGAGATAAGGGCAATGAAGCCTAAAGATAGGAATGAAAGGCTGATGGAGCTTGAGACAGAGCTTATGAGGTTGAGGGGGAAGATCCATGCTGGAGGGGCTATAGAGAACCCAGGGAGGATCCGGGCTCTGAAGAGGACCATAGCCAGACTTAAGACAATTATGGGGGAGGTCGATCTTGACCGGAGTTAATGAGAGGAGCCTCATTATCCACGAGCTAATAGGGCTTTATGTCGAGGTCACTCATAACAATAACCCACATAATATCAATCTTCGTGGAAGAGTGATAGATGAAACTAGGAATACTTTATTGGTAAGTGTTAATGGGAAAATTAAAAGGATAATTAAAAGGGGTGCAATACTAAGATTTATTATCTCTGAAGATAAAATTGTAGAAGTTGATGGCAGGATTTTAATATCTAGACCTGAAGATAGAATAAAGAAAAGGATTAAAAGGGGATGGTAAAATGGGTTTCAACTTAAAGCCTCCTAAAAAAGAATGTGATGACCGTAATTGTCCCTTTCATGGTGTGATCAAAGTAAGAGGAAGAGTTTTTGAGGGTAAAGTTGTAAGGGATAAAATGGAAAAATCAGTTATTGTTAATATGGATTATTTGAAGTACTATCCAAAGTATGAGAGATTTGCATGGATGAGCAGTAGGATACCAGCTCATAACCCTCCATGTATAGCCGCCAAGACTGGAGATAGGGTTAGGATAATGGAGTGTAGACCCATAAGTAAGACGAAGGCCTTCGTAGTTGTAGAGAAGGTGGAGGAAAGAGATGTCTAAGAGGATTAAACGCAGAGTAACTCCGAGGATAAGGGTCTCTCCGGGATTAACCATCCGCTCTGTAATAGGCTGCGCGGATAACACGGGTGCTAGAAGGCTCAGGCTGATACAGGTGGTAGGCTACAAGGGGAGGAGGAGGAGGCTCTCCTTCGCCGGTGTTGGCGACCTGGTAACCGTGTCGGTCAGGGAGGGAACCCCAGAGATGAGGCATAAGGTCCTCAACGCGGTGATCATAAGGCAGAGGAAACCCTATAGGCGCAGGGATGGGACCTGGATACAGTTTGAGGACAACGCAGCCGTTATAGTAACCCCAGATGGCATGCTTCAGGGCTCGGATATCAAGGGCCCGGTGGCGCGAGAGGCGGTCGACAGATGGCCGAGGATCGGCGGAGTGGCGAGGACGATCGTGTGAAGGTGCTCGAAATGGCATCGAAACGCCATGGAATGAGAAGATCCCCAAGGGGTTACCATATCAATAGAAAGAGGCTCTCCGCCCCATTGGCCCCAACCCTGAGGGCTCAACACGGCGTCAGGTCCATCCCCTTGAGAGAAGGGGATACGGTCATGATAATCAAGGGGGATAGAAAGATGTCCGAGGGGCGCATCCTAAGGGTGGACACGAAAAGGGGAAGGGTATATGTGGAGGGGATCACACGCCAAAGGCTTGACGGGAGGACCGTCCAGATCCCGATAAGCCCCTCAAACGTGATGGTGACGAGGCTAAGACTAGACGACGAGTGGAGGAGGAGGATCCTCGAGAGGCGTGGATATAAGGCCGAGTTGGAGAGGGGGACCGGCTGAATGGGGAAGAAGGGACCAGCAAGACACCTGAAGAGGGAGGCCTCCCCACGGATATGGCCGATACCCAGAAAGGGCTTCGAATGGGCACCTAAGACCAGCCCTGGCCCCCACCCCCTCGCCGATTCGATACCCCTAATCATAATAGTTCGAGATCTCCTCGGATATGCAGAGACCTGGAGGGAGGCAAGGATAGTCATCAAGGAAGGGCACATACTTGTAGATGGAAGGGTGAGAAGGGACATGGGCTTCCCCGTGGGGATGATGGATACCTTAGAGATCCCCAAGGCAGGGCAGGCCTTCAGGATATTGCCGGCCTCAAGGGTGAGGCTGAGGCTTCATCCAATAGAGAAGGAGGAGTTAGGCTACAAGCTCTGTAGGATCATCGGGAAAACGACCCTGAGAGGGGGAAGAACCCAGCTCAACCTACATGACGGGAGGAACCTCCTCTTAGAAGTTGAAGAGAGGGAGTACAAGCTCAATGATGTGATCAAACTGAGCATACCTGAACAGGAGATATTAGACCACATCAGATTCGAGAGGGGAACCTTGGCACTGGTCGCGGGAGGAAGCTCAAGGGGGAGTTACGGCTCGATAATGGAGGTGGGAACTGAGCCATGGAAGCGAAGAACCGCGATCCTCAGAACCCCAAGGAGAGAGGAGATCACCACCCTAGCGAGATACCTATTCGCGGTGGGCTCGGCGAAGCCCCTCATATCCATCCCTGGAGGGGAATAAGATGGGCATCTCGGGCTTCAAGAACCAGATGAGGATGCCGAAGCTGGGAAAGGTAGTCGTAAACATATCCGTGGGAGAGTCGGGCCAACCCCTAGAGAGGGCGTCGACCATATTGGAGAGCCTCACTGGGCAGAGGCCCTCGAACAGGAAGGCTAAACGCACGATCAGGGCCTTCGGTATAAGAAGGAACGAACCCGTAGCGTGCATGGTAACCCTTAGAGGGGAGAGGGCGAGAACCTTTCTGAAGAGGGCCTTGGAGGCCGTAGGAAACAGGATATCCCTCGTAAGCTTTGACCGAGATGGAAACTTCGCCTTCGGGATAAAGGAGCACATAGATATCCCAGGTACTAGGTACGACCCCTCTCTAGGAATAACCGGCATGGACATAATAGTCCAGGTTGAAAGGCCTGGATACAGGGTCCAAAGGAGGAGGAGGGGGCGCTCGAGGATAGGAAGAGATCACAGGATGACCCGTGAAGAGGCCGCAGAGTTTATTAAGAATAGCTTCGGAACAGAGGTGGTCCCTTGAGCGAGAGGAAGGCGAGGAGGTATGGAAAGGGTAGCAGACCGTGCAGGAGATGTGGAACCTACGACGGCCTCATCAGGAGGTATGACCTCAACCTCTGCAGGAGGTGCTTTAGAGAGGTCGCCACCACCCTCGGATTCAAGAAGTATATGTGACCCAAAATGACCGTCGATCCCCTCACGAACGCCCTAGAAACCATAAAGGCAAACGAAGGGAGGCATAAGAGGGAGTGCATCATCTACCCAGCCTCAAACCTCATAGGGAAGGTCCTCCGCCTCATCCAATCTAAGGGATATGTGGGGGAGATAGAGTTCATAGATGACGGGCGCGCCGGAAAGTTCAGGGTACAGCTCTTCGGTCGAATAAACGACTGTAAGGCCGTCAAGCCACGCTTCTCGGTTAAGGTGAAGGAGTTAGAGCGTTGGGAGGAGAGGTTCCTTCCCGGAAGAGGCATAGGATACCTCATAATATCTACATCTAAAGGGATCGTCACTCACGACGTAGCTAAAGAAAACAATATGGGTGGAAAGATCCTAGCATATATATATTAGGTATAAGGTGATTTATTCAATGAAGATCGAAGAAGATGTTAAAATCGTTGAGGGGGTTGAGGCATCGATCGAGGAAAACAAATTTAAAGTTAAAGGACCTAAGGGAGAATTGGTTAGAAGTTTTGATGTAAAAATTGTGAAAGAAGAAGATAAGATAAAAATAAGTGTTTCAAACCCTAAACGGAGAGAAGCTGCAAAGGTTAAAACTATAGCTGCTCATATTAGAAATATGATGAAGGGGGTAAAAGATGGTTTCACCTATAAGATGAAAGTAGTCTATGTTCATTTTCCAATTAGCATTAAGATTGAGGAGGGGAGAGTTCTCATTCAGAACTTTCTTGGAGAGAGAAAACCTAGAGAGGCCAAAATCGTAGGAGATACTAAGGTAACAGTAAAAGGGGATGATGTGATTATAGAAGGAATAAATATTGAAGATGTAGGACAAACAGCTGCAAATATTCAGCAAGCAACAAAGATTAAAAGAAAAGATCAAAGAAAGTATATAGACGGTATCTATGTATATGAGAAATATTGAGGTGAAGAGGTTGAGCGTTTCTAAAATTAAAAAATTAATGAAGATTAAAAAAAGAATATCCAGAAAAAGGCCCGACTTCATCAGATCTGAGTCCTGGAGATATGTGAGGATTAAACCGAACTGGCGAAGGCCGAGGGGGCTAGATAATAAGATGAGGATGAGAGTCAAGGGCTGGCCCGCCTCCCCCAACATTGGCTACGGCTCTCCGAGGACGGTCAGGCATCTCCACCCCTCAGGTCTGATGGAGGTCATGGTCTCCAACGTAGAGGACCTGATAATAGTCGACCCAGCCACCCAGGCGGCCAGGATAAGCCGAGGAGTGGGAGAGAGGAATAGAAGAGCCATATTAGAGGAGGCCATGAGGAGGGGGATAAGGATCCTGAACCCACGGGGAAAACTGACCGAGAGGCGAGAAGGGCCAGAAGAGGCTGGAGGGAAGGGTAGATGAGCCTGAGGAGCCAGAGGAGAATAGCGGCATCCATCCTCAACATAGGCGTAAATAGGGTCTGGATAGACCCCGAGAGGAGTGAAGATGTGGAGCTCGCGATAACCAGGTCGGAGATAAGAAGGCTGATCCACGAGGGAGCAATAAAGGCGATGCCCATCAAAGGACAGAGCGGGTGGAGAACTAGGGTTCTAAAGGAGAAGAAGAGAAAGGGGCTTAGAAGGGGGCCCGGAACCCGAAAGGGAGGAAGGTACGCATCGGTATCCCGAAAGCTGAGATGGATGAACAGGATAAGGGCCCTAAGGAAAAGATTACGCACCCTGAGAGATAGGAGGATCATCACGCCGACAGCCTATAGGGAGCTATACCTCAAGGCGAAGGGGGGAGAGTTTAAGAGCATCTCCGACATGGAGAGATATATCTCCCAGAGAGGGCTAAGGAGGAAGACCTTTGGCTAAGGGTCCTGGATACAGGGTTCCCTATAGAAGAAGGAGGGAATTTAAGACAGATTACAGAAAGAGGAGGATCCTAGCGACTTCAAGGGATCCAAGATTCGTTGTGAGGATAACCAACAAAAATATAATAATTCAGATAGTGAGGTCAGAGGCGACTGGAGACCGGGTCCTCACCCAAACCCACTCCCAAGAGCTTATCCAAGAATTCGGATGGAAGGGGGACAGAAACAACACCTCGGCCGCATACCTCCTAGGGCTATTGGCAGGGGTGAAGGCCCTGAAGTCAGGGATCGAGGCCTCGATACCGGACATAGGCCTAAGAGCGCCCTCGAAGGGTTCAAGGGTCTTCGCCGCATTAAGGGGGGCTAGAGACGCCGGGTTGAAGGTACCCCTAAACGAGGAGATGGCCCCCTCCAAGGATAGGATCTCCGGGAAGCACGTAGCAGCCTATGGAAGCCTCCTTGAGGAAAGACCCGAAGTCTATGAAAGGCTATTCTCAGGCTACCTAAGGAGGGGTTTAAAGCCGGAGGACCTCATGGGGCACTTTGAAGAGGTGAAGAGTAGGATAATGGAGGGTCTCGGGGTTGGATGATATGGAGGCTAGACACAGGCCGACCCTTGAGGGATGGACCCCTAGGACAAGGCTTGGAAGGATGGTGCTCGAAGGAAAGGTAACCACCCTCAGGGAGATCGTCCAAGAAGGATATAGGATAAAGGAGGTCGAGATCGTCGACATCCTAGTGCCCGACCTGAAGGAAGAGGTCATCGACCTAGGCCTGGTCCAGAAGCAGACCGACGCCGGAGAACGCTCGAGATTCAGGGCAGTCGTCGCCGTGGGGAATGGCGAGGGCCTCATAGGCCTGGGGATCGGAAAATCCTCCAGGGTTAGGAACGCGATAGAGAAGGGGATAACTCAAGCAAAGCTGAGCATATACCCCATCCATAGGGGGTGTGGGAGCTGGGAGTGCAGATGCGGCGAGCCCCACTCCATCCCATTCAGGGTTACCGGAAGCAGGGGAGGGGTCGAGGTTACGCTCATACCTGGACCTAAAGGGCTCGGACTAGTCGCTGGGGAGACGGCTAAGATGATCCTAAGGCTTGCAGGCATAAAGGACTGCTGGTCGAGGGCCAGGGGAAACACGAAGACGAAGGTCTCATCGGCCATGGCCACCTTCGAGGCCCTGAAAGACACCACGAGGATAATGACTCAGAGGGATTGGGCGAGATAGGATGGGCGGAAGATGCCTCCTCGTCATACGGGTCAGGGGCACCGTAAACGCCTCTAGGAGGATAGAGGAGACCCTAAAGATGCTCAGGTTGAATAGGAGCAACACCGCCACCATCATAGACGACAGGCCAGACTACCTTGGAATGCTCCAGAGGGTGAAGGACTGGGTGACATGGGGGGAGGCGAAACCCGAGACCATAGAGACGCTCCTAGAGAAGAGGGGGGAGACCGTGGGAGGAGGCCCCCTAGACGCCCAGGCGGTTAGGGAGCTTGGATTCACCAGCGTAAGGAGCCTAGCCGAGGCCATAGCCGAGGGAAAGATACAATTGAGAAGGCTCAAGGGAGTAAAACCCTTCTTCAGACTTCACCCACCAAAAAGGGGTTTTAAAAGGAGCATCAAGCGATCCTACACAGACAGAGGGGAACTCGGATATAGAGGAGAAGCGATAAACGAACTTGCAGAAAGAATGTGTTAGGAGAAAAGAATAAAAATTTAATCAATTAACATAACCATTAAAACCTCAGGTTTAAAAATCTTCAAAAAAAGAATAAAACTCTATATGCTTTTTATGATCCTCTTAGATGTGCTACGCCACCTGATCCCTCCACGACGTTTTCAACCATCTAAGGCTAACGAGCGGCTGGATTTACCGCTCAAGCCTCCGACGGGGGCTGACCCAAACTTCAGCGCCAATAAAAAACAACAAGTTTTTATTAAAAAGATAGGGCTTCAATATCTCGGTGCTCCTGTTTGCCCCATGGGAAGAGGAAAACGAGGAAGCTGAGGGGGTCTAGGACATATGGCTATGGAAGGGTGGGCCAACACAGGAAGTCGGGGGGGAGGGGGGGGAAGGGAAAGGCTGGGGGTAGAGACCACTTCTGGATCAGGACCGTGAAATACGAGCCCAAAAGGTTTAGAAGGATAGGGTTCAAAACCCCGTCGAGGCCGAGCATAAGGACGATCAATACAGGGGAGCTGGAAGAGCTAGCCACAAGGGTTCTAGGAGCCGATATGGAGGCGTCGACAGCCCTCCCTGAGCTGGACCTCACAAGCCTAGGATATGACAAGCTCCTTGGGAAGGGCGACCTTGGGAGGCCCATGAGGATCAGGGTCTCCTCCTACACGTCCGGTGCCGGCGAAAAGGTGGCGGCCGCAGGTGGAGAGATCATAAGGCCTCAGTGATTTAGATGGGACGCTTTCTAGAATCTTTCAGGCCCATCTCGAGGTTCATCCCCGAGATTAAGAAGCCGGAGAGGAGGATAGGCTTCAATGCTAGGCTGGCATGGACCGGGCTAGCCCTCGTCATCTATCTGGTGATGTCTGAGATACCCCTATATGGTGTGTCCATGGGGGCTGAGAGCCCCGCGATGCTGACCTACAGGGTAATCTTCGCCTCAACAAGGGGTACCCTTATGGAGCTGGGCATAGGCCCCATCGTAACAGCCGGCCTGATCATCCAGCTCCTAGCCGGAGCTAGGATGATAGAGGTTGACTTCTCAAAGCCCGAGGATAGGGCCCTATTCACGGCGGCGAGTAAGGTCTTCTCCATCGCGATGATCATGCTCCAATCGGCCCTCTACATCATCAGCGGAGCCTTCGGAACGGTCACCTTCGGCATCTCGGTCCTAATCTTCCTCCAGCTTCTGGCCTCCGGCATCATCATCATGCTCCTGGACGAGCTCCTCCAGAAGGGGTGGGGTGTAGGGAGCGGCATAAGCCTGTTCATCGTGGCCGGTATAGCCCAGAGGATCTGGTGGGACTCCTTGAGCTTCATCCCCGTCGGGGACGGGAAGAGGCTGGGGGCAGTATTCGCATTCTTCGAGGGCATCATCCTCGGAGAGCCCGTCTGGGGCTGGTTCCACAGGCCAGGCGGCTTCCCGGATATGATAGGCCTCATCACCACCATCGCCGTCTTCGCCGTCGTGATATACGCTGAGGGGATGAGGGTGGAGCTTCCGGTCTCTCACTCGACGTTCAGGGGATACAGGGGAAAGATGCCGATAAAGCTCCTATACGTCTCCAACATCCCCGTCATCTTCGCCTATGCCCTATTTGCAAACATCCAGCTGGGGGCCCAGCTCGTATGGCAACGGTGGAACCAAGACAACTCGAACCTCTGGCTTGGCCTGCTGGGCACATATAACAGAACCGAGGGAGGCCTCATACCCACGGGGGGAGTAGTCTACTATGTGACATCCCCAGGGGGGGTTGAGGCCATCTCAGCCGATCCCATACGCGTGGTGGCCTACATCCTAATAGTGGTATCGGTCTGCGTCCTCTTCTCAATGCTCTGGATAGAGGTCGGCGGGATGGGGCCTGAGAAGGTCGCTGAGCAGTTGATAGAATCGGGCATGCAGGTACCCGGCTTCAGGAGGAGCAAGAGGCCCATCGAGAGCCTCCTCAAGAGGTATATACCCACGATAACCATCCTTGGAGGGATCCTTGTCGGGCTCATCTCATCGGTCTCGGAGCTCTTCGGGGTCTTCGGCTCAGGGATGGGAGCCCTACTATGTGTAAGCATCCTATACCAGTTCTACCAGGTGATCCTCCAAGAGCAGATCGAGGATCTATATCCATTCCTGAGAGGAGCCCTAAGATGAGGAAGCCCAGCCCCCTTACAGGGCCGTTTAAAAACGCCTACCCGCTTGAGTCTAGGAGGCCTCATACTTGTTTCAGCCGGTAAAGGGCACGAGGGACTACCTCCCAGATGAGATGAGGAGGAGGAACTGGGTTTTAGACAGGATAAGGAGGGTCTTCGAGTGCTACGGGTTTGAGCCCCTTGGGACCCCGGCGCTCGAGAGTTGGGAGATGCTTAAGATCAAGAGCGGGGAGGATATAATAGACCAGATCTACCACTTCAAGGATAAATCCGATAGGGAGCTCGGCTTGAGATTTGAGTGGACGGCCTCCCTGTGCAGGGTGGTCGCATCTCACAGAGAGCTGCCCATGCCCTTCAAGAGGTATGCCATAGGCCCAGTCTGGAGATATGAGCATCCATCAGAGAAGAGGCTGAGGGAGTTCTGGCAGGCAGACGCCGATATCGTCGGCGTCGGCGAGGAGATAGCCGACGCGGAGGTCCTCGCAGCGGCCGTCGACGCCCTGAAGCAGTTAGGCTTCGAAGAGTTCACGGTAAGGGTTAACGATAGGAGGATCCTGGAGGCCCTCCTCGAGATCGCGGATATGCCGAGGGAGAGGTCCTTAGACATATTCAGAGCCGTGGATAAGGTCCAGAAGATGGGGGTTGAAGCTGTAAGAGAAGAGTTGAGGAGGTTGGGGGCATCCAGAGGCTCCATTGAAAGGCTTTTGGAGCTGATAAAGCTGAGAGGCAAGCCAGGGGAGGTTATAGAAGACCTCGAGAGGCTCGTCTCGGGATCTTCGGCAGGGATGATCGGGTTAACCTCTCTAAAAGAGCTCGTTAAATACTCCGAGCCCTTCGGCATAGTCGAACATATACAGATCGACCTAAGCCTCGCCCGAGGCTTGGATTACTACACAGGCCCCGTATACGAGGTTTACGCAGAAGGGTTTGAGGATTATGGCAGCATAGCCGGAGGAGGAAGATATGATGACCTCATCAAGCTCTACGGTGGAGAATCAACCCCCGCGACGGGGGTCTCCCTTGGGGTAGAGCGCATCATCCTCCTAATGGAGGAGAAGGAGATGCTTAGAGAAGGGGAGTTAGGGATAAGGGTCTACGTGGCCTCAGCCTCCCCAAAGATGAGGCCTGAGGCGATAGGAGTCGCGCAGCTCCTGAGGAGAAGGGGGATCGAGACGGATATGGATCTCATGAACAGAAGCCTGACGAGGCAGCTTGAACACGCGGATAGGAAGGGGTTCACCTGGGTTGTGATAGTGGGGGAGAGGGAGTTGGCGGGGGGGCAGGTCACCCTCCGCTGCATGAAGACAGGGGAACAGAGGCCTATAGGTTTAGAGGGCCTCGCAGATCACCTTAAGCCCCCCTCCCCCTCCTCCTGAAAGCCCATCTCGGCGATCGTATAGTAGACGAGCTCCCCCCTTCTATCGACGACGGCGATCCTGAGGATCCTATCCTCACCCTCGGCGGCCTTCAGCACCTCTAGGATCTGGGAGATGGGCTCAGGGGACCCCTCACACACCGCGTGGACCAAGTATCTAGGAGGCCTTTTCGGGTATGAGCCCCTCTCATATACAAGGAAGTCTGCGGCTTCCCCCCTCCCCTCCCTTACCACGAAGCCCCTGGCCCTGAGGTCCCTATAGACTACGTATCTGGTCCAAGAGAGTGGATCCACGGAGGAGAGCCTTCTCAGGAGCTCCTCAAAGGAGAGGCCCCCCCTATCCCTTTCATCCAAGAGGGTTATCCTCGACCTCTCTAGGAGGTATAGGGCCTCGAAGGGCTTCAGGGTTAGCAGGCGGTCCTCTCTAAAGGAGCCATATCCATCCTGATAGAGGCTATCTGCATCGCTCAAGTCAGGTACCACTATCAGCCCATCCCTAGTGTAAACTGCGCATACCCTCTTCATAGGCCCAAACGATCTTCCCTCCCCAAGGATATTAACCCCTTCGGTCCGAAGCGGTCTCGATAGAGCTCGAAGGCTGACAGCCTAAATTTATTAGAATCCGTGGTTTTCAATATTTGGGCGGGCGATGATGATTTTACCCCTCTGAGCGATGATGAGGATCTTGAGTTTGGAGCCCGCCCGACGATCTCAACCCCTAACGGCCGCCTCTTTCACACCACGCTGATCCTCAGGGATAAAAGAAGAGCGATCTCTTCTCGCCTCATCCCCGCGAAAAACTCATGGGCCCGCATGGATGGATCCAGCTGCAACCCCTGTTACCAGTTCTCTTTGGATGAGCCTGCGGCGTTAGGCCGGGCTTCACCCCATCTCCCTGTTGGGAAGCCCTGCTCGGAGTCCACGGCCCCTTCAACCCATTGGCTGGGTCCGCCCCAGCCCAGCCTACACGTCCTCGGACGGGGAGACCAAGGGAGAATCCACAGAAGGGGTGGAGCATCTCTATAGGGTTATAAGGCCATCCCACCCTCAAATTGGGCCTTCGAAGATAAGGTAAAAGATCAATGGTTTTAGGGGTGGGGATGTTGAAGCCGGGATCAGAGCCTCTCGCGAGGCTATGTGCAACCTTGGTGGATGCGGATCCCCCTCCCTAAACCAACATGTAGGGGGAGGATGGGGTCAGTTTAAATCAACGATTCGGCACTCTCTTCACTGGTCCTTCTCCAGCTCTCTATCTTCAAGAAGGTCCGCCAGCTTCTCTATGAGCTTCTCCTTGCCCAAGGCAGAGACGTAGGGACCGAACCTCGGGCCGTGGGGGCTCCCAAGGAGGACCTGATAGAGGAGTTGGAAGAGGCGCTTTGGCTCTATCCCCCTAGACCTCGAGGCGTGGAAGACAGCGTTCTGATACTCCTCCTCGTCCTCAGAGGCCTTCAAGAGGGTTATGAGTTCTCTTAGGGCTTCCCTCTCCTCCGGCCGGAGCTCGAAGCTCTCCGTGGAGGTCTTGAAGTCCCTGGCCCAGTTTAGGGCGTATTCCACCCTTCTCCTCAGCTCCTCATCCCCTGGGGGGATATATCCATAAACCTTTAGCTTCTCGCTGATATATTCAAACTCCTTTCCCCTTGGGGCAATCTCTGCGAGGCTTACTAGAATCCTGTATGGGATGTTGATCCTTCTCTTCTTGGGAGGATTGAGCATCCAGCAATATTCATATAAACCCCTCAGCTTCGCCCTCTCCCTCTCATCGGCTATCTCAGTCTCCCCGAAGTATATGCCCTCGAGGTCGTCCAGCTCGTCCATATATGTGGGGATATCCTCGGGGGATATGCTCCTAGTTCCCACGAACCTCTTCAGGAGGAGGAGGTTGAGGGATTGAGGGGAGCCGTATCTGAGCCAGAGCTGTGGAGTGAATACGTTTCCAGCCGACTTGGATATCTTCCTCCCACCCCTATCTAGGAACATCTCGTACTGGGCGTGCATCGGGGGCTCGAATCCTAATATCTCCCTGCATATCCGGTCATTGACCCTCACCGAGTCGGATATATCCTTTCCATAGGCCTCGAATCTGATGTCTAAGGCCCTCCATCTTGTGGCGAATTCGACCTTCCAGCTCAGCTTTCCCCTTCCAGCCAGGACATCGACCTCCCCCTCATATCCACATCCACTGAGCCAGGTTCCCTTCACCTCCATCCCCGAACACCTATAAAGAACCCTATGCTCCTTCTCCAGATACTCGTATGCCTGGGTGGTGTATATCCGCCCGCAGCCCCCACATACTGGAAAATAGGGGAGGATCTCCTCATACTTCTCCTGGCCCAGCTCCTCTCTTATGATCCTCCCAACCCTCTCAGAGTTCTCCATGATGGTCATTATCTCCTTTTCGAAGAGGCCCTCCCGATAAGCCCTCGAGCCTGACATGAAGGTGAATTCAACCCCGCAGGCCTCTAGGGCCTCGAGGAGGAGGAAGGTCATATGGCTGCCGAAGCTCTCATGGCAGCCTCCAAAGGGATCTGGTATCTCTGATACGGGGTAGCCAAGCCACCTCTCCATCTCCTTTGGGAAGCCCGCCGGCACCCTTCTGAGGCCGTCCATGTCGTCGGAGAAGGCTATCAACTCCGCGTCGTATCCTTGATCCATCACTGCCAATGCCACGGCATAGTTTCTCACGGCATCTCCTAGGCTCCCGATGTGGGGGAGGCCTGAGGCCCCCAGCCCACTCTCAGCTCTTATAAGGGACAGGCTTCTCCCCAGCCTCTCCTCCCGCTCTATCAGTTCCCTAGCGGTCTTGTCATACCATGTTCCGCGCCCGATTATCTCCTCTGTCAACCCAAACGGTTTATGTTCGGGAGGAATTTAAGGATAGAGATTTAATTGAACTCTGATGGGAGCTTGGTCAGCGCTCATTCGCCTCCCTTTCCTTCAACCACTTGAAGTATTCTATGAATCCTAGCAGACTCAGTTTAATGGAGGCCTCCCTCCTCTCCGATGTCCCTCTCCATCCCCTGAGCATGGGGTCTTCCTCCATCAATAACTCCCTCGCCTCATCCAGGCTTAGCTCCTCCTCTACAGCCCTCTCCGCGACCTTAGACCATAGGAGGATCTGGGCTCTGTGGCTCATCAACCTCTCGACGCCCCTATCTGCAAATCCGAAGTGGCCATAGCAGACTATCTCCGGCTCCAAGGCTATGAGCCTGTCGAGGCTCTCCACAGCCTTAGCTGGATTGAACGGGGGAGGCGTAGTGGGAAGGATGGTCTCCGACCTGGCGTAGAAGAGTCCGCCCGCGTCTCCAAGGATCAGGAGCCTATCCTCGGGTAGATAGTAGCATTGATGATGGGAGGCGTGTCCCGGAGTCCAGATCACCCTTACGACCGGCCCTTCTAGGTTCAGCTCCTCTCCATCTATGGAAGGCCTGATCCTCTCCTCTTTGACGCCCCTGATCTCCCCATAATCTTCCACCCCCTCCCCGAAGAACTGCCTT
>JBBIVO010000037.1:0-17492 GCA_037439685.1 Candidatus Bathyarchaeota archaeon | reverse complement strand
TCTACAAAAGTTTTAAGCGCTTCAGAAGAGATCATCAGAAACTTGAAAGCTAAAGATTTAGAATTTAAGGAAAGTTTCTTGGAGGGGAAGACTGAGAAAAGAAATTAGAAAAATGATTAGACAAAGAGTTCTCAACAACTCCAGTTGGACTGAGAAATTAGATGACATTGAAAGAAACACTTCCATAAATTTGGGCGAAAAATATTCCGAAGAAGCCGCCTATCACTAGTAAACGTTCCCGGCATAGAAGAAGTCCCGCCGAAGGCTGGATTTGGGTGAAGCGTAGCGAAGCCTTTTATCCGCTGTTATACACAGGCCCTTATTCCATTTCATTTAGTGCCCTCCATGATAGCGTTCACAGGTATTTCTCTAATGGAATGGTTGAAAAAGAATATAAAAAGGTTCACAATCAAAAGAACGATGAACCCTGCTGCCCCAGTAACCCCGATGATTAAATCATTTCCTCCTTTAACTGGGATGATGGCTAATCCTGCAGTACCATTAAGGGAGCCATGAACAATTGAAGCAACAATAACAGATTTTGACTTTAGTCTAATATAACTAAATATGGGAGAAAGGAGAAGACAAAAAGGTACCATCATAAATGCACCTTCAACTGGATGCTGAGGATAATTATGTCCTTGTAGAATGATAGGAGCATGCCATATGCCCCAAATAAGCCCAATAATAGCTGATGAACGCCAGAAACCCATATAACTGAACTCCCTTTGAAGAAATCCCCTCCAACCAAGCTCTTCACCAAAGCCAGCAATGGCATTTATAGTAATCCCAGCTAGCAAACCTTGGATTAAGGCAATCCAGAAGATATGAATGGGGAAAGCGGTCATTTGCTCTTTCATTTGATGAAGTTGCGCTGGTGGTATAATCCCCTCAAATCTTTCAAAAAATCCAGTCATCTCCGGGGAATAAGTTATTCCTGGAATAAGTAAACTGACTCCTATGGTAGCAAAGGCAATAAGTGTTGGAAGTAACCAAGCCACCAGCCACCATCGGTTTAATTTAAAAGAAATTCCTAAAGGCTTCTTTAACGGCTGTTTATAGATAAATTTCTGGACTAAGATTGCAGATGTCATGGGCATAAACATGAACATTGTTACTATTAGCATCGCATTAGGTGTGCCCCACTTGCCGCCAAAAACAAGAAATAGGATTACTATAAGCCAGCTAAGAGTAAAGCTTATTCCAATAAATAATCCTGCCTTTTTGGCTTTTTCATTCATTTTAAAACCCCACTGTTGTGCCTTTTATAAACATTTTTATAAAAATTAAAGCGAGCACAATTGCCAAAAAACTATCGCTCTTGATTCTTTGACTCTGTATAGAACCCTTGGCCCGATATAAAGCTGTAGGATGAGAGAATAAAAAGCTGCAAATAGCGATATGTGTGGCAAGAATCCGCCAAGTATACAGGGGCCGACCCCATAACATGAAGCCTTCCAAGCGTTTAAAACCGGTCCTTTACCACCCATCAGCCTAAAGGTCAGGTGTAAAAATCCTGTTAGGAAAAGTAATATAATAACGGCGAACCCCATAATAAAAAATGCTTCAATCAGATATGCCGAAGTTCCGTATTGAGTTAATAAGGTGCCTTTCAAAAATCTATAAGCCAAAATTTGAGCCTGGTACGCCGAGGAGAAGTCCGTACTCTCGATTCTAAAATAATTCATAATTGGCGTAACAATAGAGAGAATTACTGTAATTACCAAAAAGAATTTGAAAGCGGGCTTCCAATTTTTCATCTCTAACTTTTTCAAAAAATTCGGTTGGATTTCTTAGTAAATCAAACAATCTCATCATTAACCCCCTAAATGTTCAATTCGTTCATATGTTTATATTTTCACCCCGAAGTGAGCATTTCGTATAACGGTTTGCGGATATCTAAAGTGCCGAGGGCAATTTGGGCGATACGTAGCGAAGCCTTTTATCAGCTGTAAAGTGACCAAGTGAAATGAAGCAAGGCATGATAACTATTATAGACAGAACTTCAACTTTTAATAGGTGATTAAATGGAGGATTCAAAGAAAAAGTCTTTACAAGCACTTGGGCCTTCTGAGTTTAGGGCTTGGAGTAGCGTGGTTAGCGTATGGTCTGTTGGAACCAGCCTGGGCTAAATTCTCGGTCCCCCATTATACTATGGCGCATGGCTCTACGCAGCAAGCAAAAAGGGCCACACTTTTGTCTTTAAGTATGAGCCGCTGGCCAAAGTAATCAAACATATCACAAGTCGTTATAAAAAAGGGGAAGAGGAAGTAGCACCATCCGTCAAGTTTTAAAGTAAATGTTTAATTTGGCTCGGAAGGAAATTTTTTTATTATGAAGCTTATCGCACGATAAGCTATACTGTGTTCCACGGAACTTTACCCCAGTCAAATATTTTCCTCTTACCCCAGTGCGATGGTATTTTCACAACAATTTCATTCTTGGGCTTTCCTCTCACACCATCACTCTATGATTAGCCTTTTCTTTTCTATCCTAACCTTAACGTCCTGTCTTGGTCTAAATGGGAAAGCCCGATTGCTGTGAAGTTTTGCGGGTATGTAGATGCCCAGCTTGTTCCCTGAAATTCGGATTATCCTACCTTTACCCATCAGCATTAAACCAGCTATCTCTAAATAGAATAGATTTTTGGAGACTCACTTAAAAAATATAGTGGGCCGGGCCGGGTTCGAACCGGCGACCACCGCCGCGTCAAGGCGGTGTCATACCACTAGACCACCGGCCCGCGAGTTCGCTCTTCTATCTAATTCCTATAGCCCTTTTTCTCTCTTTCGCTCTGGAAACCTCTAGGTTGGGCCGCTCAGAGATGGTGATGCCCTAGAACTCTTTTATGTCTAATCTTTCTGGCTGGTCAGGAGATGGTCTCGATCAATCTTCTGCAGTTGTTGTGAACCCTCTCAGCGTTAAGGAGGGCGTTTAAGGCGTCTTCCTTGGTGAATAGGGATGATGGGGGTCTTAGGGCGGCCTCATCCCCGTAGAAGGCTGGGCCTCTCTTCCTTGCGAGGTCGCTGGAGACCGATGCCATGAACTCCAGATCAGCCTTGAACCAGTCGGGCATCTCCCTGTGCTCGGCAACCTCCAATAGGATATCCCTGAGGTCGTGCTCTTTGGGGTACTCCACGGCGAGGAGCCTGAGCGCCGCCTTCAGCGAGAGCTCCACAGCCTCCTGGGCCCTCCTGACCGTGAGGGGGCTGTCCCCGGCCTGGAAGGCGTTCCTGGCCTCGCCTAGGGTTCTTGAGGCCCTCTCGATATACTCCCGGGCCATATCTATGCTCCTCATATCTCGACGACCTCTCCAAACCTGTAATCGGGCTTGAGATCCCAGTACCACCTTCCCCCGGGGAGTTGGATCCTCCTCGCCTTCAAGGCCTTCAGCCTTTCCTCAAGCCTTCTCAGATGCCTCTCCATGAAGCCCCCCTCGTCGTAGAGGATCATCCCCTCGGCTAGTATGTCCAGGAGTATCGGTGGGTTCACCTCCACCTCGCCCCTCGTCAGGGGTATGGGGCTTATGAGGGTCCCAAGTCCGAGCCCCTTAAGCCTCCTTCTAGGCTCAGAGTTTAGTAGGGCCCTCTCGACCTCCTCGAATACCTCGAACCTCCCCTCTGGGGGGAAGGCCTCACAGACCACGAGGAGGTCGATGTCGCTCCCCCTCCCCGCCTCACCCCTAGCGACGCTCCCAAAGAGCACCACGGATACCAGATCCTCTCGAAGCCTCGCCCTAAGCTCCTCAACGACCAAGATGACGTATTCTAGGTACTGTTCCCTGAACGTATCAGGTCCCTCATCTTACGTTGAGTATTTGAAACTTAAAAGTTTATTTCTAAACTTGGATTAATATATCGAAGGCGTCTATTAAATTATACTTCGTTTATGAGTTTTCATCATAAAAATTTATAGAATCTTAAATTGATAGGAGTTTATCTGAAGAGCTCTAATTTTCCCTCTTTAAACTGGCCTTAAGGTTATTACATCATTTCAGGGCCATTCAACAAAATTTAATGAAACTGGAGGTTTCAATATCGATTGGAAAATATGGTGAGATGATTATTGGGTTTGAAGATGCTCGGGATGAGGGGCTCTGAAACCTCTCAACGGCCTCGATGATGGATTTGAGGGAGGAAATAAAATCCTACGAGCTCCGCAACTGCTCTCTCACGAGCTCTATTAGGCCCATCCTCTCTAGATGGTTGAAGTATTCTACGAGGTAGTCGAGGTCTCTCCTCCCCGTCTCAAGCTCCACGAGGTCGGCGATCTCCAGGAGGCTCCTTCTCCCATCGGCCCAGTATAGGGCGAGGGTTCCTAGGATCCTGCCCTCCCTGTGCTCCCTCTCCAGCCTCCACAGGGCGTCTCTCTCCTGCCTCGATAGCCTCCTTATCCAGGATCTGGTCGATGGGGGGCCCCTATGCAGCCTTCTTGGGATGGTGGAGGCCGCATCCCTCTCGCTCCCCTCCAGCCCCCTCTGGGTCAGCTTTATCCCCTTTGAGTTGAGGTACACCTTTAGGGTATACTCGGCCAGTTGGAGCTCCCCCTCTGCGAAGGTTTCTAGAGTGGATATCTCCCTCTCCTCGAGGGCCTTGTGGGCTGGGCTCCCGCCTGTGAGCCTTCTTATGCTCTTGACAGCCTCGATCCCTCTATCTGAGAGGAATCTCACCCCTCCCTCGAGCTCCTTCAGGCCTTTATGGACCCTGGCCTCGGGGTTCTCCTTCTCCGCCTCCTCCATTATCGCGCACATCTTAGCCCTTATGAATGATGCTATCTGGGTCCTCCTCCTCGCGGCCGTCTCGCCGGTGAGCCAGAGGGCCTCCTCTGGGCCCGCATTGGCTATGAAGTAGGCGTATGTCGCGGCCATTAAGGCCACCTTCCTGAGCATCTCGGGGTCCACCTTGTCGGGTGTGTCGTAGCTCGTGTGGTAAAACCTATCGGGCCACTGGATCATCATCGGGCATGGAATTCCAACCGATGGGTCGTTGAGGATGTAGTGGTCGCTTCCACCCGAGAAGGAGGTTATGGCATGCTTGAAGAGGGGATACCTAGTGGTGCCCGCCAGGTTCCTCCCCTCGAGCTTGACCTCATCTAAGATGGATTCGAGGAGGGCATTGGTGTAGGAGGGGGTGGCCTCGGGCGTCCTCTCAACTATCAGCGGCCCTCCGCAAAGGTTCTGGTCCTCCCCAACCATGTCCAGGTTCAGGGCCGCCACGGTCCTGCTGATCCTCGTCTCGTCCTCGGCGAGCCAGGCGTAGGTTCCGGTCATCTCGGGCATCAGCATAAACCTTATCGTCCTCCTGGGCCGGGGGAGCTCCCCCCTATCGATGAGCCTCCTCAGCGCCCTCGCCGCCTCCATGGCGGCCGCACAGCCCGAGGCATTGTCGTTGGAGGAGGGCTTCGGATGGCAGATGTGGGCGAGGACTAGGACCTCCTCATCGGAGTATCCCCTTATGGCTGCGACCGCGCTCTCGATGCTCCCATCGTAGAACTGGGATTCGCCCTTGGCCCAGACCTTCAAGGCCCCCTCCCCATCCTATCCCTGGCCAGCCCCCTAAGCCACCTCCCCAACCTCGGAGATAAGACGAATCCGAAGGCCGGCCTCTCCTCTCCAGTCCACCAGAAGCTCGTGTATTGGAGGGCGTCGTCGAGGTCCCCCTCCCTCCTCACGGGTGGAATGGTTCTCATCCCGTCGAAGATTATCCCTATCGCCCCCCTCCGATCGACGGCCAGCTCGTATACTCTGCCAACGTCCCCACGGGTCAAGACGACCTTCCCCTCCAAATCCAGCCCCTCATATTCGGCCTCCTCCTCACCATCCTCCAGGACCACCAGCTCAGCCTCCACGCCTCCAGGAGGGGTTGGATGGCTCCTCTGGATGAGGCTGAACCTGGAGTCTGACCACCTGGCCAGGGTCCTCGCCTCCTCACGGGGCTCCACCAGCCTCAGCTCGGCATCCATGCAGCTCCACTCCCTGAACATCAGGTTGCTCCAGAAGTAGGTCTTGCCGTCGGCCGGGTATCTCCTAACCTCAACCTCGAGGCCGTAACCCCTCAGGGCCTCAGCTGCGTAGGCCACCGCACCCCTTAGGCCTGGGCTCCCCTGAATCCTGTGATAGCTGCTTAGATCGTAGATCAGGCTGAGGGCTGACTCCCCTGAGATCTCCCCCTCAAGCCTTTCCAAAATCCGTTTAAACATGACATAGACTACTCTCACCAAATAATTATGATTATCCCCTCGAGGTTTAGTCATCCAAAAGGCCTTTAAGCGTGTTCCACGGATAGAGAGGCGTGAAATCTCTGGCGGATGAGGTTAGGGAATTCGTTCATGATAGGTATGTGAAGCCAGCTAGGGATAAGGGCGCCAAGACCATAACCCTAAAGGCCGGTGAGGTCCAGAAGGATATGGGACTGAAGGGGAAGATCCCAAGCATCTGTGCAGCCCTCTCATCGAAGAAGCTCCAGGAGGGGTGCGGAATGCGCCTCCTGAAGAGGGAGGGGCCCTCATGCGGGGCGGGTGCCACCTTCACATACGAAATCCAATGTGGGTTAGCGGGAGAATCGCCGTGATAGGAGACGAATTCATGCGGCTCGGGCTCGCAGGAGGCGATACGCGCTCTCGGGAGGGCCTTCAACAGAAAATCTTTATATTAAAACTTTGGGAAAGGTAGATCGCCTGCCGCGGTAGCTCAGCTGGGAGAGCGTCCGACTTCCCCCTAGGGGAAGGGCGAAGCTGAAGACCGGAATGTCGAGTGTTCAAATCACTCCCGCGGCACCACACTTCATCCTCTCATAGGGTCCATGACGCCCCATTTCAGCCCTTTGAAGATGAACTTGCACCCAAGTTGCAGACGTATCGAAATTGGCCTCCACGGGCTGAAGGCCTCCTTGAAGCCTTAATGGCTTAAAGGTAGACGAGATGAGTGGAAGCCAAAGTGCTGCTGATGCTCCTGTGGAGTGGGATCCCCCTCTCCCCTCAGCTCCCCCCTTCAGGCTGACCCCTCCCAACAGCCTCCTTCATCCCCATCAGGCCTTTGAGGATAGAGAGGCTATGCCTCTCCTCGGCAGCCCTGGGGGGAGGAGGTAGGTTTCGCATGGCTGTCCACATATGCATACGATGCGTTTGATCATCCGTATCGCGGTGAGGTTTCGCATGTTAAAGGACGCTCATCGCGACAATCGAAGGAAGGGCCAAGCTCTGGGGGGTTGAAGACTGGGAGGTTTGGGCAGGTCTCCAATTTTTAAGGGGTTCTTCAAGGTTCCATCATGGGCAGTTGAGGGCCACGGGGGCCTCGCTGAAGGTGTAGCTTGAAGCCGCCTTTGAAGCATCCATCAATACCAGGAGAGGGTGAGGCTGAGGCTTGCAGCCCTCTACCTATCCGCCTTGTAGCCGCTTGGCCCCCCTCCTCAGCAAGAGAGAATTACAGTCAAAACTGAGGCCTCAGCCTGGAAGGGGGAATAACCAAAATGTGGGAAGTTTCATTCGTTCCATCGAGCAATCGCTGTTTCATTATCAAATCCTTATCTTAACAGCATCCATGATTAAGAGCGAATGTTTATTTAAAAGGGGCCTGGATCAGAGGGTGGTTCCGATGGGGGGGAGGCTGAGGGTAGGTGGCATCGTGGACATCTCAACCGTCGACTGGTATGGCAACGTCTCCCTCATCATCTTCCTCTCAGGATGCAACTTCAGATGCCCCTACTGTCAAAACTCGAGCCTTATCTCCATGGACTCTGGGAAGGAGCTGAGCCTAGACTCTCTTCGAGGGCGGATAGAGGCAAACATTGGTCTTCTCGACTCGGTCGTCTTCTCTGGGGGGGAGCCCCTCCTGCAGCCCGACGGCCTCGCCGAGGCGGCGGAGATGGCCGGGAGATTAGGCCTGAAGGTCATGATAGAGACCAATGGAAGCCTACCTGAGGCGGTTGAGGGTCTCCTGGCCAGGAGGCTGCTGGAGAGGGTGGCCCTAGACGTGAAGGCCCCATTGGAGGCCGATGTTTATGGGAGGGTTATAGGCCTCCCCACCCAGGGTGAGGCCGCCGTATGGGGAGTTAAGCGCACCCTGGAGCTCTGCAGCCACTTTGGCGTTGAGGTCGAGGCGAGAACCACGATAGTGCCAACCATCTCAGACGATCCCGCCTTCATCAGGAGCATCGCATCGAGCATCAGGGGCCTGGTCGCCTCATATCATCTCCAGCAGTTCTCAAACCTTGGAGATGTCCTCAGCCCCGAGCTTAAGAGGCTCAGCCCCCCAGGTAGGGAGAGGATGCTGAAACTGGCTATGGAGGCGGTGAGGGAGGGGGTGAGGGAGGTCTACGTGAAGACTAGGGAGATGGGACTGGAGAGGGTTGGATAATGAATGGAGGAGGGGGCGTGGTCCTCATAACTGGGATGCCTGGTTCTGGCAAGACCACCCTCGCGGAGTATATCGGCAGGGAGGGATACCTAATCGTCAATATGGGAGACGCCGTGAGGGAGTTGGCACGCGCTCGGGGGCTGGAGCCCACCTCCCAGAACCTGGGGTTGATAGCGGAGGAGCTCAGGAGGGTGGAGGGGGAGGCGGCGGTGGCCAGGAGGTGCATCGAGGCCCTCAGAGAACGGCTCAGGGAACGGGTTTCAGATAGGGTGCTGGTTGACGGGATCAGGAGCCTAGAGGAGGTGGAGGCCTTCAGAGAGGCCTTCGAGGTGGCCCTACTGGCGGTCCACGCCTCCCCAAGGACGCGCTTCAACAGGATCCTGAAAAGGGGTAGAAGAGATGACACCATGACATGGGAGGAGTTCCTGAATAGAGATAGGCGGGAGCTGGCCTTCGGGCTGGGCTCAGCCATCGCGATGGCCGATTACATGGTCGTGAACGAGGGCCCCCTAGAGAACCTGGAGAGGTGTGCGAAGAGGCTGGTGAGGGCCCTACAAAGCCGGGGGGCGGTTGGGGAGGCTCGGAACCTTGAAGGTTGAGGTTGAGGTGGAGGCGTATGTGAACCCCACCGAGGACCCGGCAAAGGTAGAGTTAGCCATAAGAAACGTCTTTGGGGAGATAACCCTTGAGAGGGAGGCTGCGGGGGATGGCACCCTTCTGAGGTTGAGCGGGGTTGAGGCGCTCGAAAACCTTAGGGAGATGCTCAGGAGGGATAGGATAAGGGACGCGGCGAGGGCCCACCTGAATAGGAGGGTGGAGGGGGATACCATAAGATTTGGGTTGAATAGGCAGGCGGCCTACATGAAACACGTATCTTTCCATCACCCGAGGGAGGCGCCCCTCGGCCCGATCCAGATAACGATGAGGGGTGACCCCTCAAGGATAATAGAACACCTGTGCGGGAAGGAGGCCACCGAAGGCTATAACATAGGGACGCCCAAGACGGGGGCGTATCCAAACGATAAGGTGATTGGGATATACAACTAAGAGCAGAACAACTATCTCATTTTAAAGTATGGAACCCCGCCCCGGGGTCTATAATCTACCACCCCCAGGCTTTTCAGGTACACCAGGTGCGCGAGCGCCTCCTCAGCTGCCATCAACTTGACCCAGGGGGGCATGGTGCTCCAGGGCACGCTTTTCCACGTGAGTTTCTCGGCAACCCCCAACGCGGTCTTCTCCCCTCCCGCCAAAGCTCTCTCCACCTCCCTCAATCTCCTCTCATGATGCTCCACGATCTCGTCTATCCGCCCCTTAAGGTCTGTGAAGGCCTCCCCATGGCCGGGGAGGACCAGCCTCACATCGAGCTCCCTCAGCCTCCTCAGCGAGGCAAGGTAGTCTCCGAGGGGGTTCCCCTCCAACGTTCTGAGGCCTATGTGGGGGGTGATGTGGGGGAGGATGTGGTCGCCGGAGATGAGGGCCTTCCTCTCAGCCTCTAGGAGGCACATATGCTCCCTTGAGTGTCCAGGGGTCCATAAAACCCTCAATGTTGAGCCTTTTAGGATTATGAGATCCCCATCCCGGAGCATACGGTCGATCTGGATCATGGGTCGCAGCCCCTTAATGCCCCCCTCAAGTATCCCCAACACCCCGAATAATATGCCTCCCCCTAGTGGGTCGGCCACAATGCCCCTTCTCTCCCCCCGATGATGAGGGGTTGACCCCCTCAGCGCCTCCTCATGAGCATAGACCTCCGCCCCAGAGGCCGACCTGAAGAAGCCCACCAGACCTATATGGTCTCTATGAAGATGGGTAATCACTAGGCGCTTGATGCTCGAGGCCTCAACCCCGAGGCGCGAGAGCTGCCTCTCAAGGGCGGTTTGGGCCTCTTTGCCATCCCCTCCCGGATCCACGAGGGTCTCCATGTCGGATAGTAGATAGGCGTTCACGTACCTTAGGCCGCCGCGTAAGGGCAGCTTCAATCGCCATATGCCTCCTCCTACCTCGGGAGCCTCCATCCAAAAAGAAGCCATAATTGAAGAATAAAAACTCATCTTAGTCTGAAGAAGTCCTCTATGATAATTTTATAAGAGTATAAAATATACTCATTTAAAGATTTTGCCGCTCTTAATTATATAGAGAGGTCATCTCAAAATTGGACTAAATAGACTTTAGGCCTCGGAGTGTGTTGAGCTCTTTCCAGGATATGCTGGCCTAATGGCACAGTTTGCCCCCATGCAGCTCCATGAACGTGATGAGGCATGGCTCGTACCGCGGCTCAAGGTCCCTTTGCGTGGGCTGGGAGGCCTTCAACGATGGAACTGGCAGGCTGCCCCACCGCTCCCCTCTACAGGTTATTCACGAACTTCGTGGAGGAGTAGCAAAAGTCACATTCATCTCCATTTCGGCTCCGCAGAGAGCTGGGGAAGTATGAAATCATCAGCACTCGAGAAGGCCATCAAAAAGACCTATCATTAACCCTTAACAAATGCTCCGACACCATCCACCATCAAAAATCACATAATTAAGTCCGATTGTTTGTGACAGCCACTGGCCCTTCTCATACAACTTTTTGTTGCCTCTTCTAGCTCCATCGGCTCATATGTGTGGTTTGTGCAGATTAAACGTGAAGCGGAAAGGGCAGATGGTAATTCGCTCGGACTTAAGAGCGTAAAGGTTTTGTCGCCTCAGCTAAGGCCAGCTTAAGCAGGCCTTCGGTCACGCCCTTAGGGGTCAGCCGTTTTCGCGGTTGATTTCCTATCCTTGGGGCTCAGGGTCTCTGAGTATCGGCATCGTTAAGCAGTGGATAGAGCCGCTGTTCCTGGGCTCCACGAGGCTCGGTATCTCTATCGATATGACGTCTATGCCATTCCTCTCGAGCAGCCTTATCCCCTCCTCCTTTCCCTCTCCTGAGGCGCAGATGACCCTCCCAGGCTTCACGGCGACCGCCGCGACGTATACCTCCCTCGGCCTTTCGATTATGTTGAGGCCCACCTCCTCCTTCAGCCACTCGTAGGTGGTGTAGGCCAGCCCATCCCTCGAGACCACCGCGGTTCTGACGTCGACCATGCATATGAAGCCGTCTATGTGCCCGCCAAATATGGGTTGGGCGTGGACCTCGATCTCCGGATCCTCAGCCCAGACCACCTCGGCCACCTGCCTAGCCCCCTCCTCGTTCACCCTCCAGGAGAGGCCTATGGCCAGGTGTTTTGGGGTTATCCACATGACGCTGCCGCCCTCGATGATCCCCCTCCCGTTTACGACCCTGAGGATTGGGCAGCCTATCGAGGCTAGGGTCCTCAAGGTGTACCTTTCCTCCCCTCTCCTAAGCCTGTCATACATCCTGCCTATGATGACCCCTCCTGGGACCGCGAAGGATGGATCTCTAGTATATATCGACTTCACGAGCCTCGGGTTCGGAGCATCCTCAGGCACCCTCTCAACCACCTCGACCCCCTCCTCCTCAAAGGCTCCTTTGAGGGTCTCATAGTCCCTCTGCATCTCCCCGAGGTCGGGCTTGTACTCATACCGCCACTCCTCATAGGGCTCTTTAACCGCCTCCATCTCAAGTCCAGGCCTGTGGAGGAGTACCTTCCTAAGCCTTCCAACCTCCGTGTCCACGCCCCACCTGCCTCCCCACACCCAATCCGTATCCTCCAAGAAGGCCGTCTTAAGCGGGGGGTGATACCTGTAGTATATCTCGGCCAGCCTGTCCCTGGCCCTCTCCAGCTCCTCCATAGAGGACACCCACCATCTCCTGATCAGATAGCGTATTTAAGCAGATTTATGTAGTAGAATCGTTATCAGTGCTTTCATCTTTGTGGTCGGCCCTCTAAACGCCATAAACCTTCTGGAATGTGGCGAGGGCCTTTGGATGGCCACCGGGTAGATAGGATAAAATAAGCCGGGTCAGCATTCGATGGTGGGATCCGCGGTGAGGGTTCTACTCCTTGGCTGCGGCAAGATGGGCTCCGTGGCCGCCGAGGACCTCGCAAGGGAGCCATCCATCGAGGTGGTATTAGCCGATAAGGTGGAGGCGAAGGCCAAAGCCGCGGCTGAGAGGGCTGGTGGAGATAATATCTCGTGGCTCAGGATAGATGCCAGCGACGGCCTAGAGCTTAGGAGATCCCTTAAAGGGTTTGACCTGGCCATGGGATTCCTGCCCGGGGCTCTGGGATTCGGCCTGGCTAGAGCCTGCATCGACGTGGGCGTCGACCTGGTCGATATCTCCTACATGCCAGAGGACCCCATGACGCTCGACGAGGAGGCTTCCAGGGCGGGGGTCACCATCATCCCCGACTGTGGGGTAGCCCCCGGCCTCAGCAACATGCTGGTGGGCCGAGCCGCGCATATGCTTGATCGGGTCCACACCATCCACATCTACGTGGGCGGAATCCCCGCCAGGCCTGAGCCCCCTCTAGGATACACCCTAACCTGGTCTCCTGAGGACCTCTTGGACGAGTATACGAGGAGGGTGAGGATAGTGAGGGGAGGGAGGCTTATCGAGGTTGAGCCCCTCACGGGGCTCGAAGAGGTTGAGTTTCCAGGGTTGGGCGTCCTCGAGGCCTTCTACACCGACGGCCTAAGAACGCTATTGAAGACCGTGGAGGCGGAGGAGATGTGGGAGAAGACCCTGAGATATCCCGGACACGCCGAGAAGGTGAGGCTGCTTAGGGACCTGGGACTTTTAGATGACGGGTCCATAGAGATAGAGGGGTTAAAGATTCCGATCAAGAGGCTCACGGCCAAGGCGCTGGAGAGGAGGCTGTATAGGCCTCAGGCAGAGGACATTCTAGCATTAAGGGTTGAGGCCTCAGGCACGAGTAGAGGGGAGAGGTTGACCCATCTCTATCACCTTTTAGACGGCTACGATAGGGAGAGGGGGATCACGGCGATGGCGAGGACGACGGCCTATACGGCAACCTCCGTCGCGAAGGCGCTTATCTCAGGGTTTAAGGTGGGGAAGGGCGTCAAACCACCGGAGGTTATGGGGAGGGATGAGGAGATATTCCAACAGGTATTTAGGAGGCTTGAAGAACATAAGATAAAAATAGAGCATAAAATTGTGAGAGCTTGATTTTCAAGATGCGCCAATGCAGCTTAGGTGAGCGGCCGCAGCCCTCAGGCATGCCAAACCTAGGAGGGTCGGCTCATCCCTAGACTCTTTAGGTGGAACCGTCGACCTTATAGTCAACCTCCCCCCTTCGGATCTGCTGGGCCTTGATGGAAGGGGGATGGGATGAGCTGAGGGAGAGGGTCCTGAGGAGGATTACCCCGAGCGAGGAGGAGGAGGCGTCCCTGAGGCTCCTATGCTCAAGGCTTGAGGATGACCTGAGCAGGCTCCTGAGGGAGGCTGGGATCGACGGGGCAGCGGAGGTGCACGGCTCCGCTGCCCGGGGTACATGGATAGCCGGGGAGAAGGATATAGACCTATTCATGATATTGGATTCGAGGTATGACCGGACGATATTTCAGAGGGCCCTGGATGTCGCCAAGGGTTATGTGGGCTCCGGATGGGTTGAGGCCTACGCTGAGCACCCATACATTAAGGCCTTTATAGACGGCTTCGAGGTCGAGTTCGTCCCATGCTTCAGGGTTGAGCCCGGAAGGAGGCTATACTCGGCCACTGACAGGACGCCCCTACACACTAGGTTTGTGAATGAGAGGCTCAGCCGAGAGAGGCGAGACGACGCGAGGCTCCTCAAGCAGTTCATGAAGGGGGTGGGGGTCTACGGGGCTGAGGTCAGGGTTGGGGGATTCTCAGGATATCTCTGCGAGCTGCTCGTCATCAGCCTAGGATCCTTTGAGGAGGTCCTATCCAGGGCCTCAAGCTGGAGGAGGGGAGAGGCGATAGATATTACGGGCAGGTGGGGGAGGGACCAACTGAGGAGGGTCTTCCAGAGCCCCCTGATAGTTGTGGATCCCGTCGACCCGGGCAGAAATGTGGCCTCAGCCGTCTCCGAGAGGAGCATATGGACCTTCACGGCCGCCTCAAGGGAGTTCCTCAAGCATCCGAGGATGTGCTTCTTCTTCCCCGAGGAGAGGCCAGATCCAGCCTCCATACTGGAAGCCCTTACGGGTCGGGATCCACCCATCCTCTTCCTCATAATACCTGACGCCTCCCCCCCTGTCCCAGACATCCTCTGGGGACAGCTGTACAGGGCAGAGAGAGCCCTATCTAGGCTCCTTGAGAGGATGGGGTTCAGGGTCCTGAGGTCCTCCTCCTGGAGCGATGAGGCCTCAAGGCACATAATAATATTCGAACTCGAGAGCTTGGAGATACCGAGCACCATCAGGTTCATGGGACCCCCCGTCGAGATGGCGGATCATAGCGAGCGCTTCCTGAGGGCCTGCCTCAAAGACGAGGCAACCGTCGCGGGGCCTTGGATAGAGGATGGACGATGGTGGGTTGAGAGGAGGAGGAGGCACACGGACGCCCGTCAACTCCTAGAGGAGGCCATAGCCGGAGGGGGGAGGGAGATAGGGATACCGCGCATCCTTAGTGAAAGATTAAAGGAGGGCTACAAGATCCTCGTGAACGAAGAGGTTTTAGAGGCATTGGAGATGGGGTTCTCCAAGTTCATCTCGGAATTTATGAGGGGAAGGCCTGCCTGGCTTGAATGAGACGATTCCATTGAGGGAGATCCCGGGCAGCCGCGCGGCCATCCTGCTCTCTTACCCGAGGTTGGAGCCCCGAGAGGTTCTGAGGAGGGTCGAGGAGGCCGAGGGGCTGAGGGTAACGGCCATCGAGCTCAGGGGGAGACAGCTTATCGATGGGATGCCGGTTCTCGGAAAGGGCCACACCGGGATGGTCTTGGCCGTGAAGACCAGGGATGGACCCGCGGCCCTAAAGGTTCGGAGGCTGGACGCGGATGGGAGAGCCTTCAAGAGGGAGGCGGAGATGCTCAGGATGGCAAACACCGTCTCGGTCGGGCCGAGGCTCCTAGGAGCCTCGGAGAGCCTCATCCTCATGGAGCTCGTGGAGGGCAACTACCTCTCTGAGTGGCTCTCGAAGCCAGGCCTCAACGCCGAAGCCGTTAGGGCCACAATTAGAGAGCTTCTCGAGATGGCTAGGAGGCTCGACCTGATAGGCCTCCACCATGGGGAGCTGAGCAGGGCCCACCGCCACATCCTCATAGCCGAAGGAGGGCCTGTCCTCATCGACTTCGAGTCGTCGAGCACCCAGAGAAAGGCCTCCAACGTTACAGCCCTCACCCAGTACCTATTCATCAATGATAGGGTCAGGCGGCTCCTCGGGGGATGGATAAAACTTCCGGAGAGGGAGCCCCTCCTCAACGCCCTGAGGAGATACAAAAGAACTATGAGGGAAGAAGACTATAAACTCCTCCTAAACCTCTGCGATATAGAGCAGAGAGAAGTTAGAACATGGACATGTTAAACATTGAAGATTAGACTTAAGATTCCCATCATCGATCGCCTCTGGCCAACATCCTTTGTAGGAGGGGCTTGGCGTTTTCCCCGAGCACCCCCTGCAGGCCCTTGAGGGGGATCTCAAGCTCAGGGCTGGGCGCGTATCTGTTGACGGACATGAGCAACTCGACATACTCCCCCTGCCTTATCCCCGGATAGTCCGTGCCGAAGAGGATGCGGTCCAAGACCCCAAGGTTTAATGCCTTCAGAAGGTCTCGCCAGAGGAAGTATCGATAGCTTGAGTGTCTGATATCGCCGTATACCCAGCTTATATCCAGCCAGATGTTATTATGCTTCCTAGCTAGATAGAGGGACTCCTCAACCCTTGGATAGCCGAGGTGAGCTAAGATGATCATCAGGTTTGGGAAGCAGGCTGCGACGGCATCTATCTGCCCCGGCTCGGTATGTCTAAGCATGGCATAGCTCTCAGGCATGCCGGCTTGATGGAACATCACGGGCATTCCAAGCTCCGAGGCGGCCTCATAAACCTTGAAGGCCTTCGGATCATCAGCCGCATATCCATCCAAGGTTGGGTAGAACTTGAGGCCGTAGAGGCCCAACTCCCCCCTCTGTCTATAAACCTCTGAGGGAGATTCGGGACTAAGGGGGTTCACATAACCGAAGCCTAACAGCCGCCCCGAGGAAGATATGAACTCGGAGACCCTCTCCGGAGGCGTCCTCTTATCGGAGAGTATGATGGCGAAGTCGAAGCCGGCCTCATCCAAGTCAGATAGAAGTTCCTCCCTCGAGACGGCCACAACCCTTGGATTCCTCGGATCAGCGTATTCGAGGATGGAGATGTGGCAGTGAACATCAACCCTCAGGCTCCCCTTTTCCCCTTCAAAGCTCATGGAGGTCAACGAGCCTCACCTCTTAGGAGGCCGGATCCTGGGGGCTGACCTCCATCAAACCCCATTAAACTCCTCCATTCAAGGCTCTGAGAGGCCTCTCCCTCCAAGCCGAGGATCCTCAATCGAACCGCCAAATAATCGATGAACATTAAGCTAATAAGAATTTATATCGATCAGCCATTATTGAACAGGTTACTAATTTATTCAAAAGAGAAAATAGATTAAAGAGAGAGGGTGGCGAGGCGGATGGGCACACCCCTAAAACTTAGAATCGAAAGGGAAAGCCTCATATTTAGGAGATCTTTATATGCACTGGGGCCGTGGTCCAGCTTGGTCTAAGATTCGCGCCTGGGGAGCCCTCCACCACAAAATAGGAGGGCACGGTTCGTGCGAGGTCGTGGGTTCAAATCCCACCGGCCCCATTTAATTGTTCAACCCGGCTCAGGCTAATCGCGCTTCCTTAAGTGCTCGCCGCATTTGAAACTCCAACCGATAGGCGTGGCGAGGCTTTCCATCCTTCGGGTCCTTTGGGTCTAGAGCCTCAACGCCTTTCAAGTGTCCCCTACTATTAATGAGGGTTCCTCTTCCCCCTCATTAGAGCTATTGGAACTGTTCCGAGGGCTAGGAGGAGGACTGCAACCCTGAAGATGTGGTTTATGGGCATCATCGCCGCCAGGATCCCCGCGATTATGGCTCCTAGCCCCTCGCCTACCTCGAACATTGTGGAGAGGTAGGAGACCGCCACCCCCGATGGCCTCCCCTTAAAGCGTCTCCCAGGAGGGCCCACTCCGTAACGGCCCTCGTCCCCCAGGCTACGCCCTCGATGGCCATAGCTAATAGAAGTAGGCTGATGTATC
>JBBIVO010000036.1:3216-17511 GCA_037439685.1 Candidatus Bathyarchaeota archaeon | reverse complement strand
CTGTTCCTCTACGGCTCCATCAAGCTCCTCATCCAGCTCTCAACGGGGTTCCACCAACTGACCGGCAGGCTCGCGAGGTTGATCATCGGCGATCTCTCATCCCTCTCAACCCTCAGGACCCATAGGGACCTGGGAAGGGTGGCCTCCTCAACCCTCATGGTCGCCATCATAGTGGGCTACAGCCTATCCATCGTTGGCAGCGCAGCGAGCTCCGAGGAGTTCATGGCCCGCACCATCAGGATGACGGTGGGGGCGGACGCCTCCATATGGCTCTACTCGATGAGGGGGGCGGAGGAGCTCGCTGAGAGGGTCGCAGGGCTTGAGGGGGTCCTAGGCGCCGCCGTCGAGGCATGGTTCGAGGCGGACAGCGCCCTGGGCAGAATACCCATAAGGGCGATAGACCCCCACAGGTGGGGAGAAGTGGCATATACCGAGGAGGGTTGGATGGAGGGGGCTGACCCCCTCGAGAGGATGGCCGCCTCAGACCTCTCCGCGATGCTGGAGAGGGGAGCAGCGGAGGCCCTGGGGATCAACCTTAACGGCACGATGCTGATAAAGACCGGGGCGAGGGCCCACCCACTGCTCATAGTAGGCCTCTTCGGGAGGAGGCCTCCCACGGGCTGGACCATCCAAAACCCGACGGCCTATGTCCCACTATCCCTCCTGAACAGGATCGAGGAGGCCGATGTGAGACAGGTCAGGATCCTAGTTAGGCTTAAGGAGGGCCTCGACCCAACCACCTTCAGCGATTCGGTTCGAGGGATGGATCCCAACATCGAGGGGGTTGACATCGCCGAGTTGAGGGTTAAGGAGGCCTCCACAAACATCTTCCTAACCGGCTCCCGCAGGATAGAGGAGATGGGCGTCTACATAGCCGCGATCATCTCATCGGTGGGGGTAGCCCTGGTCGTCTCGACAGGCCTGAAGAATAGATGGAAGGAGATGGTCGTCCTCGCCATCCGAGGATTCTCCAGGAGGCAGCTCACCTCGGTCCTGGCCGTGGAGCACCTCTCCTCCACCCTCTTAGCCCTCCTCCTCGGATCCGCCGTAGGCTACATACTGCTGAAGGGGGAGACGGAGATGTTCAACTCCATCTCCCAGGCCCCAATAGAGAGGCGGATGGCCTTTCCATCAGGGGCTCAGCTAAACCTAGCCGCCATCATAGGGCTGATCCTTCTCTCCTTGGCTATCCCCATCCTCACCGCGGCCAGGCGGGCATCCGCCAAGCCCATCTGGAGCCTGGAGGAATAGATGGAGGAGAGAACGGATGGCATTGATAGTGAAAGACCTCGTGAAGGTGTACAGGATCGGGTCCCTGGAGGTACAGGCCCTGAGGGGCCTGAGCATGAAGGTTGAAGAGGGGGAGATGATATCGATAATCGGCCCCTCAGGCTCGGGCAAGACCACCCTCCTAAACATCCTGGGAGGGTTGGATCGGGCGACCGCTGGATACGTGAAGGCCTTCGACTTGGAGGTCACGAGCCTCACGCCGGAAGAGCTGGTGGAGTATAGGAGGGCAAAGGTGGGCCACATATTCCAGACGATGAACCTGATCCCAACATTGACGGCCGCCGAGAACATAGAGCTTCCCATGATCGCCCTCGGAGTCCCAAGGTCTAAGAGGCTGAGGAGGGTTGAGGAGCTCATCGACATAGTCGGGTTAAGGGAGAGGATGAACCACAAGCCCGGAGAGCTTAGCGGGGGGGAGCAGCAGAGGGTGGCCATAGCGGCAGCCCTAGCGAACGACCCGCCCCTCATCCTCGCAGACGAGCCGACAGGGGAGCTGGACACCTCAACGGCAAGGATGGTGGTGGATTACCTATCAAGGGTGAATAGAGAGTTCGGGAAGACCATCATAATGGTGACCCATGACCCATCCGTGGCCAGGGCTGCGGGTAGGATCCTGAGGATACAGGATGGCGCCATAAGGGGTGACCTGGAGCCCATATGGCGAGGATGGGACACGGCCGTCACATATGCGGATATGCTGAGGAGGAGGATAGAGGAGATAGAGGGGCAGCTGGCGGGGCTGGAGGATGAGCTGAGGAGAGGGGACCTGAGCGGGGAGCAGTATGTCGAGAGGCAGCTAAGCCTCAAGAGAGCCCTAACCGTATTTAGGGAGGAGCTCCACAGACTGGGAGTCGTCCACTAGCAGGCCCTCAGCCGACCGGAGCCCCGGCCATTCCCACAGGAGCATGGAAGAAGAGAAAAATTAGATGACCGCCCTCAAGGTCTCCCCAGATCTTTGAAATATAGTAAAAGGATGTTAGAAGTCCTTGGGCTTTAAATTCACTTTGTCGTTATCGTATAGAGGCATCCTAGGCCTGTCAAAGCTTTGTCGATCTTACCTATCAGCTCCATCAATTGCTTAATATCCGGCCTCTTATTCCACTCGAAGAAGAAGTCATATTCTCCTAGCATCTCATGGGCGTCGCTTATGAGCCTCACGGGCTCGTAACACTCGACGTAGCTTTGCTTCAGCCCCTCCACATATCTCTGCCACTCGAGGGCCTCCTGCCCCGGCCTAGGGTATGGGATGCACCGGTTACTGAACCTGAGCTCCACGGACCTCGACATCTCCACGGCGACGGACTCTAGGGCCCTTATCGCCGCCAGAATCGGAGGGCCATACAGCTTGATGTAGCTCCTTAACATATCAAAGAGAGAGGATGCATTTGCAAGATAAAGCTTTTTGCGGGGATGGGGGAGGCTCCCCCGCCCCAGGGCTCTAACTCCGATCCACCTCTCCGCCTTCCTGAGCCGCCTCCGCCAATCTGCGCATCATCATCCTATAACGTTGATATCTATCGTCCATCGAGAACTTGGCCGGATGTGGAACCTTTAAAGGCCCTCCACACGCTGGGCATCTGTCTTGGCGTAGAGTATATCTCTCGCAGGAGGTGCATTTCCTGAGGAGGTAGACCAGGGGAGACCCCCCTATCCCCTTGTGAAGGAGATCCTCCTCTCGCTCCCGACCCAGTTGGAGGTGGCGTAGTCCACTATCTTCTCTAGGAGGGCCTCGGCCTTCTTGTAATCCTCCGCCCTGACCTCGATTTTGTACCTCGGAGCCCCCATGGTGTAGATGAGGGCCTCCGCATCTTCGCCTGCCATCTTCTCCGCCTCGAGCAGCAGGGACCTTATCTCCTCAACCCCTCTGGGCTCCATGGATACCACCTCGAAGATCCCTGAGACGGTGACGTATCTTGCTGGGATCTTCTCAGAGGCTATCTTGGCCAGGGCCTCAGCGACCTCCGGGGAGGCCCCCGCCTCAAGGAGGGCTTGTGCCCCCCTCTTCGAGGCCTCTTCAAGCCCTTGGTAGAGGCCTCCATACCTCTCGACTATCTTGGAGACGGCCCCGTCGAGCTCCTCCTCCAGGCCCTTTAGGAGCTCCCCAGCGCTCTTCACCAGGGTTTCGGCCTTCCTCGCCTTCTTCCACTCCTCCATCTTCTTCCTGCGTTCGTCCTTTGTGACCCTTCTCAGGGAGAGGTCTATATGGCCCTTCGCTGGGTCCACTCGCAGAACCTGTAGGACGACCTTCTGCCCCTCCCTGATATGGCTCCTGATGTTCTTAACCCATGTTGAGGAGATCTCTGAGATGTGGAGGAACCCCTCCTTTCCCCCGTACTCGTCTAGGGAGACGTATGCGCCGAAGGGCTCTATCCTCCTGACGGTCGCCACGACGAGATCCTCTAGGGGTGGTAACTCAGGCCTCTTCATGTCCCTCCCCTCACCCCAGAGCCGTGACTATGGAGCCCCTTATCCTGGCCCTCCCCCCTGTGGGCTCGGCTATGACCTCCCCGCAGGTCCTGCATCTGACTATGTGGGTTGCATGGCTGAAGACCACCTGCTCCCCATCGCACTTCTCGCACCTAACCCTTAGGAACCTCGAAGACGGCCTTGGGATGAGGCTCTCCCAGTCGGACATCCTATACGACCTCCGCCTTCTTCAGCCTAACCCCTTCCCTGTGGGTGGTATACCCGCAATTTCTGCACTCGAGCTTGAGGGTCTGCTTCCTCGTCACCTTTGCCTGGTTATGCTGCATGGGGTACTTCTGTCCGCCATACCCCTTCTTCCTCTCGGCCTGCCTCCTCTCCCCCCACTTGGCTCCTCTCCTTTTACCTGCCTTGTAGATGGAGACGGCGAACTCGTTGTGAGACCTGCATCTCGGGCAGTAGGTCGTTATGGATTTTGGCAGCTTCATTCTGAGACCTCCACCTCCTTTGCGACTCCTCTCCTTATTAGGCTTTCAGCGTTCTCGATGGGTATCGATGCCACATCCTCTGGCTTGAAGGGGCCGTAGGTCTTCATATCCACCCCTATTATGGCGGGTAGGGCCTCGAGGAACCTTACCACCTTGTATCCACCCCTGGCCGTCGGTCTAGCCTCGATCCGAGGTTGACGGCCCAATAGGATACTCTTAAGCCTTTCCCCATGCTCGCTGAGGATCCTCCTCAGCTCAGAGTGGAAGAGCTTCTCCTCGGGGAGCAGCGCTGAGGCCTCTAGCTGTCCGCCCTCGACCTCCACTGATGCTATCTTCCTAAGCCTGAGGTTGAAGAGCTCTTTCAGCATCCTCTCGGCGTAATCCTTCTCCTTCAGGGCTATCCTGCTCCTCATCGTACCATGCTCCAGCATCCTCGTCTGCTCCCTGAGCCTCAAGAAGTACTCCGACATCTCCCTGTAGAAGGCCTCTGGAAGCTGCTGAAGCCCCTCCGCCTCATGCTCCCTCATCCAGGCTTCGAGAAGCCTCTGATAATATCCGGTCATCCCTCTATCCTCGCAGCCCTCCTGCATAGGAGGAATATAGCCGCGGCGAGGGGGAGGTCGACCCTCTCCTCCCTGAAGGGGCCATACCTCTCACCCCCCAGCCTGAAGACGGGGGACCTCTCAACATAGATGGAGGCCTCTCCACCCTTGAAGGCTATGGAGCTGGTCAGGGGGTCATACTCCTCAAGCTCCTCGATGGAGACGGCTTGGGCGAGCCAACCGGTCTTCCCGTTCAGGGTGTTGGGCAGCCTTATGAGGCGGTGAATGTCCGTGGTCACGACGGTATCGATGGCAGCCGCCTGCTCCTTAACCGCCTCCTCCATAAGCCTGTTCAGGGATCCTCCTCTAAAATATTTTAGGATGCCGCTGGGAGGCCCCTCCCTCAAGACCTTGAGGACCTCCCCCCTGGAACCCATGAGCTCCCTCAACCTCCCACTCTTCTCCTTCTTAAACTCGTCCAAAGGCCTCTGGGAGCCATCAGCTAGGTAGTCGTATAGGGCCCTGGATGCTCTGCCTATCCATCCTGGGCTTGAGAGGGGTGAACTCCCCCCCACTCCGGGCCTGAATCCGAGCAGTTCAGCCCTAAGCCCCGCCCCCGTGACGTAGTCAACTATCTCTCTTCTAGCCCTCTGGTCAAGCCCCCTTATCCAAGATGCCGTCACGTGGATGTGGTATCCCCTGTTCCCCGTGAAGTTTACCCTTAGGCCTTCCAGGGGTACCCCGAAATCCTGGACTAGGATGTCTAGCAGCTTTAGGGTCTCCCCCTTGGCCTTCTCGAGGCACATGTCGCATACCCAGGCCTCCTCCTCTAGGCTCGTTCCCCCGCATCTCGCGCACCTCTCAGGGGCTCTTCCCTTCCCCTCCATCCCGCATTGGTTACACCTCCAGAGGTCGTGGCTCATCCTGCAAGGCGCATCCAGGTGATCCGCGTCCACATCGAATACCAGGTCAGCTCCCATCCAACCTTTAGACTCCATCTCCGCCCTAGGCTCATGGTAATAGGCGGAGGAGTAGTAGATGTGGGCGGGTGCCTTCTCCACGATGAAGCTGCGGAGCTGGGGGGGATCGCTGAAGGAGGTGTGGCGTATCATCACCCCCCCATCGAAGGGTATGAAGCCGAACTCCCTCCTATCCATCTCCTGGGGGGGCTCCACCCTATCCACGCCAACCCTATAGTAACGCCTGAACTGCTCCTCTAAAAAGGATGTGCTGCTCCGCCTTCCCTCAGCCATCTGACCCTAGGGGGTTTATATCAACCCAAAGCTTTAAGGGATCTCCTCAAGGAGGGGGAGGCCCGAGATCCGCGTCGCCCTTCAGGGGATGCGTCAAACCCTTGCTGCCAGGCCCTTAAAGGATGCTTCAACTCTTCTTAGGCCTTCTCAACTCGGATGCCCTTCTCCTATAGTAGCTGAGGGGGTGCTTCACCCTTCCGCAGAGGGGGTCTGGGTCGCGGCAGATCCGATGGGTGCGCATAGTCATACAGGTTGGAGGGGTATACCTCGTCCTTGAGCCCCTAAGCCCGGATATGTGCTCTATCTGGTATCTCGTTAGGCCCTCGTCGAAGTCTGAGGCGGAGACGAAGAGCTGAACTATTCGCTCCAGGTCCATGCCTATGTTGACTAGGAATGATGCTAAGGTGAACCTCTCGATGTGTGAGAGCCTCCCCCCCGCCGTGAGCGTCCTATAGGAGTGTAGTATGCAGGGCGGGAAGGCCTCCTGAACGACCTCAGGCGGGAGGGCTACCTCTCCCATCCTAGACCTGCTCTCCTCCAGGAGCCTCTTTATCCTCTCAACCCTCTCCATCACCGCCTCGGGGATACCGGACTCGACACGCCTCGAGGAGAGCCGACGGATGAGGGCCTCCACCTCTACCTGGAGGAGTCGAACCGCCTCGGCCTTCGTCAGGAGGACGTAACCCCCCCACAGGATCCTGTTTATGAGCCTCCACTTATCCTCCCTGAAGGAGGAGGAGTTGTTAAGGTAATCGACGAAGTGGAGCTCAAAGGAGTAGATGATATCGTTTAACTCCCTTCTCTGGGTTCGGATCCTCCAGCCGAACTCGCTCCTGGCTATCTCGGCTATCCTCTCCTCATCCTCCTCCTCCAGCTGCCTCCTAGCCCTCACGGCCTCAGCTAGGGCATACCTCTTCTCGAGGAATGGATCCTCTATTATCGAGACGAGCATCACGGCGATGGGGAAGGAGAGGAGCTCTGCCAGGTCGTCTGAGAGCCCCCCTCCCACAGCGCCCCGCCTTATTGCCTGTACAACCCGCTCCTCGCCCCTATCGAGGAGCGCCCCATACTTCGGGTCTGCCAGATCGCCTAGGCCGAGTTCGAGGTTTTCGAGGAGAGAGGCCGCCTCCTTGAGGAATGGGTACTTGGAGGCCTCCCTCTCCGGCATCATCCTCGGCCGCATCTACCATGAGGCCCGTAAGATATTACCCTTTCCTAGGCCCCTTCTCCGCTAGACGCCTATGCAGGGGGCTAGGTAGTATATCAGCTTCCCTTGGGGTAGCTCGAAGTTCATCTTTATCGGCATGTCGGTGGAGAGCTCTATGGTGGTGACCTCGCTCGACATGGCTGCGGCGTTTATCATGTCCTGGAGGTAGCTGATGGTGAAGGTGGCTCTGGCCTCCTCCTGGGCCCTCAGCTCAAGTAGGTCGTCGGCGCCCAACTCCCAGACGCTCGATACGCTTCCCGCCTCTCCTGAGGCCTGGATCCTCATCTCCTTAGCCGATATCTCTATCCTGACATGCTCACTGACGATGGAAGCGTCCCTGATGGCCCTCCTGAGGCTCTGAGTTAGGAAGCGGGCGGAGGCCTTGAAGAATATCTTTGGGGATGGCGCCTCCTCCTCCACGGGCTCGAGTAGGGGCATGGCGAAGGTCCTTATGTGACCTCCTCGCCTGCACTCTATGATGATCCTGGACTGCTCCTCGTCAAGTTTTATCTTCAGCTGTTCTCCCCTCTCCACGCGGTCTAGGAACCTTAGAAGCTCTCTCATGTTCATCGTGAGCCTCACCTCTTCCCCTGCGGAGTATCTATCGAAGAACCCCTTTGGAAGCTCGAAGTCGACCATGGCTACATGGCTGGGATCCATAGCGAGGAGCCTCATCAGCTCCTCGTCTATCCTGAAGCTCCCCTCCTCAACAACCACCGAGATGGCCTTCACCAGGTTGCGGAGGGGCTCGACATTTGAAAGCTCAACCTCGAACAACCCGACACCTCAGATATCCTATTCTCTATATTCTACATGGACTTAAAGATCACCCTTCAGCCATACTCCCTCCAAGTATATCCGCACTTGGTGCAACGATAAAACTGGGTCGTGCTCTCGTCCACCCCCCTGGTCTGTACCATCCACCAATAGGCCGTGCCGTTGCCGCATTTGGGGCAGCTTATCTTGACCCTGGGGGTCGTCCTCAGGTCCAACTCCTCCTTCCCTATGACGACGACCTTATCCCTCGAGGCTCCGGGCTTTGAGTAGACTATGCTCCTCTCAGGGGTCTCTGTGGCGCCACATTTCGGGCAGATGTAGGCCTGCCTCTCCCTATCGAGGCTCATCAGGGTGCCGCATCTAGAACAGAACCTCATCAGAATTAGACCTCTTGCGACTGAGAGCGATCGCAGAGATCACATTTAAACCTTTTGTTCATCCAAACCTATCAGGGCTGAGGAGACCATATCGGCCACCCTCAGGGGCTCGGGGAGTACGCCATCCCTGGTCGTCATTCGGAGTATCCCTTCAGCCTCTCTCCTCCCTAGGCCGAAGGTCATTACATGGAAGTTCTTAAATCCCAGATTCACCTCAAAGGGCTCTCTCTGGGCATTATGTTCATATGGTGAGGCGAAGCCCCTACTGGAGAGAAGGATTAATGGCCTCATCACCTCCAAGGAAAGTTTGGATGGGGCGATCTTCGCCTCTTCGACTAAAAGATCCTCGGAGAGGAGGAGGACCCTTATCTGGGGGTGATGGGGGGAGGACTTGACCATCTCAGCAACCGTGCTGGTTATATCGGGGCCGTAGGCCGCCACCTTCATGACCCCGTCGAGGTAGAGGCCTCCTCTGAATACCACTCCAACCACTAGGCTTCCGCCGTCCTTTCTCTTCTTAACAGCTATGCCGAGGGCTCTTATCTCCCTCTTGACCTGTCTTATCCTAGATTCAGCCCTCATCCGGCATCCTTTTCAAATCATCTCTTAAGCTGCTTCTCGAACTCTTCTAGGAACTCCTTGAGAAGCCTCTTTCCCTCCTCGGCTGCCTCGATTAGAGCCTCCTCTGGCTGTTTATCCCCCTCCGTGCTCACGAATAGTATTGAGCGGTCCATGAGGGGGTGGGGCTTAGAATACCCCGCCATCTTCACCCCATCCTGTTTCACCAGGAGGCTCTGGAGGAGGTTTAGCAGGGTGTGCCCCTCCCCTCCGAAGGCCATCTCGAGTCTGTTATCCTCCCTCAAGAGGAGCTTCAGCCTCAATCCGCTACCTCCAGCCCATATAGCTTGGCAACCTTCCTCCTATCAACCCTCCCGCACCTTGGACAGTGGAGACGGGTCCTCCTATACTCCAGCTGGGAGCCGCATTTGGAGCAGTAGGCTAAAATTACGCCGTACTCCTCCCCCTCTATCGAGATCTGGAGCACCCTGTTCTTCGTATTTACTATCCTCCCCCTTATTATATCTCCGCCCCTCACCGCCAGATCCAGGCTTCTCGAGTAGCTTGTGGAGGCTGACGGGTATATGACCCCCGTATATGGCCTTGAGGCCTCCCGGCCTGAGATCATAAAGACATCTACGTTGGCCATCCTCCTCTGAACCGAGGCCACCTCGCCTATCACTTCGAGGCCCTCGCATGGATATAAGGCCTCCCTCGTCGCCTTCGAGACGTTCACCTCCCTCCTCTTCAGATCGTATAGGGCCTTTCCAAGCTCTTCAGACCTTATAACCCCCTTCTCCGAGTAGGTTCCCCTCCCGCTGAGGAACTCCTCCTCGACGGCGAGGCGCTCCCCGGGGCAGACAAACCTCTCCCTAAGCCTGTGTAGAGGGTGCTCGCCACCAGATCCTGTCGGCATGGTTGTCTCACGCCCGCCTTTAGCGCCGCGTAGGGCGATCCACACGCCTTTTATTAAATCCTCCGTCAAATCTTACGGTTCACGTAAAGGAGCTTCATGGGGTTGGGCTTTCATGAGCCTCCCAGCTCCTCCCTGTAATCCCTGGCTCTCCTCCACGCCCTTTAGGCCTATTAGCGCCTCTGCCTCGCGGAGGGTGAGGAAGGGTTTACGGAGATCCTCCAGCCCGTCTAGGGCTATTCTAGGGCATGCGGTGTCTATGAAGGCCTCGGCCTCGGTGAAGTTGTTGAGGGCCTCAGCCCTCACCTCATCTAGACATAGGATGACCGCCTCCTTTCCATGCCTCTCCAACCCCGTTTTGAGGTTCAGCGCCTCCTCGAGATGGAGCTGGCCTGGCTTAAGGCTGACGACTATACAGAATCTTTTAGCCCTCTTAGCCGCCTCTAGAGCCGCCGCTCTCCTCATGAGCATCCTCTTAATCTCCGACTCTTCTATGGTGAAGGCGGAGGCGAGGTGGGGATCTGCGGCCACAACCCTCCTCCCCGTGGCAAAGGCTAGGCCTATGGCGTGGAAGCGGCCTCCCCCTATGAAGAGGTAGCCTTCAACCATCTTCACTATCGATAGAGCGGAGTCGTAGTCGCAGCCCGTTACCAGCCCATCCCTCGATAGCCTCGACCTTCCACGCCCGATTAGGGGCTCCATCCCCCTCTCCCTCAGCATCTCCTCAACCTCTCTCAGCCTATGTATGTGCTGAACGGTGGTTGTTAGGCCTATCCTCCTCCAGCCCTCCATCAGAGGTAAGGCTTTCTCCACGGCTGGCTTGGGATCCACCCTCGACCTAGCCTCGATGTAGAGCACCGGGACCTCCATGTCTGGAAGCATCCTGTTATGGCCGTAATGGACTATGAGGTCGGCTTTCAAGCTGTCAGCCTGGCTTAGGGCGAGGTCGCAAGCCCCATAACAGGAGCCTCCCGCTATAAATATCTCGGCGCCCGTTCCCTCCCTAAGCCTCTCGACCAACGTGAAGGTTTGGGGCCTAAGGCCGTCGGGGAGCTGTATCAGAACCCTCCTCGCGTCGAGCCTCCTGACCTCCTCCAAGACCCGCTCCACTTCGAGGTCATATGCTGGGGTCTCATCCACGCCCTTCCAGGCCATCTCCATCCCTTAGGGGGAGGGGGCGGGGTTCTCCTCGACGACGATCCTGCATGGGGCTGGAAATTTGGCCGATGCCCTCCTCAAGGCCTCCCTGGCGGCTTCCACTCCCCCCTTGGAAACTTGGGCTATTATTATGTCTCCTGTCATAACCCTGGCTGCGGTTCCCACGGGCTTCCCGTAGGCTCTTGCCATCCCCTCCTGGAACCTGTCCGCCTGGGCCACGTTGATCCTCTTGTGCTCCCTGAGGACATTATGGGGGTATGGGACCACCTTCATCATGTAGCCTTCTCTGCCTAGCCGGCTCTCCAAGAACCTGTTTGCCGCTATCCTAGCGGCCTCTAGGGCGTTGTGCCTTATCTGGGCATTCTCTAGGTTTATCAGCTTCACGGTATACTCGAACCTCTTCTTCGGATCCCCCATTGTGAACTTCGTTATCTTCGATCCCGGGACGCCCCCCATGAACTCACGCCTTGTATAGGGCATCCCCTTGATCTCCCTGAAGTTTCTCGCCTTCAATCCCCGATCCACACTCCCTCCTAATATGGAGGCTTAAAAAGGTGATGTCGAGAGGGCGCTGGCTTAAAGGTGAGGTTCTCATATGGGTCTCGTGAATATGAGGTATTTCTCCCCCTTTGAGAGCTCTTCCAGGATCCTCCTAGCGATGAGCCTCGCGGGATCTGGAAGGTTCACCCTCCTCTGGAGGTCTTCAAAGCCCTTGAATGGCTCTCTCTCCCTCTGCTCCAGTATCTGCCACATCAGCCTCTTCCCTATTCCCGGTATAAGCTCCATAGAGTGCATCCTAGGAGTCACGGGCTGAGAGGTGTTGAAGAATTCTATGAACCTCTTCTCCTGGGATCTGACTATCAACTCTATAACTCCTAGGAGCTCCGCCTTGGCGGTCGAGGTGAGGTCGTCGTAGGAGACCCTTCCGAGGATATGGTCTACCTTTGTCCTTCCCACCTTGCCTATGTAGATCCTCTCCCTCAACGTGAAGTCCACATTCCTCTTGGGCGCGGCCTCCAGAAGGGTGAAGAAGGCCTCGCCTATGAGCTGGACCAGGCCCCTCCCATATGGGTGGCGGGGGGCGCCCGGTTTGCCGTGTGGGAGGTAGTCCAACACGTAGGCGTACTCCTCGTATTTCTTGCCCTCTCGCTCCACGCTCCCCCCTCCTCGACCGATCTCCAGGAAGGCTATCCTGCGCTGTATCTCTCGACTATCTTCAAGATCCTATCTAGGGCCTCCTCGGAGACTATCCTCTGGCGTCCAAGCAGCGTCCTGACCTCTTCGACGCCTTTGGGTAGGGAGTTGGCGATCTGAACCGCCACCCCCCTCTCGAGGAGGGCTTCTCTCATAAGCTCTTCAACGAGCTCTGCAGCCCTTTCGGCGGGGAGCTTGGAGAACTTTGAAGCGTAGTCTAACACCCTTCTCTGGAGGGGATCCAGTCCCTCATCTACCTCGAGGAGCCTCTTGGCCTCTGCTATTGTTATCTCCTTCTTAGAGATCAACATCTCCTAATTCAACATCTCCTCAGATGCTCCGTGGAGGCTATGATGAACTTCGAGATCTTCCTCTGGGGGATCTCCACGACGTATGCCTTCCCTCTCTTCTCGACGACCGTTCCAACCCTCCCCTGATAGCGGCGGTGTGGCATCCCCTTATGGATGGCGGGGTCTATGTCGATGGTCACCTTCTCCCCGACATCGTATTTGGCGAGGAGCCTACTGAGGCCCAGCTTTCCCTTCTCCCTTACGGGCTTCGTTAGGGCCTTTCTACTCTTCCTTCTGGGACCCGCCGACTTTCCCATCCTCGATCCTCACCTCATCTTCGTTGGGAGGAGCCTCATCAGACCTCGCCTCCCCTTCAGCTGTTTGAGCATCCTCTTCATTACCTCATACTGTTTTATAAGCTCTCTCACCTCTCTCTCCTCTGTTCCAGATCCCCTGGCGACACGTCTGATCCTTGAGGCGTCGAGGATCCTTGGGTTCTCCCTCTCCTCCTTGGTCATGGATTGGATCATGGCCCTCCACCTGCTCAACTTCTCCTCGGCGAGATCGAACTGCTCCTCTGGAAGCTGATAGCCCAATCCAGGGAGCATGGTTAGGATCTTCCTCATGGGTCCCAGCTTCCTCATCTCCTCGAACTGCTGGTACATATCCGCCAGGGTGAACCTCCCCGAGAGGATGGCCTTGGCATCTCTCTCAGATACCTTGACCTCGGCCTCCTCCACCCTCTTCACAAGCCCTTCTATGTCTCCCATCCCGAGCAGCCTTGATATGAACCTGGATGGGATGAAGGGCTCTAGGTCCTCCACCTTCTCCCCCGTTCCGATGAACTTGATCTTGGCGCCGGTCGCTGCCACGGATGAGAGGGCCCCCCCTCCCCTGGCAGACCCGTCGAGCTTCGCTATTATTATAGATCCTATGCTGGTGGCCTTGTTGAAGGCCTCAGCCTGGACGGCGGCCTGCTGGCCTATGGTCCCATCGACGACCAAGATCACCTCTTGCGGGTTTATCGCCGCCGCTAGGCTCCCCATCTCCTCCAGGAGGGCCCTCTCCTCCTTGTGGCGGCCTGAGGTGTCGACGATGACCACGTCGTGGCCCTTAAACCTCTCCAGCCCCCTCCTGGCTATGGCTATGGGGTCCCTCTCTCCCCGCTCCCCATAGAACTCGACGTTTATGGATTCGGCCAGCTGCAGGAGCTGATCGTGGGCCCCGGGCCTGAAGGTGTCGGCGCATATTAGGCCGACCTTGAACCCCCTCTTCTGGAGGAGCCTCGCCAGCTTCGCGGCCGTCGTGGTCTTCCCGGAGCCCTGGATCCCCACGAGCATCAGGAGATTCTGCCTACCCGCCCTTATCTCCAGGGGCTCCTGCCTCTCTCCTACAAACCTCGTGAGCTCGTCGTAGACGACCTTGACGATGTGCTCATGGCGGCTGATGCCTGGCGGAAGCCTCTCCTCCAGGGCCCTCCTCTCTATGTTCTTCGAGAGCTCGAGGACTAACTGGACGTTCACATCCGCCTGGAGGAGGGCCCTCTGGAAATCCCTGACGAGCTCCCTCACTAGCTCTCTATCTACGACCTGGGCCCTCAGCACCTTTCTGAGGGCCTCATAGAGGGAGGACCCAAGCCTTTCAAGGACCATTTAAACTGCACGATTCCTAAGCAGTAGAATATGGAGAGCATCATCCTTTATATTTGATGCCATTAGAGCTCATGGCTGAAGCTCGTGTTAGAGAGCCTCTCCCTATCCCTCGGGTCTCCTATCTTTAGGCTGATATCGTGGCGTCTTTAAAGCCGCTGCGACTATCAAGGGG
>JBBIVO010000036.1:0-3203 GCA_037439685.1 Candidatus Bathyarchaeota archaeon | reverse complement strand
AAGGGGAAGAGCACCGTGGCATCGCCGTAGACGTTTGATATCTTCCCCCCCTTCACCTTCCCCCAGCTTATAGCCTCCCTTAGGGGTGCTCCGCTCAGGCTTCCATCCTCCTCCCTCGCAGAGGTTATCTGCACGGCGGCGTCCAACCCTCCCCTCAAGGTGTTCACGTATAGGACGTGGTGCTTTGGAACCCCTCCACCCAGGATGATCGCGCCGGCCTTCTTGGCCTCGTATACCATCTCGGCGAGGAGTTCGAAGTCCTTGAGGGGGTTGAGGAGGAGGGCGCCCCTCTTAGAGTACATCCATAGGGGGATCCCGAGCATCGAGTCTAGGAGGCAGGGGCTGAACACCGGAACCCCACGCCTAGCGGCGCTGTGCAGTATGGAGGCCTCATCCCCGATCCTCAGCCCCACCTCCCTCAGGAGCTTATGGATGGGGATGTCCAGCCTCTCCTTTTGGGGTATCTGGTCGAGGATGCTCCATATATACCTCTCCAGCTCGAGGAAGGCCCTTCCCTCGACGTAGATGTCATAGATCCTGTTGAACCCCCTCCTCAGGAGTTCCTTGTCGTCGGCCTCTGAGTCCCCAATGATGTGCCTCCCCCCCATGGCCTCTACCAGGTCGTGAACCAGGTTAGCCCCAGTGGTGACCAATGCGTCGATGTAGCCTCCCCTTATGAGATCTGTGAATATGAGGCGCATTCCACTTGGAACCAGGGGGCCTGATAGGGCGATGAAGGTCGTGTACTCCTCATCATAGAGCATCTCCGACAGGATCTCGGCAGCCCTCCCAACCCTTCCAGCCCCTATCACCCCGGCTCGCCCCATCTCCTCAGCGAGCTCCTCGACGCTCATCCCTGGCCTAAGCCTTATATGCTCCACCCGCTTCATCGAGATGGCCTCTTGGGCTCAGCCCTTCACCCTCTGGATCTTGTGCCTGCCCATGATGATCCAGTACTCCACCTCTCTCCCCGCCTCCAACCTAGACCTCGTCTCCTCCTCCATTGGGAGCGAAACCTCAAAGACCTCATAGGACTCGAGATCCATCAGCTGGACGCTCGTCTCCCCGACGGAGACTATCTGGGCATTCCTCTTGTCGATGATCGGGATCTGTATAGAGGCGTCGACAGGGCTGACGAAGCTCCGCTTGCTCTCATCGAGTAGGCTGATCCCCGTGCACCTGAACTTCGCGCTCCCATGCTTCCCAGGTTTACTCTTATCGATGGCCACGATCCTACAGGGCTCCCCGTCTATGACGGCGTAGGAGCCTACCTTCAGTTCTCCGACCCTCCCTATCTTGAAGGACAATTCCCCTCAACCACGCTACTTTCCGAAAGATTGGAGGTTGAGAAGATAAATGTTATCGTCCCTTAATCTCCAAGGTCGAACCGCCGTTTCATCTCCGTAGGGGGATTACCATCATGAGGGCTGATCAAGGCCCTTATGGGAGGCCTTTTGGGATGATCGGAGAAGGGCGAACTTGGCTGAGGTTTTACCTATAAAATTTTAGCTGCTTATATTCGGTTATGGGATGTTAGGGGCTGATTAAGCCTCGATGGCGCATTTAACATCCAGATATATCTGAAGGCAAATTCAGTAGATGTTTAAATCGTCGAGATGGCTGGCATTCTCTTGGAGTTGTTTTTAAATCAAATCCTTATCAATACTTGATCTCATATATGAGAACCCACCCGTTCTGCGACTTGTATACGAGCTTGAAGTGCTCCGGATCAGCGCTCATCTTCATGAGGTTGTACAGCGTGGACTCATAGAACTTGACGGTGTATCGGCCTTCCTCGACATAGTCTGTTAGGTTGAGGCCTCCAATCCTCACCATCCAGTACCACTTCGCGTTGTCCCCGAGGGGCCACTCCTGGGATGGATCATTCGGATTGAAGGTGTAGTAGACCAGGATGTGGGTGGCGTTGTAGCCCCTCAGGATCTCGAGGGATTCAGACTGGTTCAGCATCATTATCCTGCCGAGCCTGCCTATCTGCTCCCCATCCAGGGTGGAGCCGTCTGCAAGGGTTCTCTTGTTGGAGAAGGCCTCTATCCAGTATCCATAGTCCCACCATGAGACCACGATGGAGTCCTCGGGAAGGTTGTCCCTCATCCAGACGAGGGCCTGGAGCCAGTCCTGGGGATATCCTCCCCCTATCCTGACCGGGACGGTCACGCCGAGGTTCATGGGGCTGTTGGCCAGGTTGGCGGCCCCCCAGACCATCGGAAGGATGGACGCGAACATCGTCCCCACGAGGATCAGGCCCACCTCCCTGCTCACGCCTAGCCTCCTCCTCCTAAAGCGCCTCTCGACCTGCCTCGAGCCCTTGACGAGGAAGGGGGAGAGGAGCTCCTTAAGGCCGTAGGCCCCCATCAGGCTCACGGGGATGGAGAGGATGAGGACCAATCTTATGAGAGAGCCGGTGAAGTAGAGGGCTGAGAGGAGGAGGAGGGAGCCATATATGAGCTTCACCTCCCTCCTCCTGAGCGCCATATAGGTTCCGAAGAGGGCTAGGGGGAGGGAGATGCCGAAGTTCTCGAAGAAGGTTGTCCATGTGGCCTTCTTATGCTCGGCTACGGACTCGAAGAGCGGGCTCGCAGCCCTCTGCGAGGGGTCTAGAACGCTGATGAACTTGTGGGCCAGGGGAGGGATAAGCCCCCTCGACTCAAGGATGATGATGCCCATTAATAGGGAGGCCAACATAACGCCGGAGATGAGGAGGGCCCTCCACCCCCTTGCCCTTCCCTTGACCGCCTCATATACCAAGAGGAGGGTGAGGAGGCCGAAGGCAGCTACATTCTCCGCGCTGTAGAGGAAGCCGATGCCAAGGGCTGGTACCATGACGGCGATGATGGTGCTGAGGGACAAGGTGACGCCATACGAGAGGAGGTAGCGCCTTTCATAGAGGTTGAAGAGCATGGAGGAGGCCATGAAGAGGGCCAGGAGGCCAACCGCGTACTTGGAGGCGCCCCAGGAGGCGTGGAAGTAGGAGAGGGAGAGGCCCGCAGCCGCCGCGTAGAGCAGCCTTCTATGGAGGGGCTTCTCCCCCTCGATGGACCTGAGGAAGAGGAGGGACATGGCAACCGTGCTGAAGATACCTATATTCTCGGTATCGAAGAAGCCGAGGTAGGTCCTTAGGATGAAGGCGGGGCTCACGGCCATGATGAAGGAGGCCAGAAGGCCTGTGCTCCTACCTCCAAGGT
>JBBIVO010000035.1:16599-17704 GCA_037439685.1 Candidatus Bathyarchaeota archaeon | reverse complement strand
CCGTAAGGATCGCGAGGCCTGGCGGGCTTGGAAAGGTTTCGGAGCTCGACGTCAACGACCCAGAGTCGATGGGCAGGATACTAGGGGAGAGGATCCCCCTCCACAGGATCTTCAAGATGGCCTCGAGCTACGACACCATCTGCTCTGAATGGGCCAACAACTATCCCGTGACCTTCGAATTTGCCTACCCCATCCTACAAGGGCAGATCCACGAGCACGGGGATCTGAACATGGCGATCGTCCACACCTTCCTAGAGGTTTTGGCCAAGCACCCTGACACCTTCATATCAAGGAAGGTGGGGATCGCGAGGGCCCTTGAGGTCTCAGCCATAGCCGGGGAGGTCCTAGAGGAGGGGGGGCTAAAGACACCGCTAGGAAGGAGGAGGCTCCGCGAATTCGACCGGATGCTTAGGAGGGAGGGGAACCTCCTGAACCCCGGAACGACGGCGAACATCATCGCAGCCACGCTTGCACTGAGCATACTGGAGGGATATAGGCCATGAGATGGGTGGCGAGGACGAAACCATCCCCCGGTTCTCTCTACCCACATATCCTCATCGAGAGAGGCTATAGACAGGGTATGAGGCGTCATCTCTGGTAGGCCGCAACCACATATAGCCCAAGCTCATCAGCCACCCTCCTAGCCGAAGGGTGGATGAGATAGCCGAAGAGGACCCCAATAACCTTGCCCTCCAGCCTCTCAGCCAAGGGGGTGTACACGCGGCTGTGGAAGCTCCTAACATCGGCCTCATATATCTTTGAACTGGCCTCACAGAGTATGATAGTCTTCTCCCCCCTCAACAATCCCTCACCATAAAGGTTGACCTCAATCTCTCTCCCATCGACCATGAAGTACTCCCTTCTAAGATCCTCAACCTCGATCCCAAGATGCCTTTGAAGCCAACCCGGAAGAACCACCCTACCAACATCCTCAAGCCCATATCCAAAGGCATCGCTCAGCCTACCCATCTCCACACGGAGGCCCCTAACCTCAGACGTGAGCCTCTCCTCTGTTCTCTGTTGTGCTTCTGCTAGTTGGTCTACTCTCTTCGCTAGTTCTCCCAGTCTCTCCTCTGTTCTCTGTTGTGCTTCTGCTAGTTGGTCT
>JBBIVO010000035.1:0-16508 GCA_037439685.1 Candidatus Bathyarchaeota archaeon | reverse complement strand
AGTCTCTCCTCTGTTCTCTGTTGTGCTTGAACAAGGTTGTTTATTGCCTCCTCAAACCTTGCCATTCCTTCTTTCACCGTATTCCTTAGGCTGGTAAACTCTTCTCTAGTTACCTTGATCTCCCTAACTCTATCATCTATTATTTTCACTATCAGATCGTAGAGTTCGGGTGTGAGGGTCAATGCAGTCTCATATTAAGTTGGGGGATGGGGCGATTTAAGCTTTTAAGCCATGATGGATGAGAAGCATCTCATCATATTTGTTAATGGTCGCTGCAGGTCGATATCAGCCCCTTTCTCCATCTCTCGGCCAATCGATTTTCCGGCCTCCGGCTGCTCCCAATATGCTCTTCGTCGATGAATGGCTGGGGTTTAGGCTGTGAAGGGTTAGGCTAAGGTGTTCGGAGCCAACTCGTGATTTTGGAGTTGAGAAGGGGCCCGATGGGGTGGTTCCGCCCATTCGATGGGTTTAGGCCCCTGTCCTCATCTTCTCCACCCTTCTCTCCAGGATCTCCAGTAGCTTCTCCTCTTCTAGGGCTTGTCTCTCCTCTGGTGTCAACTCCTTGGGGAGCCATTGGGGATGGGGCCTCTCCTTGTAGTAGGCCCTTATGGCTCTCCTCATGGCTCCTATGGCTAGGACCCCGCAGTGATACTTGACGAAGGGGAGGCCTCCGAGCTCCTCTGAGATGTCCCTCCAGGTGAGCCTCCAGGCCTCTTGGAGGGTCTTATCCTTCACCATCTCTGTGAGGGTGCTCGCCGCTGCTATGTTGGCTGCACACCCATAGCTCTCGAACTTGGCGTCTAGGATCCTCTCCGTCTCCTCCTCGACCTTTAGGTATATGGCTATCATGTCTCCGCATGCTAGGCTTCCGGCAACGGCCTCCGCGTCTGCGTCCTCCATCTTCCCAAGGTTCTTCGGGTTCCTGAATAGTTCGAGGACCTTTCTGCCATATGCCAGTGGGATACGGCTCGACATCCTTCAAATTCACCTCCTCAAGGTTTGATGGGGCTCAGCGACCTGATCCTCGCGACGGCGCTGGGGAGGGCGTCTAAGACGTACTCTATTTCGGCCTCTGAGTTGAAGGGGGAGACCTTCATCAGCAGGCTTCCATGGGCCTCCTCATACCTCCTCCCTATGGCCGAGAGGACGTGGCTGGGCTCCAGAACCCTGCTCGTGCAGGCGCTCCCGCTTGAGACGTAGATGCCCCTCATGCTGAGCTCTATGGTCAGGGCCTCCCCCTCGCAGTAGAGGAAGCTCATGTTCACGTTGTCAGGGGCCCTTTTCTCCCCCCTCGGGCCGTTCAGCAGGGTGTGCTCCACCCTCTCCACTATGCCGTCGATCAGCCTGTCCCTGAGCCTCGCCATCCTAGAGGTGTACTCGTCGAGGTGTTTATGCATTACCTCGACGGCCTTCGAGAATCCAACTATGGCCGGGACATTCTCGACCCCGGGCCAGAGCTTCTGGGTGCTCAGCTGGCCGTGGAGGACCGGCTCGAGCTTAACCCCCTCTCTCACATAGAGGGCTCCAACCCCCTTCGGGCCGTAGACCTTGTGGCCGCTGAGGGAGGCGAGGTCCACCCCAAGCCTCTCCAGGTCTAGGGGTATCCTCCCAAGGGCGTCGCAGGCATCGGTATGGACCAGCACCTCATCGTCCCTCTCCTCGACGATCTCCCTAACCGCCTCCAGGTCCTGTACCGTCCCGATCTCGTGGTTAACCGCCGAGACGCTCACCATGAGGGTCTCCCCGTCCACCTCTCTCGACAGGAATTCCAGGTCGAGGAAGCCCTCATCGTCCACGGGTATCTTGACGACCCTGAACCCGTACCTCCCAAGCCACTCGGCTGGGAATATGACGCTTAGGTGCTCTATGCTCGATACGAGGATCCTCCTCCTATCTTGAGGGCTCGTCATGGCCGACCCAATTATGGCTAGGTTGTTGGCCTCCGTCCCCCCATGGGTGTAGACCAGCTCGTCTCCGCCGCAGTGTATCGCCGTGGAGATGGTTAATGTGGCCTCGTAGAGGGACTGGTAGGATAGCCATCCCATCCTGTGAGCTATGGATGGGTGCCCCCTACCCCCCTCCCTATAGGCCTCCATCATCGCGTCGAGGGCCTCTGGGATTATTAAGCCCGAGTTCTCCTGGTCTAGGTAGACCTCCCTCTCGGGTCTTCCATGGGAATCTAAAAGCTCCCTCATGGACCTCGAGACGTCGCTGTAGGTCAACCTGAGACCTCCACGTAGATCCTGTAAACCTCGTCCCCCTTCTCTATCTGGAGGAGCTTGTGCCCCACGTGGCTGGCCCAAGCCTCTATATCCTGAGGTGCCCCGGGGTCTGTGGCCATGAGCAGGATGACCTGGCCTGGGCTGGCCCTCCTGACAGCCTCGGCCAGGGCGAGGAGGGGTCCAGGGCAGGACTTGTAGCGTGCATCCACCGTTATGTCAGCTTTCAACCTTTTCACCAGCCTAGGATATGAAGAGGTTAACCTGTGAGTCTTCAGCCCTGCTAAGGAAGAAGGCCGCGCCGACTACCTCGTCCACGAAGCTCATCAGGTCCTCCCTTTTTAGGCCGAATAGGCCCATGGTCGTGGAGCAGGCGTATACCCTGAGCCTGCCCGTCTTCCTCCCCTCCTCCAGCACCTCCCTCCAGCCCGGGATTGAGCCCGAGGAGAGGGCCCTCCTAAGCTCCTCCTCATAGGGCCTGTGGTCTGCGCTGACCTCAGAGGGTTCTGCCCCCCTCCTCAGGGCCAGGAGTCCCCAGGTCGTGAAGAAGAGGTCTGCCTCCCAGCCCATCACGGCGGCGGTGCTGGCAAGGGTAACGGCGGGAAAGAGCTTGTCCACCCTGTCGGAGGCAACGATTATGGATATCTTGGGCGCCCCATCTCCCCCCACCTGTCTCCCCTCCTTGGGTTTTGCCGTAAGCATTTGGGCATCGGGAAATATTTAACATCGTTAAATATATAAACCTAACCCCGATATCTAAAGGTGATGAAGCCCCCCTGCACCATAGTGGTCCTTCATCTCCTCCCAGCCCTGAGGAAGCTTATAATGAGGGACCTCATGGAGAGGCATGGGATGAGGAGGATAGATGCGTCGAGGAGGATGGACCTCACCCCGGCCGCGATAACCCAGTACCTGAAGGGGAGGAGGGGAGAGGCCTTCCTCGAGGATATAGAGAGCTCGGAGAGGGCCATGGAGATCATCTCAGAGATAGCCGAAGCCCTATCAAGAGAGGAATTAAATTCAGAAGATCTCATAGAAAAGATATGCATTATATGTAATGAAATTAGGTCTCAAGGAATTATCTGTGAAAAGCATAAGAAACAATATAAAAAAATAGAGAAATGTAGAGTATGCTTGGACAAAAATTTATGCGAAAACTGTTAAAACCATGATTATAAAAATATGTGAGATGAGGTTGAGAATTTTAATTTATGATATATAAAAGATTCATTTTCCGATCATATAAACTATAAATCTCATCGATGATCTAAGGTTAGAAATCTTTGGATAGAAAAAAATTTATAAATTTATGGCCTGAGACTCTGCCCCATGAGCGACCTCGAGCCCTTCCTCCTATATGTGAGCAAGAGGTTCCTCTATACGGCCTCGAGGGCCTTCAACCTGGGCCTGATCCCCAGAAGGCCCCTCCCGGAGATCCTGAAGAGGATCGGCGTGGACTTCAGGGAGCTCGACAGGGAGGAGGCGAGGGCGATTCATGAGGGGATTGCGGAGGTGGAGGGGCTCACCGCCTCCCCAAGGCAGATCATGAGGTCCCTCGCCCTGTCCCTCCTCCTGCCGACCGGCCCCTTCTACGCCTCCCTGAGAAGGGTCCTCTACAGGGCGGGGATCGAGGCCGAGGGCTTCGCTATCCTCGAGCTCCTTGCGGAGATACCCAGGGCCATGAGGCCCCCCCTCTCCTACGACCTCTGGCTCGTCGCGCCGAGGAGCCCGAAAGGGGCTGGAGATGCGAGGAGGCTACTCAAGGCCATTGTGGAGATGGTGGAAGCCCCCACTGACCGCTGAGGAGTGGATGGAGGCGGAGCCGATAAGGGAGAGGCTTGCGGCGAGGGGCCTAAACGAGAACCTTTGGCCCTCCCTATAACCGCATAAGATCGATGGGACCCAAAAAGGTAGATATCGACAGTTAAACGGCCCTGTTAGGGTGGAGTTTATTCGTGGATGGGTGTGGCCTGTGCCTCTGGGAGGCGGCTCAAAGATGTCGGCCTCTCCCTGCCTTAAATGGCGTCTCCAGCCAAAGCCTTATCAGGGCTCTCGGGGTGAGGATCGGCCAGGCCCTATCGGCGAGGAGCTTGGCCGCCCTCCCTGCGCCCCTTATCCAGTTGAGGTGCGGATATCTCAGGAAGCCGACGCAGAGCCTGAAGGCGTCCCTGTACTCCCTTAGCATCTTCGAGATCCCCTTAAGGTAGTCCGTCGGGAACCTGCCCCGCCTGAGGCTCTCATAGAGCCATTTGGAGGTCTCTATGGATGGGATGATCCCCTCTCCTGTCGCCGGGTATACGGCTCCAGCCGACTCGCCGACGGATACGATGTTCCTCATGCATATCTTTGCCTCGCCTCCCCTCTCGAGGTCCGCCACCGATATGGGCCTACCACAGGCGCATGAGATCTCCTCCACCCTCACCCCATACCTCTCCATCAATCTGTAGATTAGGGGATGGGGGTCAGAGTTAACGGATCCAGCCCCTAGGTGGAACTCGTATCCGCGGTCGTCTAGGGGGATGGCCCAGGCATACCCGGCATATCCAGGGATGATGATGAGATAGGCCTTACGAGCCTCAAGCCCTGAGAGCCTCGCCCTATACTGCCTCGCCATTATTCGCCTGTGGGCCCCGAGCATGATGGAGGAGGCGTTGACCGCCAGGGTTCCAGCCCTCTCCCACCTGAAGAGCTCATCTGGGACCCTCAGGAACCTCCTCCTTACCCTCTCAGATGGGTAGAGCCCCTCAAGCATCCTTGGCTTGTCTATGACCACGAGGTTTCTAACCCTCAACTCCAACCCGTTGAGGAGCAGGCTATCAACCCAGCAGGTGATATAGTCCTCGATGTCGAGGCCTGCCCTCATCAGGGATGGCCTTAGGATGGAGTAAAATGAGCCGTAGGCGCAGCGGTGCCCCCTCAGCGGGTTCCCATCGTAGACCTCCACCCTGAACCCTTCGTCCTCCAGGAGCCTCGCTAGGTAGCTTCCGGAGACGCCGGCGCCGCAGATGATCACCTCTTGAGCCTCTGACGGGTCAACCATAAAATCTTCATCTACCCTAAGGATTTGAATGCTTCCTCTTCAATCTTATCTGGGTCATATCCTCCTTTGGGTCTATGAATCTGACCCTTAGCCTCTTATCCGGAGGGATGATTATCTTAGGCTTCCCAAAACTTCGAATCTAAATAGTGTCGACTTATACCAGTTTATTCCTGGATTCTCCACAACATTTATCCCAACATCCTCTGCAATTTTATTTATGAAGCTTTCATAGTTAACATCTCCATAGTTCATTGGATATATTGAGAATCCCCTTATCGCCTCGGTGATGACGCAGTTCATCCTCGTTAGAAGCCTCTGGGCCTCCATCCACTTCCTCCTCGAGGCCTTATGCCATGTTAAGCCCACATATCCGGCTCCCTCCTCCCTGAGGCATGTGACGCCTCTGGAGAGGAAGGCCCTCAGCCCGCTGAAGGTCTCAAGGGGCTCTGAGGAGAATACGTCGAAGCGCCCGACGAGGTCGGATGGGAGGGGGTCGGCCACGTTATACCTCCTGAACTCTATATCGAGGCCATACCTGTCCGCAACCTTCCCTATGAAGGCCCCGAGCCTCTCATCGATGTCCAGGACCGTTATCCTCGATGGGAGGCCTGTGAGGGAGAGGGCTATGCTCAGCAGGTCGTCGTCTCCTATGAGTATGAAGCCTCTCCTCCTAAGGTCTCCGTGGAGGCTCATTAGGGCGATCCTTGAGATGACATCCTCCTCGAGCATGTATCCTTGGAAGTAGCTTGGGGTTGGGGTGGGCCTGCCCCTCACGATCTCCTTGAACTCCTCAGCCAGCCTCTCGAACTCCCCCTCGAGGAGGATCCCCTTCCCCAGGCATCTGGGGCAGGCCTCAACCCTCGCCCAGGGGGTTACGCCCCCTATCTCCCTCAACCCCTCCTCCTTGAGGTATAGCCCCTTTCCATCCGAGCCTATGACCCCCCTCCCAACAAGCTCTCTAAGGATCTGCATGAAATCCCTTAAGGGGAGGTCTATGCGGTCCAATAGCTTCCTGAACGTCATCTTAGATGCTGAGAGCTCATCCAATATTCGCTCTTCCCATCTTCTCATAGAGGTTTCTCCTGATCACCCTCTTCTCAACAACCCTTGGCCTGAGTTCCTCAACTATAAGCTCATAGGCCCTTATGGCGGGGGCCTCCCCCCCCGCAGGAGAAGATGTCGAGGGCGACATAGCCATACTCAGGCCATGTGTGGAGGCTGAGATGGGACTCGGCTAGGAGATAAACGGCGGAGGCGCCGTGGGGCTCGAACTGATGGAAGCAGGATGAGACCACTTTAAAATCAGATCTGGTGATGACCCTGTCCATGATCTCCCGGGCGATCTCCACCCGGGAGATCTTCTCCTGGCCCACGCCGAGGAACTCGGCGATGATGTGGATGCCCATCTCGAACACCCACCTTTAGCTTCAGGCTTAGGGGGGCCATGTGAAGGCCTGCATGCCGCCAAGGCATAAGGAGCCTTTCCTCTCTCCTATGAACCGACTTCGCAAAGAATAATTTTTAAACTTTTTGGTGAATAAAAAGGAAATTGAAATTTCATCATATTTTATTTGAAGAATGTCTCTGGCCCTTGATAAAAGGAATTTTTGAGTATAAAATTAAATTCAAGATTATAAAATTGTTAATGATTTGATGAAGCGTCTCAATAATTTTAGGGAAGGAAATTGTTAATGAAATAAGTTGAAATTCTAAGGCTCAAATCGTTATTCAATATGATGCAGCTATTGATCTAATGGAGAGTTTTCAAAGTGATATAAAGGGAAGAGGATCATTCAAATCTTCTTTCAAGGAGTTTCGCCGCCGCCATTATGAAGACGATGCTGATCGCCGTTAGGATTATAAGCCCATTGAGGATGCCCCCTTGGGGGTCTGGGGATAGGGCCTTCCTCACCCCCTCCACGGTGTATGTGAGGGGAAGCAGATACGCTATTTGCCTTAGCGCCGGGGGCATCGACTGGATCGGGTAGGCGACGCCGGATAGGAAGACCATGAGGAATCTGGGGATGTTGAGGAGCGTCTGAGCCTCGAAGACCTCCCTCACGAGGACGCAGAGGAGGGCGCCCAGGGATGAGAAGAGGAGGAGGGATATGGCTGTTATGAGGGTGAGGCTGAGGGCGTCCACCCTTGAGATTCCTGTGGATATCAGGGCCCCCAATGCGACCGTCGAGGTCATCATCGAACCGAAAAGGGCTCCCCCCAGGATCTTCCCTAGGAGGATGGCTGAATGGTTCACAGGGGCGAGGAGGAGCCTCTCCAGCGAGCCGGTCCTCAGCTCGAAGTTTATGACCACCGCCTCAGCCGCGGTCGTGCTGAAGAGTATCGTCAATGATATGAGGCCTGGGACGAGCTGATGGAAGCCCTGGGGGTTTCTAAGGTAGAAGGCGAGGACCCACGCTGTGGGGAATAGGATTCCCCAGCTTATGGATGGAGGCTTGAGGTAGTAGGTCTTCATATCCTTGAGGGCTATGTGAAATATGCATCTCAGGTCATCCCGCCACATCATCTTCCGCCCCCTTTCTCCATGGCCATGACCTCGGGCTTAAGCCCCGTTATCTTGACGAAGGCATCTTCCAATGTGGGCCTCAGGCTGTTAACCGCCTCTATCTCTGTGCCCAGCCTCTCAGCGAATTCGAGTACCTCCTTCAGAACCAGTTCAGGGGTGCCCCCGTATATCCTGACCCTCTCATGGTTCATATCGACGACCCTGAGGCCTTCCAGCCTCCTTCTCAGCTTTTCGGCGAACCCCTCGGGGAGCATCTTGAACGAGATCTCCATGGCGGGTTCATCCATCGCCGTCTCCTTAAGCCTCTCAGGGGTGTCCACCACCTGGATCCGCCCCCTCACCATGATGGCTATCCTATCGCATAGGTGGTCGGCCTCCTCGAGGTAGTGGGTGGTGAGGAATATGGAGACCCCCCTCCTGTTCAGGTCTTCTATGAGGCGTCGGAGGGAGCGGGCGGCTACGGCGTCGAGGCCAGATGTGGGCTCATCTAGGAAGAGGAGCTCCGGCTCGTGGATCAGGGCTGCGGCTATGGTGAGGGCCCGCTTCATGCCCCTCGAATATGTGGCGAAGGGGTGGTTCCTCCTCTCATATAGCCCGAAGCTCTTCAGCAGGGCCTCAGCCCTCTCCCTCCTCTTGCCGCGGGGAACCCCCATCAATCCAGCCATGAAGAGGAGGTTCTCAATCCCCGAGAGTTCGTCGTAGAGGTTTGAGGTCTCCGGCACCACCCCTATGCGCCTCTTCACCTCCTCAGCCTCTGAGGCGATATCATAGCCCAGAACCTCAGCGGCTCCCGATGTCGGCCTTGAGAGGCCTGTCAACATCTTTATCGTCGTGGTCTTCCCAGCCCCATTCGGCCCAAGAAAACCGAAGATCTCACCCCGCTCCATCTCGAAGGTTACTCCGTCCACGGCTAGGATGCCTCCATACCTCTTGGTCAACCCCGTGGCCCTTATCACCCCATCCGCCATGGCTCTCCTCCCCTCTTAAGGGCCTAAGGCCCCTATAAGGATCGAGCTTCCTCTAAGGCTTAAGAGGCCTTCAGAACCCCTTAAGCTCCTTTTAGGAAAGGCTGAATAAAGGACCATTGAGGTCGACGTGGAGAGGCATCCTAAAAAAGGCTTAGGGCATAAAATTCGATTAAACCTCTCAGATTTAATCATAAAATTTTATCTAGTTCTTCTATAATTTTAGAGATCCTCTTATTCTTTTCCACCTTTATCATCCTTATCCCATGATGACCGATAAGGCTCGAGGCCCCAGGGCCGAGCTCTACGGCCATCACCAAGTCGATACCCCTCTCAGCCAGAAGTTTTACCACGATAGGCCCTGAGCCGTGGGATAGGGTGGCAGCGGGGTTCTCTATAACCTCCACATCCATAACCCTTCCATCCTCAACATCCACGAGGGTTATGGTCTTGGCCCTTCCAAAGACCTCCGAGACGGTCTCCTCCAGGCCACCATAACCCTCGGTTGGGAAGGCTATCCTGAGCCTATTCACCTTTTAACTTATCACCTCCCTTGATGGATTAAAGGGCGGAAAAGGGGGTTAGAGGAGCTAGGTTTGAGGCCTCCGCCATGGTGGGCCCCCACCTCGGCTCCTGCCCCTTCCCCCTCCCGGCGGTCCCTTATCAATCCTGTGGATCATCGTGGCGGGCGCCCCACACCTGGGGCAGATCGGCTTGGGCTCCCCCTGGGGGATCTCTATGATGTTTCCACAGACCCCACACCTGAAGCGTTTCAAGGGGATGCCCAACCATAAGTGCCTCCCGAGGTTGCTTCATCCCCTTCCAAGCGTGGACCTCAGCTCCCTTATCCTCGCCTCGATCTCGCCTATCTCCCTCTCCAGCCCCTCCCTCTCCTCCTCCAGCGCCTTCTTATAGTCCTCTAGGGCTGCCAGCTCCTCCTCAGGAGACTGGGGAGGGGTGGGGGGATACAATGGAGGCGGGTAGGTGTAGGGGTGGACGTAAGGTGGAGGGTATGCATAGATTCCGGGATGGGGAGGATAAGCGTACCAGTATTGGTATCTCCTCATCCTCCTAGGCCAGTACATCAGAGTTTCACCTCACCAATACCCCATGTAGGGAGCCGGTGGGGGCGGGTAGGCTGGCCAGCCGTATGGGGGATAGGCGCCCCGATAGGAGGGGAGGCCATACCCTGGATGGGCCCACCACCACCTCGGGAGCCATGGGAACCTCGCGCATACCCATGGACTCATCGGATAGCCTCGAGGCCATCCTCCATACCCCCAGACAGCTCCTAGCATCCAGCCGGGCCTCTGCCATGGTGGCAGGTAGCTGAAGGGGCCTCTTCCGGGCCATCCTCCACTCCATGGCCCAGCCCATCCGCGGCCCCTACCTCTCCAACCCCATGCCATTCTTCATCTTCACCTCCTTTTTGTGCTTATTCACACTTTCAATTATGTGAAAAAACACGAAATATTTAAACCTTGCGGATGAGGCCGATAAAGGGATGTGGCGGCACAGGAGGAGGTGCGGGGGGAGAGGCAGGACCCCAAAGCCCGTCATGATAGGTATGGCACCTCCAACAGAGGGCTTCCAGCCCAACCCGATGAGAAGCCCCGAGACGATACCTCTCGACATGGCAGAGCTGGAGGCCTTCAGGCTCGTGGACCTGGAGGGGCTGTCCCAGGAGGAGGCGGGTAGGAGGATGGGGGTCTCAAGGGGAACCGTGTGGAGGCTGGTTCAAAGCGCGAGGAGGAAGGCGGCCCAAGCCCTCAGCGAAGGTAGACCCATAGCCATCATCCCATCCCACTCCAAAGAGGTATCCACTCAATGACCGAGCGATCAAAGTGAAGACTAAGTGCGACCTGTCAATAACCGACCTATAGGCATCTCGACAGCAGAGGGTTCCACGGGCACTGACCTATATACTATTCGCCCCTCTCTTCAGGCCTGGGAGCCCAAATTTGATGTGTAAGGCCTCTGGAGCCCCGCCTATGGCCTCCCTCCTTCAGGTGGAAATCTCTAGGTCTTGGAAGGGGGCATGCCAGAAGCTCCGTAGCTCCTCCTCATCTCACTTATCACGCTGGGCACAGCCATTCGGGTGTGGGCTTCGCCTAGGCACGCCGAGCTGATATATGGCCCATCAGGGTGTCTCTGAGGTTAAGGGAAACTGATGGCATATGAAATCTCCCAGCCATCGCGGGGTCTTCCTGCTCCTGCGACTGGGTCGCGCACCCAGAGTGCAGCCTTCCTTCGACGAGGCATTTCCAATGACCCCTCTGAGGAGGGGTTACGGAGGGCTCCATGGGCGTAAATTCGGGCCATCCCTTGCCTAATGAACTCGAAGACGAGAAAAAGGAGGATGATAAGGATGTCGAGTTTCATCCTCCAATCTTCGCATTGGAATCCCAGCTGAGATCGTTAAAAAATAGAGAGGAGCTTATCGCCCTCGGCCATTTGGGCTGGTGAGCCGCTCTTTACTGCGACCTAGATTTATTGAAGCCCGCCTCGAAGGCCTTTAGATTCAGCTCTAGCAGAGGCCCTGCAAGCCTTTCGGTTATTACCTCCCTGATGGCCTCTGCAGGTATTGGAAGGAGCCCTGACCCAGCTGCAGCACCCACCATGATTATATTCATCACCAGAGCCATACCAAGCCTCTCCGCCTCAGAGGTAGCATCAAAGTGTATGATCCTCTCAGCTCCGATCCTCCTCAGAGCGTCCAGGACCTCCTGTGGGGATGGGTACTTCTCGGTGCCCATGCTCACCTCCAAGGGTACTATGGGCCTAATGTTCATCACAACGGTTCCTCCAGGCCTTAGGAACCTCAGGGCGTTTCTCAGGGTCTCGACGGCCTCCAGGCCGATGATGAGGTCTGCCCTACCGGGTTCTAGGATTGGGCTGTAAACCTCCGAGCCTATCCTGATGTAGCTGGCGACGGGGCCCCCCCGCTGGGCGGCCCCGAAGGTCTCCCCAACCCTCACCCTAAGCCCTTCCCTGACCGCGGCGGTGGCGATGATCTCCGAGGCTAGGAGGTTTCCCTGCCCCCCTATACCAGCTATGACGAGGTTAAACTCCTTGATCTCGGCCATCACCTTCATCCTCCCATACCTATCGCCTGGAATGGGCATATCTGGGAGCAGACCCCGCATCCCATACATAGGGTGGTGTCGATCCAGGTCTTATTCCTAGAGGGGTCGTAGACGAGCGCTGGGCAGCCGAAGGTGTTGATACATATCTTGCATCCAGTGCACTTCTCTGGATCCACGGAGTAGGGCTCCAGCCTGATGCCCTGGCGCCTCGCGAGCCTAACCGCCTCGGTGGCGCAGATCCTCCTAGAGATAGCCACGGCGGGGCCGTCGAACTCCAGGGCCCTCATGAAGGCCTCGATGGAGTCGGAGACGTTGTAGGGGTCTATTATCTCCAGGCATGAGATGCCTATCCCCCTCACGACGTTCTCAATATCCACCTTGTTTCCCTTTTTCCCCGTGGCGGTGACCCCGGTTCCCGGGTGGGGCTGGAAGCCGGTCATCGCCGTCGCCATGTTGTCGCATATGACCAGCTTGATCTTCGTGTTGTTCCAGACGGCGCTGATGAGGCCTGGGATCCCCGCGTGGAGGAATGTGGAGTCCCCTATTATTCCGATGGCCATATCTCCCGTCGCCCTGGTACATCCCTGGGATACCCCGACGCTTGAGCCCATCCCAAGATATGTATCTATCAGCCTCAGGGGCGGATATGAGAGCATCCCGTAGCATCCTATGTCGCCTATCACGATGTAGTCCTCTATCTTCAGCCTGCTCAACGCCTGCTTCAATGCGTATCCCGTCGCCCTGTGGGGGCATCCGGCGCACATGGTGAGGCCCCTTGGAGGGACGATCTTCCTCATCTCAAGGGGCTCCGCATGTACAGGAGGGGCTGGCCTAGGGACGCCGACGAACTCCGCGAGCGCATTGGCGACGATGAAGGTGTTCAGCTCGAACTCCCTTGGGATCAGCTTCCTCGAGGGGTCAAGCTTCCCGTAGATCTCAACCTTAGGGTTTGCCTCCTTGGAGATGGCCTTCACCTGGAGCTCGACGAAGGGTTCAAGCTCCTCAACCAGGAGCAGGCCCTCGAGGCCGCTCAGGAAGTCTGAGATGGCCCTCTCTGGGAGTGGATATGTGATGGCCAGCTTGAATAGGGCCACCTTGCCCTCCAGCCCCAACCTGCCTATGGCCTCCTTGGCGTAGTTGTAGGAGACCCCGCTCGCGATGACCCCAAGCCTCTCCCCGCCGGCTGCCTCGACGCGGTTCCACTCGAGGGTCTCCGCCACCTCCTTCAGCCTCTCCTCCTTGTCATGGAGAGGCTTGTGGGGTGGGATCCTCTCGAGGCCGGTTAATCTGGGGACCTTCCTCCAGCTGATGTCGTCGCTCATCTTCCCCCTCCTCCTCTCCCTGTTGATCGGCCCGAGGACGACGTCTCCCCTGACGTGGCAGAGCCTTGTGGTGACCCTAAGCATCACGGGTAGCCTATGGGCCTCGGAGACCTCGAAGAGCCTCACGGTCATCTCCTTCGCCTCCGCCGGGTCGGATGGCTCGAAGCACGGAATGCAGGCCGCCCTGGCCAGAAACCTGTTATCCTGCTCGTTAGCGGAGCTGTGCTGGCTGGGGTCGTCTCCCGAGACTAGGATGAAGCCTCCTGGGGGGTTCCTGAGGACGACATGCATGAGAGGGTCCATGGCCCAGTTCACGCCTATATGCTTCATTGGGCACATGGTTCTGAGGCCGCACATGGCGGCCCCCGAGCAGACCTCAAATGCGACGCGCTCGTTGTCTGCCCACTCCGCATATATTCCATACATCTCCGCGAAGTCCGCGATGGTCTCGAGGATCTCGGAGGCGGGGGTACCCGGGTATGAGGAGGCAACCTGGCCTCCCCCCTCCAAGAATCCCCTCGCTATGGCCTGATTCCCTAATAGTAGAACCCGTTTCCCAACTTCGTCGAGGGCGTAGGGTGGAATCCGTCTTCCAGACATCATATACGACGTTCAAAAGGACCTTATATGTTTTTATAAGGTTTAGACCTCTTCAATAAGTTAAATCCCTTCACTGGATGGCCCTTATAATTAAAGTATATGCTAAACCCCAATGATTTTTCTCTCTATTAGAAGATTCCCCTTATGAATTGAGGGAACATATGAGACCTTCTTTTCAGATCTCTGATCAACTCTCCCTGTATTAATAAATAATCAAATAGTTAATTGCATTAATATCCCAAATTTTGGATTTATTTATAGAGATCAAAGTGTTCCTCTGTAATGAATTGTCGCTGGGCATCCGACACATTTTCCATTCACAAATCTAGTGCAAGGTTTACAGTCAACATTGCATGGCGCAATTTTCATATTTTTATGCGTGAGATACTCTCTTATCTGAATGTAGGGTGAGAAGTGGATATTCCCTATGGGGTAGAACTCCGACCTCCTTACCCCCGCGCCGCTTCTGAGGGAGCACTTCTCTATGGATATGCTCTCAAGGGTGTCCAGGTCCTCGGCCACGATCAACCCGATAAGGTTGTAGCCTCCGAGGGTCTTGTAGATCTGGACCACTCTGGGGCAATCCCTGAACCTCTCAAGAAGCTTCTCCATCGCCTCGCCGCTCTCCATCTCGAGCAGCACCATGGCTGGGAAGAGCCCATAGAAGAAGGGGTTGACCATGGCTGAAACCATTATGGCCCCCTTCCGGATTAGCCCTTGCAGCCTCCTCCTCACCCCCATGCTAGTGTAGCCCACCCTTCCCGCCAGCTCCTTGAGGCTCTTCCTGCCATCCAGCTGGAGCTCGGAGATTATCACCCTATCGATCTCATCCAACATATGAGCATCTGTTTACTTTCTAAACAATACAGATATATATCGGTTTTCTATTTAAACTCGGAGCCTAGGCTGCCCCATAGGAGGCTGAGGGTCGATGGGGGATGAGGAGAGGAAGAGGATTAAGGAGAGGATGGGGAGGATAAGGCATAAGATAGCCGTCATAAGCGGGAAGGGGGGTGTTGGGAAGAGCACCGTTACGGTGAACCTGGCCGTAGCCTTTGCCACCAGGGGATGTACCCATGGGGTTGGGATCTTGGACGCCGACATCCACGGCCCCACGGTTCCCAAGATGCTCGGCTTAAAGGGGGAGACCCTCAAGGCTAATCCGATTGGGATACTACCGGTCCTTGGACCCCTAGGGATAAAGGTAGTCTCCATGGATTTCCTCCTGCCTGGGGAAGAGTTTCCGGTGATCTGGCGCGGGCCTCTGAAGATGAGGGCGATCCAACAGTTCCTATCGGAAACGATGTGGGGGAACCTAGACCTGCTCCTCATCGACCTTCCGCCGGGAACTGGAGACGAGCCTCTGAGCATAATGCAGCTCATACCCGACATGGATGGAGTTGTCATAGTGACCATCCCGTCAGATGTCTCGAAGAGGATAGTGAAGAAGGCCGTGACCTTCTCAAGACAGTTGGGGGTCCCGATAATCGGGATAATAGAGAACATGAGCGGATTCATCTGCCCAAAATGCGGTTCCAAGATAGATATATTTAGGTGCGGGGGAGGATGGGAGATGGCTGAGGAGCTGTCCGTCCCCTTCCTCGGGAGCATCCCCATAGACTCGGAGATATGCAGAGCCTCCGATGAGGGAAAATACCTCATCCTCGAAGATCCGGAATCGCCAGCAGCGAAGGCCTTCTCAGAGATAGCTGAGAGGATAGGGAGATCCCTCGGCCTCGGGCGAGGCGAGGCTCAACCAGGAGAGGCCTCATCGAGCGGAGGCGCATAGGATGAAGATCTGCATATCCGCAGAGTCAGATACCCTGGATGCGCATGTGGACCCGAGGTTTGGAAGATGCCCATACTTCTTGATAGTGGACCTCGAGAGCATGGACTATGAGGCTATTCCAAACCAGGCCCAAGCCGCAGTGGGGGGAGCCGGGATACAGGCTGCTCAGACCATAGCCGGAAGGGGCGTGAAGGTCGTCATAACGGGCAGCGTTGGCCCTAACGCCTTCCAGGCCCTATCCTCAGCCGGGATAAGGATAGTCACAGGGGCCCAAGGAACCGTGAGGGAGGCCATCGAAAAATATGTGAGGGGGAAGCTGAGGGAGGCTGGAGGCCCCACGGTTAGGGGACACCCTGGTATGGGTGGGAGGGGAATGGGGCGAAGGAGGGGTATAGGAGTACATGAGCCGAGGGCCGCCGATGAGGCCTGAGGATGTGGAGAGATAGGAGGTGAGAGATTGAAGAGAGGGGTTGAGAGAATAGTTATACCGACGATGGATGATGGAGGGTTGGACTCGACGTTGTCGGAGCACTTTGGAAGGGCTCCATACTTCACAGTGGTCGATATCGGGATGGACGGGAAGACCATCAGCGTCAGCTCAATCCCCAACCTCAGTGAGCACTTCGGCGGCTCTGGGAGGCCCCCAGATGCGATCCTACAGCTTGAGCCGGACGCCCTCATCACCTTCGGCATGGGCCCGAGGGCCCTCGAGATATTCCAGGAGGCGAGGGTAGCCGTCCTAAGGGCAGATTCGAGGTCGGTGAGGGAGACGGTCGAGGCCTATATGGAGGATAGGCTTCAGGAGCTCACAGGGGGATGCCGCCAATCCCGGCACAGATGAGGGCCTAAAACCTATGGGGTGGGAGATAAACCGGGTCGTCGAAGAACGAAAACCGATAAATTTCTGGGCCCCTCATTGAGGCGAGGGTGGAAGCGTGAAGATCCTCGTGGTTATGGGGCGGG
>JBBIVO010000034.1:3479-17767 GCA_037439685.1 Candidatus Bathyarchaeota archaeon | reverse complement strand
GGTGGACCACCTCCTTATCTATTATTATCCCCCTCACGAGCTCCGTCTCGTTCAGGCTCTTCCCCTCCTTCTTGACTATCTGGACGTTGTCGACGTCCGCGACGGTCTCGCCGTCCTTCACCTCCATTATCTGCTTTATAGCGTCGATGGCTATCCCGGCGAAGTGGGTTGCCACTTGGGAGACAGCCTTGCTCCTCATCGATGTGGTTGCGAGCTTGACCAGGGTCTCCCTATCCTCCAGATCCACCTCGACCGCCAGCTTCTCCAAGAGCTCTAGGGCCTTCTCCGACGCCTTCTTATATCCCGAGACGATTATGGATGGGTGGATGTTCTGCTCAAGGAGCTCCTCAGCCTTGCTCAGGAGCTCGCCTGCGAGGACGACGGCCGTGGTTGTGCCGTCTCCCACCTCGTCGTCCTGGGCCTTGGCTACCTCTACCATCATCTTGGCAGCGGGGTGTTGAACCTCTATCTCGTCTAAGATGGTGGCACCATCGTTCGTTATGGTTATGTCCCCAAGGCTGTCTATCAGCATCTTATCCATCCCCCGAGGCCCCAAGGTGGTCTTAAGGGCCTCTCCTATTATCCTCGCTGCGAGGATGTTCGACTTCCTCGCGTCCCTCCCCCTACTCCTGGAGGTTCCCTCCTTAAGTATGAGGATGGGTTTACCCGTCATGTAAGCCATCTCTCGAGGCCTCCAACGGACTAGCTAAAAGAGCAGAAAGGGGGATTAAATATAAAGTTTTACTTCTACTCGGCCCCACCCAGAGAGGTCGAATTATCTAGGGGTGGCTCAGTTAATCACTTGGAACTCGTCATATTATGTGTAGCATATATCATATTATATATGAGGCTATGAGCCTCATGAGCTTCAATGGGGATCTCTTAAGGATCTTGGCCAAGACTCGAGTGGCGTCGAGGCCGTTTGCCAGTGCGATTATATCCTCCCCTGTTATCACCTCTGCGAGCGTGTTTAGGTCCTCGTCGCTGAACTTATCCAGCATCTCCAGGACCCTCCTGCTCTCCCTTATCCTCTTGCCCCACTCTGCGTCGAATCGATGCTCGTATAGCGAGAGGGTGGAAGCGGTCGCATCACCGCTTTTCACAGCCTCTGCCGCCACCTCCCCGGCCAATCTCCCAGCCACCACGCCCGCGTGGACCCCGGCTCCCGTGCACGGGATCAGCTGCCCCGCCGCGTCCCCGACCAGCATCACCCCATCCCCCACTATCCTCTTGAGGACCCCGGAGACCGGGGTTATCCCCCCAGCCAACCCTAGGATCTTCGAGCCCTTGAACCTGGGATCGGAGTCCATGAACCTCTTTAGGTAGGATATCGCCGGCTCCCTGTGGCCTCTTCTGACCCCGAGGCCGACATTGGCGGTGCTTTTGGACTTTGGGAATATCCAGGCGTAGCCTCCGGGAGCGTATATGGAGCCCACGTAGAACTCGTTGACCTCGGGGTCTTCTAGGTCCAGGTTACCAACCCTGAACTGGGCGCAGCTGACGACATCCGGGTACCATTTTCCAAGGCCGGCGGACCTCCTGACCACTGAGGCGTTCCCGTCGGCGCCGATCACCACCCTGGCCTCGATCTCAAGCCTCTCCCCCTTCCCCTCCGCCAGCACCCCTGAGGTTCCCCCTTCCTTCCTCATCACCTTTAGGGCTCTGGTCTCGGTCATAAGCTCAGCCCCTGCCTCCACGGCCCTCTCCGCCAAGAGGCGGTCGAAGGCATCCCGGTTTATGGTGTATCCCACCATATCTGGGCTCCTTAGCTCGATGAACCTTCTATTGGGCGCGTATACCCTCATGCTGGTAATCCTCTGGCTGACGATCTCGGGTGTAGGCTCAAGCCCGGCATCCCTTAGGCCGTTATGGCTTAACCCCTCGGCGCAGTGGTTCGGGAGGCCTGGTTGGGGGTGCTCCTCCATCAGAAGGACCTTCACCCCTTTCTCGGCCGCTGTCCCAGCGGCTGTTGAGCCCGCTGGGCCTGCCCCTACAACCACCACGTCGTACCTTAGATGTCGCATCGAGTCTGCTGAGGCCTCTAAATATTTTAGCTTGATCTTCCGAGGACCTTCTGGGCGGCGATCTCTATATCCCTTGCCTTTATGGTCTTCCTCCCCGCATGCCTCGCATAGTCCATCGCCTCCTTGGCTATCTTGATGCCGATCTCCTCGAGGGCCTCTCCTAGGGCGATGGCGCCCTCCTCACTCACCCTCGAGGCGCCCGCCCTTTTTATCAGCTTGTGCATGGGGGCCACCTTAATCTCGCCTTCCGTCATAAGACTCCCCCATTTTCTCCTTTCTCATCGAGAAATATTTAAAATTTATGCCCATTTTAAGAGTCAGCCCCCTTTCTCAGTGCTCTTAGGGGCTTCACCGATGGCCAAGAGCTTATCTAGGGGGTAAACCTTTAATAGGTGAGGGCTGGGTCAATACCCCTGTCGGGGATGAGGAGTGGGAAAGGTAAGAATAGAGCTCGTGAAGCGGGCCTCAAAGGAGCTCGTAGGTAAATATCCTGAGAGGTTCACAGCGGACTTCGAAGAGAATAAGCAGTTTCTAAAAGAGATAAACTTCACATCATCTAAGAAGATAAGAAACAGAGTTGCAGGTTATATAACAAGGATTATGAAGGCTGAGATTAAGTCTGCCGAGTCGGCTCAGGCTGAACTTGAGTCAAAGGAAATTGATGAATCTCAACATATAAATAAAACCATTGAAGATCTGTCAGAGGCTTAATCTCCTCGGTCAACCCAACCAGATATAGGAGAATAAAAACCTTCTATGAATTTTAAGGAATGAAATTTTGAGACGTTCAACCAAATATCTCCGCGAGCCTCAAGACCTTCCCTTGATCGCCCTCGTCGCCACCCACCTCGAGGAGGATGGTGGAGATATCCTTGAAGAGTATTCATCTAAAGGAGTTGTCAGGGACGTTGAAGTATTCTGTGGGTTTTTTCTATCCTTTGTTGGTAATATTTTGTTGAACTATTGATGGATCGGGTTAAGGGGGCTTCCCTCGGAAATAGGAAGCCCCTAAAGGTTGATTCTTCTAGCCACCTCGCCTTATCTCCCCGGCTCTATATGGGGCTGTTGCTGGAGCCTTGAGGGTTAGCAAGGCTTAGCAACGAGGCTGTCCGCCTCTGGCCCACAGGAGGGAGGAAGCCATTCCTAAGCCTAAGCGGAGATGTGGCTGATCACAAGGCCTCTGATCGGTGGGGCTGCATGGTCCCGGTACACCCCAACGACGAGCTGGGAGGCGACAGCCCTTAGAAGGGTTGACAGATTCATCGTTGAGATGCTGTTACCTCTTTTAGGTGAGCCTTGAGAAGCCGTTCTCTGGAGGCGATTCTCGTATGTGGCTCCTCAAAGCCCTTTGCGATGGTTGGTTTGCACAAGCATGATAGCCTTTCGCTTCAGAGGCTCAGGGCTGCCCTGCTTGAGACGGCCGGCTTTATAGGGAGAGAACCTATCTCTTTAAGGGCCCTTCCATGCAGCCTTGAAGCCGTTAGGCTGGGATAGAGCTGGAGCGGGTTCAGCCTCTCGACGAGGCAGGGTTAAGGCTGGTGGGGAGTGGCGCTACGTAGGGCTGCGATGGGTAGGGATACCCATGAATTAACGGCTCTAGGTTCCTTGGCAAAGGAACCTCCTCCATGCAGAGGCCATTCTGTGGGGGATAGGCTGGAGGCTGCAGATAAAGGCCCATCATCCTCTTGGGGAGAGGCCGTGGTATCCCGAGGCCCTCCGAACCCCTTATGGGTTCATATGAGCCTCGGAGGGAGGCCGCATAGAGCATTGGCAGGGAGCCATGAAAGCCAGAGGGAGGCGGCTCACGACCTTCCATCAGGGAGGAGGCCGTTCTAGGTCAACCCTTCATGAGGCTCTTCCCATGGCACAGCCTATATGACCACGCCAAACCCTAAATAGGCATCCAGCAACACCAATAGCTTGGCAGTATCGTGAAGGGGTATGGTTAGAAGGGGACTATTCATAGGCAGGTTCCAGCCCTTCCACAACGGGCATCTCTATGCGGTGAAGAGTATCCTCCAAGAGGTTGATGAGTTGATCATCGCAGTTGGGAGCGCCCAGATGAGCCACGAGCTCGACAACCCCTTCACGGCGGGGGAGAGGATAGAGATGATAAGGCGAACCCTGAATGCTGAGGGCATAGACCCCTCCCGATACATGATCATACCCATACCCGACTCCCCCGCCCATAGGGTTTGGACCTCCCAGGTCGAGTCTCAGACACCCAGATTCGACATGGTCTATACGAACCAGCCTCTAACTAGGAGGCTGCTCTTGGAGGCTGGATATGAGGTGAGGGGGATAAGGCTGCACAAGAGGGATGTATACGAGGCGACCGAGATAAGGAGGCGGATACTATCGGGGCAGGACTGGAGCATGCTCGTGCCGCGAGAGGTCTACGGCTTCGTGAAGGAGATAGATGGGGAGGGGAGGATTAGAGACCTTGCGAAGAGCGATGCAAGCCATCGGACACCAAGGGAAGATCCAGATGCTGTGAGGGGATCCCATTGTCCATAGCCCTTCACAGGGAGATCCTGGAGAGGTTCCCGGACCTTAAAGTTCTAGCCATCCACCTTGCGGAGGTGGAGGTGAAGAGGGGGGATCCAAGGCTGGAGTCCTTCGAGGAGGAGGTGGTGAGGAGGGCCAGGGAGAGGTGGACCCTCGAGGGGCTGAGGGAGCACCCGAACCTAAGGGCCTACAGGGACTTCTTCTGGAGGATAGGGATAGACCCGACCAAGGTCAGGCCATCGGCGGAGGCTTTGCTCAGGAGGCTTCTCCACGGAAACCCCCTCCCAAGGATAAACACCCTCGTCGACGCCTACAACCTCGCCTCGATAGAGACCGCCATATCCCTAGCCGCCTTCGACGAGGACCGGTTAGAGGGACGCCCCATAATGAGGATGGCAAGGGAGGGGGAGAGCTTCCTAGGGATCGGGATGAGCCGCCCCATCTCGCTTAGGGGAGGGGAGATTATCATCTCAGACTCTGAGAGGCTCATAGCCATATATCCCTACAGGGACGCAGAATACTCCAAGGTGACTGAGGAGACGCGGAACGCCCTAATCCTCGTCTGCGGAGTCCCGGGGATCAGCGAAGAGGCCCTGGAGGAGGCTGGCCGAGTAGCGGTGGATTATATAAGGAGGTTCTGCGGAGGCGTCGAGGCCCGCCGGTGAAAACCCCTTGATGGAAGTCGACGGCTCAATGATGGAGGGGGGAGGCCAGCTCCTCAGAATGGCCATCACCTACAGCGCCTTGACTGCAAGGCCTATAAGGATCAGGAATGTGAGGGGAGGGAGGGAGCCGCCAGGGCTTCGGCCGCAGCACCTGACGACGTTGAAGGCGGTCTCGGAGATATGCGGGGCGAAGGTTAAGGGGCTGGCCATAGGCTCGAGGGAGGTGGAGTTCCACCCCGGCCCCCCCAGGGGTGGAAGCTATATCTTCGACATAGGGACCGCCGGGAGCATAAGCCTCCTCCTACAGTGCGTCGCCCCCGTCTCGGCATTCGCAGACTCGAAGACGAGGATGAGGGTGATGGGGGGCACGGCCACAGAGATGGCTCCACCCGTCACAACCCATGAGAGGGTTGTCTGGGAGGCCTCTAGGAGGATGGGCTTTGAGGGGGAGCTCAAGATCCTCAGGGAGGGGTTCTACCCCAAAGGGGGAGGGATCGTAGAGGTGCAGATAAGCCCCATAGAGGAGTTGAAGCCCATCACGGCCGAGGCGCCGGAGAGGGTGGAGAGGGTCAGGGGGATATCTGTCTGCGGGAGGCTGCCGAGCCACATCGCGGAGAGGCAGGCCAGATCGGCCGAGGCGGTCCTAAGAGAGGCCGGATACGAAGCCGAGGTAGGATACAGGGTTGCGGGGGGTTCAGAGGCCCCCCTATCCCCTGGGAGCTACATCTCCCTATGGGCGGAGGCGAGGCCCAAATCGTTCCTAGGCGCCGACTCCCTTGGAAAGAGGGGAAAACCCGCCGAGAGGGTTGGAGCGGAGGCAGCCGAATCCCTTGTCGAACAGCTTAAGATGGGCGCCGGAGTCGATCTCCACACCGCAGACAACCTGATCCTCTGGTGCTCCCTCGCCAGAGGAGAGTCTGTCTTTACCACCAGCAGGCTAACCCTTCACACCGAGACTGCGATCGAGCTCGCGAAGCTCCTCGCGGGAGCAGACTTCAAGGTCGAAGCCGCACAAGGTAAAGCCTCAAGAATATGGTGCAGGGGAGCCGGCCTAAAAGGTTGATTTATTGTGCTCCCCATAGATCTAAATGGTTACGGATCTCTTAAAAGAGCACGCGCAAACCCTAAATATGGAGGCCATCTTCGCAAAGCCCTCAGAATAATATAGAATTCTTTCTCGCTATAAATCTGAGAATACTCTCTCTATCCGAAAATTTCTTCTTCCATATTGATTGATTTTCTTGATCCCAAAAATATTTACATAATTTGCTGAAAACTTATGAACCCTACAAACCTAACTTTCTAGAATATATTAAATAAAAACCTTTTGTTAAAGCATCTCACCATTGCCTCGTCACTGCGAAGAGGGTGGGTTCACCATCTCTTAGAAGAAGTTTAGATTGATGGTGATGCAGTTATATCCTAGTATACGTCTCAAATGGAGGTGGCTTGCAAATCTAGGGTCCTCAGGCTCATCTATCTGGATCGGGCCCGTTATACAAATCGTGTACCATCCCTTTAAGGGATGGAGAGCCTCATAATCTCCAACCCTGCTAGCATTTATGGACCAGATGATGGGAGACTGCCAGACCCTCATGCCACCGATCCTCCCAACCAGGACCCCGGTCTCGTTCCGGAGCGCATTCCCCTTCTGAATGGTCAAGGGTACTTGGACATCCTGAGGCCAGAGGAATAGATCTATCTTCAGGGTTAGATTGTCCAGGGGAGCATAAAATAAGATGAAAAAGTTAAGGTCATATTTATCATCTATTTTTTGATAGTTAATATTATATCCAGAGACAAGTTCAATACCTTTATCGTAATAGGTTTTGGGCCTCCTAATTGACATGTTTAAAAGCTCTAGTATAGGAGTTAAACTGTTGAGCTCCCTCTTTAGAAGCACAATCTCTTCTTCTTGTTTCTTGATAAGTTTATATTGCTCTTCAAATCTTCGATAGAGATCAATATACAGTAATGAAACTGAAAATAAGCAAACCGAAAGTGTTAAAGTTAAAAAATGTCTTTTAAATTTCTCTAACATTAATTCCACCTTGAATAAAGGAATGAAAGATCTAAATAAAAATTTTTCTTCAACTGATGCATGGTGTTGATGTTGGGTCATGTAACCTCGTGATGTACCGGTCGGCCAGTGGGCTAAGGATTATCCTCACGCTCATCCTGTTAGGTATATGAGGCCCCATGGAAGAACTTCGCTAATATCATGATGAGGTATTTGAAGTCCATACTAGAATCCATTCTTTCAACTGCACAGCACAAGCTCTTAAAATATTGAGAATTTTTCCTCATCTCATTTAAACTCATATAAAGAGATATAACTAAATTTCTGTATATTAATTAGGTCATTATATCTTATTATTCTTAAAATTTCAGTAAAGTATGTTCCAATTCGGCTTTTTCGATGAAAGATATATTTCACCTGGCTCCAATTTGATGAGGATGAGAATTCCCCTCTCGACATCCCTGGTCAAGGAGGGGGCTGCCCTGATCAGGGTGCCAAAGGTTGAAGCCTATCCCGATAGACCTCCTGGGAGAGCCATCTACAAGGCCCCAGTCTTCTATAATCCTAGGATGAGGCTGAATAGGGACTCCGCCGTCCTAGCCCTCAAGGCTCATCGAAGAAAGAGCTCAAAGAGCCTAACCCTCTGTGAGCCCATGTGCGGGACCGGGGTTAGGGGGATAAGGCTAGCCCTCGAGGTTGATGGTGTAGAGAGAGCTGTTCTGGGAGATGTCAATCCACTGGCCGTAGAGCTGGCCGAGATAAACGCCGCTCTAAACAACGTCTCGGATAGGGTGAGGGTACGCCTCATGGAGGCGAACCTCCTCCTCACGCTCCACTCAGTTCGCGGCCAAAGATTCGACTACGTCGACATAGACCCCTATGGTTCGCCGGCCCCTTACATGGAGTCGGCCTTGAGGGCCTGTAGGGAGGGGGGGATGATAGCCCTCACCGCGACGGATACGGCTCCCCTCTGCGGCGTGAACCCGAACTCCTGCCTCCGAAAGTATGGCGGTTGGCCTCTCCGAACAGAGTACTCGAAGGAGGTGGCCCTGAGGCTGCTCTTCGCCTCCCTAGCGAACGCGGCTGCGAGGCTTGAGATGGCCGTCACCCCCCTCTTCAGCTTCTCGATAGACCACTACGTGAGGGCCTATGAATATGTTGAGAGGGGGGCGAGGAGGGCGGATGATTGCCTCAGAGAGGTGGGGTACATCCTCCACTGTGGCCGCTGCCTCAATAGGAGGACCATCCGCCGGGGTGTGAGATGGGATGAGGCCTGTGAGGTCTGTGGTGGACGGATGGAGGTTGGGGGGCCCCTCTGGACCGGCAGACTTGCGGATCCCACCTTCTGCGATGAGATGGCCAAAGTGTTCGAGGGAGGGTTCTGGGGAGAGGCTCGGCTGGGGAGGCTCATAAACCTCGTGAGGGGGGAGGCTGAGCTTCCGCCGACCTTCTTCAACATAGACCTACACTGCTCAAGGCTGAGGGTTAGGTCCCAGCCCATGGATGAGGTCCTCACCTCCCTTGAGGATGCGGGCTTCAGGGCGGCCAGAACCCACTTCGACGAGAGAGGGGTTAAATCCGATGCCTCAACAGTGGAGTTTCAGAGGATCCTTAAGGGGTTGGCGGAGGGGGGATGAGGCTTGCCAAGCTCCCGAAGATGGCGCTCTGAGAGGCTGAGGGAGCCCTACCATAGGATGGCAAGGGAGAGGGGATATAGGTCGAGGGCTGCCTTCAAGCTGATCCAGCTCGACGAGAGGTTCGGCTTCCTAGGGGAGGCGAGGCACATCCTAGACCTAGGAGCGGCCCCCGGAGGATGGCTTCAGGTCGCCTCGGAGAGGGTTGGAGGCGACGGACTGGTCGTAGGCGTGGATCAGAGGCCCATACCACCCCTCATGCTGGAGAACGTGAAGACCATAGTCGGAGATGTGAGGGACGATGAGACGATCAAGCTATTGGGCGAGATCTTCAGGGACGGGGTCGATGTCCTCCTCTCAGACCTCTCCCCCCAGGTCTCCGGGGTTTGGGAGGTTGACCAATCGAGGCAGATCGAGCTGGCCAAGGCGGCCCTCAAGGTGGCGAGGAGCCTCCTGAAGGCCGAGGGGTGGGCCATCATCAAGGTCTTCCAAGGGGTGGACCTCGACCCCTTCATCCAGGAGGTGAAGAGAACATTCCACCATGTCAGGGTTGTGAAGCCCCAGGCATCCAGGAGGAGGAGCGCAGAGGCCTACGTCGTTGCCAGAGGCCTAAGATCCAGAGGCATAGGTTAAGTAACCCATAAAATTCTTGAAAGAATAAACCTCTTAGCATTGGATTTCAAGAAGGCCTAAAAGTTCAAAGAGCTGGAAAATAAACGAAAAGACTCGCTAAAGCTTATGAGAGGTTGTAAAATGGAGAAACAACTTTTCCAAATAAGTTACGAGTTTATGTAGAAACTGGAATGGAGTTAAGGTTTTTATGCCCTTCTGGGCTTGATGTTTCAGATGGATGGGCACTCCCGGAGGCTATGAGGCTTAGTTCACGGACTCGATCACTCAGCTACCATGGACCTCCTAAGCATAGGCAACTGGCAGCAATCGATTAGAGCAAGCTTGATGAGGAGGCCTTCCTATGGGCAGCGAAGCTTCAGGGATGATGCGGTCTACGCCTCAAGGTAGCGCTTGAGCCTTATGTATACATGCTCCATAGGAATGGTCTTAACGTCTGCTAAGCCTCTGATTCTCGTTGATGGTGTGTCACGGCCTCCATAGGGTGCCGTGCAATTGTAGGGTGGGATCCTGCTGTGGACTTTAGGTGGATGCCTCGTTGTGGATATAGGCGTTCTTGAGGTTTTGATATGGGCCTCGTCGGTGTGCTGTATGGAGACGAGGATGAGGGTGTTCTTCATCCCTCTGGTTGACCGGTGCATCCACCTGTGTTTGCACCGTTTGGATATCTCTCCCCATCAGCCTCTCGATGCGGTTGGTGTGTAGGGTATCCTCACCCCTTGCAGGGCTGGCTCTGTGAAGGTGACCATGAACCCTGCATACTTCGTTATGAAGGCCGCGGCCTTGGGGTATCCTCTGCCTCTCAGCTGATTCCGGACATGGTTATCTCCCTGCTGGCCCGGACCTTGGTGGACTCGCCTATGACCAGCCCTGCCCCGGCGGCTGTCCTGTCGGCCACCCAAAGCCTCGCCATGAGCCCAAACCCGGGCCTCATCCAAAAAAGCCTCAACAGCCCTCGGGCTGAAGAGGCCCCCACAGCACTATCAAGGCCTGGGACCAAAGCCAGACAACCGTCCAACACCCCTAGCGAATGGTGCCAGGGCGGCTGAACCCCTCCTAAGCGACAGGGTATAAGTAGACGCCATAGACGTCTACCAGGCTGTCCCCTCCCTAACAAACACGGCCCATCGCCCCTAAGGAGCTGGAAGAGAACAGCCTAAAAACCTTAACTAAACACGACCACAGAACGACACGAAACATTTATGTTTTAGTTCACGTCAAAAATAGACGTGCCTCAAAATAATGGTAGAAGAATTACTCAATATCTGACTACACTCTTTATTACTATGGTGCTTCTATACTTTACCTTTCCAGTAGCGGCTTCGGAGAAGTGGGCTCAAGATGAAGGGGAGATTGAGCCGAAAGAGTTCGTGGAGGTGGAGGGATATCTTTTCCCCGGGATGTATGACGAGTATGGATGGCCTGAGAAATGGACACCGTTTTATCTGAGGGAGGGACAAGAGGTTGGAATAACTATAATGTGGAGTCCGCTAGCTCTCATGAAGATAGGCATAGTAACTCCAGAAATGGATGAAGATGAATGGGCTGCTTCATCACCCCCAGTTTGGGGAAGCGAAGTAAGGGTGAGCGCCCCAGCGGATGGTTTGTACTATGTGAGAATCAAAAAACGAGGATGCAACACTGGGAACGCACTATTCTGGATGGTTCATAAGATATCCATAGTGAGCGAGGATATGTTACTACCTGCTTATATGGCCGATGCTCAAATGAGAATCTGGAATATGAAGAGAGGGGGAGATCACTGCCATCTAACTCGCCCACTAAATCTCTTTAAGGATGAAACTCCCTATGAGCCATGAACTTACGGAAAGTCTTCAAGTGTTATATGTCCTGGTATCCAAATATCAAGGTTGTCTCTCGCATCAAACCTGATGTGGAGATTCCGAGGAGTTTGAAAATCGCGCCCATCATCATATCCCTGGGCTTAGTGATCATTGTATGGGTTATAGCTCAATCGCTGACCCAGAGGGAGGCAGCCCCTCTAAGGGTGATGGTGAACGGCGAGGTCTTCTACGACGATGTCTTCACCGAGGACTTCGACTATTTGAGGCTGGTTCGCAAGGAAAGGGGTTTACGCATCTACTTCTTCGAGCCCATTGACCCCAATGAGTTCGCTGAGGAGGTTGAGATAGAGCGCTTCGAGGTTAAGAGCCTCAGGGATGTATGGCCCCTCTTAGATAGGCTGAAGATGCCGAATATTGTGAGGGGCTTCGCGAGAACCATATGTAATGGGAGCTATCTGGAGCTGGCAACCATCTTCTTCGATGGAGGGCCTGGAGTCGGCATAGGAATAGGCCTTGGAGATTATGGCGGTCTCGAGAACAGGGGAGGTGCCATGTACTCTATACGGAGAACCCCAGCCACATGGGAAGAGGTTGAGAAGATTCGAATATCCAAGGGATACATCGTCAACCCATTGAGATTGACCGGGGCGACCATTTGGTCTTTAGAGATCAAGGTATATTCATTTCCCCCATTCGAGGTGAAATTGGTCAGGTATCCACGATACGCCCAAAAATGGTAGGGGATTCAGGAGGCGATCTCCTTAAGAACCCTTGCCACGAGGGCGTTCGCCTGGATGACGGGTCTCCCGGTCCTCTCCCTGATGAGCAACTTCGCCCTGTAGCCGAAGCCCATGCAGTTCAGGAGGATCAGGTCCAGGTCCCTCTCGGCGAGCCTCTCAGCCAGGGAGAGGATCTCCTCCTCTGGGCCGTAGGGGGATGCGGAGTCGGCGTAGACCTCAAGCCCCTCACTGCCCCACTCCCTCTGGGCCCTGGCCGTCTGCTCCTTGGCTGGATAGACTATTCCCAGCCTGCCCCTCCTGATGGCCGCGTTCACGGCCCCCCTCACTATCTCCGAGGGCGTCACGATCAAGGCCTTAGACTTGAACTCTGGAAACCTCCCGGTGCATAGGAGGAGGATGACCTCCACCTCCTTCTCGAGCTCTGAGACCCTCTTCTGGATCAGGGGGATGATGAAGTCCCTGGTCACCTTCACCTCCCTCCCGTCTCTCATCCTCGTGACGAGGATCTCGTCTCCCTCCCTGATGGGGAGCCTCTCAACCTCCTGAGGCGTGTAGTCGTCTAGGGCCCCTGCCTCTAGGACCTCGAACCCCTCGCCCAGGATCATCATCAGGTCTGGCATTATATCTGTCCTAGGAGACTGGCCAAGGGTTATCAATCCTATCCTCTTCATCGCCTTAGATAGTCTCGCCGGGTTCTAGATATGCTTGACGCTGAGGGTTCTAGAGGAAGCGTTCTCTGAGGGCTCTCCTCTCAGCCTCTACTATCGCCCTGAAGAACTCCTCGGACTCGCCTTCGCAACCCTCCAGGATGTCCCAGGCCTCTTCGAAGTCGATCCGTCTGGCCGTGGCCACTATGGCTCCCCTCCTTCCATACATGGAGACCAGCCTGGATGAGTCTCTCCCCCTGTTCCACCATGGGGGCCCCCCTGAGGCCCTTTCCGCTTGGGCCATGGCCATCCTAACCTCCTCGACGCTCCTGTCGAAGACCCCAACCTCGGTCGAGCCGCACCTCGGGCATCTTATGAGGTCTGGGAGGTCCTTTATCCTCCTGCTCTCGACATATTCTCGGCATCTCAGGCATCCTAAGACCCTGGCCTCGTTCAGGAGGCGGGCTCTCGCCGACTCGTAGATCACCCGGTCCATCTTCTCCGGTGGGACGATGTCCGTCTTCATCTTTATGGTCTCGATGGCTACCATCGCGAGGGGGCTCGGCTCCCCCCCTGTCTCAAGCCTCTCAACCTCCACCTCCCCGGAGTGGGCTGCCTCTAGGATCCTGATGGTGGCCTCGGGGTCTAGGTCCTTCTCGAGGGTCTCCCTCAAGGCCTCCTCGAAGATGCATGTCCCCTCGAAGCCCTTAACCAGCCTTCCCAGGGTCACATTGCTGAAGTTGACGCCCTTGCTTAGGGCTCCAGATTTCCTCCCCACGTTTATCAGCCTCCTCTTGAATAGCCCGGATCTCGTCACCGCAGCCCTGAGGGTCGCTTCAAGGTTCCTCCCCGCGAGCCCCTTCAACAGCCTCGATATGTAGGCTCCGTTTATCCCCCCAGCGGCCTGGATGACCACCCTATATGGGTCGTGCTGGAGCCCTACGGGGTATCCCGTCTCCTCAGATACCGCGTAGCCCAGCAGGAGGGAGAGGGTTCTGTTGACCAGGGTTCCGAGGTTCGCGTGGACTATGATGTTCTCCTCCCACTCCTCGACGAGGATCCTGCGGTCCGTCGGAGCCATGAGGCCCCTCCTCACCTGTTCTGCTATCGGCTCTATCCCTCTCAGTATGGTCTCAACCCTGGCTGGGTAGGCCTCGGAGAGCCTTTGGGCGATCTCCTCAGCCCCTGCTCCCCCCTTCACCCCCTCCTCGACCATGGCCTTTATCGACCCGACCTCCTGGGCCACCTCGAAGGGGACTGGGATCTCCTCCCCAACCCAGCTCGGTATCGCCCCAGTCGGGTCGTCCTCAGCCCTCACGTGGATCTTGTCGCCGTGGATGTTCAAGATCCTCCAGGGCCTACCCCTTATGATGAACTTGACCCCTGGCCTTGCATACTCGGCGACGAAGGCCTCGAGGAGGATCCCCACAGGGCTCTCCTCCTCCACGTCTAAAACCAGGTAGTCCTTCTCGTCTGGTATCATGGAGAGGTTGTTGAAGAAGTAGTTGTAGAGGGTCCTCCTCTCACCCCTAGGCTTTATCAGGAGCTCATCCTCCTCTGAGAGCCATGCCAGCCTGGGGAACCTCTCGTGCATGTACCTGGCGGCGAACCCGAT
>JBBIVO010000034.1:3237-3465 GCA_037439685.1 Candidatus Bathyarchaeota archaeon | reverse complement strand
TCCCTCTCGTCGAGCTCCCTGTAGGGATAGGCGTTTCCGAAGAGGCTCTTTATCTGGAGGTAGTACAGGCGACCCTTCGCCATCAGCTCGGCGACCATCTGGTTTATCAGGACGTCGTAGGGCTTGCTGGGGATCTTCACGGGCTCCAGCTCCTCGTTGAGGGCCCTCCTGCAGATGACCATCGACTCGAGGATGTCGTCGCTGTCTAGGGCTATCACCACCCCCTTA
>JBBIVO010000034.1:0-3217 GCA_037439685.1 Candidatus Bathyarchaeota archaeon | reverse complement strand
AACTCTATGCCCGCTCCTCCCAACCCTCTGGAGGAGCCTCGTCACCTGCCTGGGGGAGTTGTACTGGACGACCAGGTCTATGCTTCCCACGTCTATGCCCAGCTCGAGGGAGCTCGTGCAGACGACGGTCCTGAGCTCTCCCGTCTTCAACCCCTTCTCCGCCGCTATCCTACTCGTCTTCGCGAGGGAGCCGTGGTGGATGCTTAGGGGGAAGTCCAGGTCCCATATGTTGAACCTGCTCGCCAAGACCTCTGAGGTTGCCCTGGTATTGGTGAATATCAGCGTCGTCCTATGTCTCTCCACCAGCTCCTTCATCGCCCTAAGCCTCGTGGCCACCTCCGGATAGGTGTAGAGCTTCGATGCCAGTTCATAATCCTCTGGCTCAGGCTCCGGGCAGATGATGTCAAGCTCCATCTCCCTAGCCATGGAGACCTGGACCACCTCCACATCCCTCCCGACGCCGACCAAGAACCTCCCAACCTCTTCAGGGCTGCCGATCGTGGCGCTGAGCCCTATCAGCTGGAACCCGTCCTTGGCTATCTGCCTCAGCCTCTCCAGGGCTATGCTGAGCTGGCAGCCCCTCTTGTTGTCGGCCAGCTCGTGGATCTCGTCGATTATGATCCACCTCACCCATCTGAGGTAGCGCCTTAGGGTCCTACCCATCAACACCGCCTGGAGGGTCTCTGGAGTGGTTATCAGCATCTCCGGTGGAGACCTCCTCTGGCTCTCCCTCTCCCTCCCCGTCGTATCCCCATGCCTGACGGCAAGGCTTATGTCCAGCCTGTTACACCACCAGGTGAACCTGTCAAGGATGTCCCTATTCAGGGCCCTGAGGGGCGTGATGTAGAGGATGCTGATCCCCGGCGGGCGAGCCCCCCTCATCAGGAACATGTGGAAGACTGGGAGGAGGGCGGCCTCAGTCTTCCCCGTGGCCGTCGGAGAGATCAGGAGGACGTTCCTCCCCTCCAGGACCAGGGGTATGATCCTCCTCTGGGGCTCAGTGGGCTGATGGAAACCCCTCTCCTCCAAAAGCCTCCTTATCGGACGGCAAAGGGTTGAGAAGGGCTCCTCCACCTTAGACCCCCCAGCTCAAGATCATTCGCTCTAGGAGGATAAAAACGATGCCGAGATTCCTCTCCTAGAAGAGGTTAAATCATGGCGAGACCACAGCTTCAAGGGATGATAGAGATAGATGAGGTTAAGGTGGGGGAAAGGTCCCTCCTCGCCCTCAAGGTGGAGATCCCAGGGGGCCCACCCCTACTGCTGGTGAGGGGTGGAAGGGGCCTCGTCATGTGCGGCTACCTGAACCTGGAGGTGGCCGAGAGGCTTGGGCTAGCCGCGGCGGTGGTCACAGGGGTGAAGAGCTTCGAGGAGGTGTTGAACTCCACGATAAGGGGGGTCACCTCCAAGGCCTCAGCCCTCGGCCTCGAGCAGGGGAGGACCGTGAGGGAGGTGATAGGCCTCCTCGCATAGTGTGGAGCCCCTGGGTTTTTATATCTCCTCGCAGAGGGCCCTGACCCTCCTCCGGGCATCCCTGAGCAGGTTCCTACCATGCGAGAGGAGGAGGATCTCGAAGTCGTAGAATAGCAGCCTCTTGAGCTCCCTCCTCGCGGCGTCGGCGTCCAGGCTGTACCTCTCGGGAGGTGGGTAGAGGTTGCCATCCTCATCTCCGAAGATGGTGTCCCCGGCTATGATGGCCTTCTGCCTGAAGAGGTAGTAGGAGAGGTTCCCGACCGTATGGCCTGGGACGTGGATGGCCTCTATCCCCCCACATAGGTCTATGTAGTCTCCATGCCTGAGGCCCCTCTCCACCTTCACCCCTGTCTCGGCCTCGATCTCTCCCATCTCCCCCTCCCCCGAGGCGACGGCTGCCCCGGTCAACTCCTTCAGCCTAGCCAGGTTGGAGATGTGGTCTCCATGCTTATGGGTAAGAAGTATGAGCTTGACATCCCCCCAGCCCCGGCCCATCCCCTCGATCTCCTCGCCGATGGCCTCTATATCCTCAGGCATGTGCCCCGTGTCGAAGAGGACGAGCCCCTCCGGGCAGTCTAGGAGGTACACCTTAAGGTCCAGCCCATCTTCAGATGAGAGGCTTATACACCTAATCCCCTCGATTATCTCCAGGTCTCCCACCCTAACCATAGAGGCCCATTACGGGCTTATAACCTTAGATGAGGCCAGCCCCGATTAGGGGCTGGAATCCTCGACCCTCCCCTCCTCCCTACCTAATCAGCCGTTCACGAGATTCATGAGTATTTTAGCTGCGGATGGGTGGGCCTCCAGCGAGTCGCATATCCCTATAACCGTCTGCTCCGGGAAGTCTTTCATGAGGCTCTCGAAGACCCTTCTCGCTATGTACCTCTTGAAACCCTCCTCGTCCAACATCGGAAAATACTTCCTCCTAGCTCCACCTTTACATCTCTCAGCCTCATATTTTATAATATTATGCTCACACATCTCGTTAAGGAAGTTTATGATCGATGCTCTAGAGACAGCTCTAGATCTCAAAATCTTATTGACATGATCATGTATTTCACGAGATGTCAACCCCCTATCGGGGTTTCCCCATATCACCTCAAGAACCTTTATCTGATAATCTCTCAAAACCTTCTCCAAACCATCTCTACAAGTATCTAAAACTATCCGCACCCGGGTCCACCTTACGGAGAAGACTCCTCCCTCCACTATAAAAGTGTTGGTATACAAGTATCTATATGAAGTATACAAATGATGGGTTCTGTTCTCACCTCTCCAGGACATGTCTATCCAGGATGTGGCATGTCATCATCCCGACGAGAACCCGCTTCTCCCCAACCCAGACCTCCACCTCCACATCCCTCCTCCTCCCCTCCCTCCTGGGGAGGATGGCGAGGGGAGCGGTCCTCGTGGACGAGTGGTGGGAGTGGTACGGTCCGAAGGGCCGCGGGGGCCGGCGCCAGGGCGCACTGGCCCGGCTGGTTGGACGGTACGACTCCGCCCTCGAGATCCCCGCCCGGCGCCTCTTCGACGGCGTCATCGCCATCGCCACCCCCCTCCGGGACAGGCTACCGCCCGGATGCAGGGAGGTGGTCATCCACGGTTCGGCCGAGACGGACACCCTGGTGCCCCACGAGAGGTACCACGCCCGGGCCTGCCTCGGCCTGGACCGGGACGTCTTCCTCGTGGGCATGGTGAATGTCGCCCGGGCGGACCACGACGACAACGTGCTCTTCCTCGA
>JBBIVO010000033.1:12286-18337 GCA_037439685.1 Candidatus Bathyarchaeota archaeon | reverse complement strand
CCGGCGACGAGGCCGACGGAGGCGCTGCTGGATGAGAGGTCAACCCTCAGGTCGGCCTTGGCCTTAGCGGGCCTCCCCTTCGAGTCCTGGAGCTGCACGATGATGGAGTCGTAGGAGACGCCCTCGGCTGGAACCTTCGGGGGGGCTGTGAAGACCTTCAGCACCGTGGGATCCTCGCTGGGGATCTCCGTCTTCACCGATGCCTGTCCAGCCGCATAGCCCGAGGCCATGGCCGTTATGACCGTGGAGCCTGGGGCCAAGCCGGAGTAGAATGGCGCCCTGACATAGGTTTCGCCAGCCCTGATCACGGCCAGGGGTGGGCATGAGCCCACCGTGGTATTGGAGGAGGAGAGGGTGACCCAGACATCCCCGAGGGGGGCCCTGGCCGGCAAGCCCCCATCATCCTGGAGCTGGACCACGATGGCCTCATAGACCCCACCATCGGCCGGGATAATCGGGGGGGCGATGTAGACGGCTAGCCTCGTGGGGACCGGCCCGGTGGTGGTCATGGTCGCCTGCCCCGTGATGTATCCAGGGGCCGCGGCGGTTATCGTTGTGGATCCAGGCGTGTAGGTGGAGTAGAACCTCGCCACGGCGTGGCATCTACCCTTAGGAATGGCGACCGTGGGCTCCACGGAGCCCACATGGGTGCTCGAGGATGAGAGGTAGACCACCAGATCCTCCGGAGCCCTAGCCGGACGCCCCTTAGAGTCCTGGAGCTGGATTAAGATGGAGTCATATACGCTGTTATCTGCCGGGACCTTCGGAGGGCCGACGAAGACCTTAAGCCTCAGGGGCTCAGAGGGCTCGGTGGCCCCCAACGCCGATGGCGGGGTGAAACCCAGGGCGAGGAGGATTGAGAACACCCCAACCAAGAGAGACCCAGACCTCAAGCCGAAAATGTGAGGGGCACTAAAAGTTAAATCATTTATCTATCTATAATATAGATTAAAGAAGAAAAATAAGAGGTTACATCCCGCCAAGACAAGGAATAAAGAGTTCTATATTAAGAGGATTAAACCCTAAATTCTAAATGAGCCTAAAATACTATAATGAGATTCGGTTAAGACAACTCGTATAACTTATTCAACTTCCTCATCATTTATTAAAATTACTCCTTATCGAATTACCCTTTGAAAACCATTTCTCTGCACGACGATGATACTGTTAAGATAGGCTCACCTTGGATGGAGGGCCTCCTAGGCTTTGATGGTTTCTGAGGTGGTTGTACCAATAGGTGAAGGTCTCTAGGAAGAGCTTCACACAGCCGAGGCCCTTTCTCGATGGGAGGTTGTTGTAGAAGCCTCTGTCCTCTCCTTCAGGATGCGGAACCAGCGCTCAACCCTGTTGCGCATCCCGAAGGTGATGTGCCTCCAGGGGAGGCCCAGCTCTTTGAGGGCCCAGGGGTACCATGGACCCCGGTCGATGAGGGGCCTGTCCTTGCAGCGCCTCAGCATCTTCCGGAGGAGGAGCCACGCGTTCAGGGATGGCCGCTGCCACGAGGCATCCAGGGCCAGCACCTCCCTAGAGTCGACATCTATGGTGGCCCAGAGAGCTGCCTGCGCCGAGCTTGAGCCATTCTAGAGAACCCATCAGGTTCACCAACTCTAGAACGGCTCCGAGGCCAGTTAAACCCTTATCTTACCAGTATCCACGACGATCGCCCCTGATCATCTGAGAGGGGAAGGCCCATCTTTTCTACAAATTAAAACATCGTGTCGGACAATTCATGATCCCTCACCCTTAAAGATATTACGCTTGTCGCGCCATCTTCTTGATCGAGCAGCCTCAGGGGAGATGTTTTTGGACAAGTTCGTCAAGGAAGTGTACCTTCACCTCCCTCTCTATGGCGGGGAGGTGGGAGGTGATCTCTCTTTCCCTATGGGCGAAGAGGCAGGGGACATCCATCACCTTACCCGTGGCAAGGACCCAGGCATCTGCCAAGGAGAGGGGGAAGCGGCACTTAAACTGCCCAGCCACAGGTGCAACCCTCTCAGAGGGGGCCAGCCTGCCCTTCACGGCGAGCCCTTCCAAGTATGAGAGGGCCTTAGAGGCATTCTCGCTCCTGCACACGATGTACATGACCTCGGAGAGGGTGACGAGGTTGAGGATGGCTGAGCCCAGGAGGGCCTCAGTCACCTCGTTCGGCGCGTAGCGGTGGTGAAGGAGGACACTGGTGTCCAGCGCGTAGCTCCCTAAGCCACGCAAGCAGCCTTCTCTCCCTCTCCTCATCCTCAAGCCTCCCCCCCTTAAGCTCGATGGTCGCGGAGACGATCCCGAAGTCTTTTAGGAGCTCCCGGTTTCTGGCGACGTACTCCCTGAGGGCGTCCTTCACGAGCTCAGCCTTGGAGGAGAACATCTTCCTCCTCATGATCTCCTCCAGGGAGAGCCAGAGCTCCCTTGGGATCCTCACGGCCGGCATGACGACGCTCTTCTCGCTCATTTTGTTTAAAAAATTTACAATCATATTTAAATATGATCAATGCACCGCCGTAAAGCCCTAAATTTGAATGAGACCGGTGGAGAGGGGTTGTAGAAACCTTAAAGGGTCTATTCCGCTTGACCGTCAGCCTTCATGGGTGTAGCGCCCGCCTCTGAGAGGCCCTCTCACCCTCTAAAGAGCTGGTATATGAAACCGAGGATGATTACGTTTTACCATCATGACATCTGGAGGTTTTAAATCGTCTCTAGTCCCCTAACTCCTTCGAGAGGTTTATGAAGCCCTTTCAGCCTTTAATAAATGTTCTCCTGGGGAGCCTAGATGGGGTATTGGAGGCGTGAGGCGAGGAGATGGATGGAGGATGCCCTAGAGGACCTGAGGGTTGCTGAGGATCTCAAGATAGGCCATCCCTCAGCCTCCTGCTTCCACGCCCAGCAGGCTACCGAGAAGGCTGTGAAGGCGACCTTATACCTGAGAGGGGTGGAGGCAAGAGGCCACTCGATCCTTGAACTGGTTGAGAGGCTTGAGGAGGCCGCCTCCACGAGGCTCTGTGGATTGTATGATGATGCTCGCCTCTTAGATAGGCACTATGCGCCTCCAAGATATCCAAACCTCCATCCGGGCATCTCTCTACCCAGCCATAGGCTATACTCGAGGGAGGACGCTGAGAGGTGTATAGAGTCGGCGGGAAGAGTCATAGATTGTATGAGGAGGTTATTGGAAGGCTTAGAGAAATCGTAAGGGAGGTGGAGGGGAGGCTTGAGCCCAAGCTCGTCATCCTCTACGGGAGCTTCGTGAGGGGTGACTGGCATGAGGGGAGCGACCTAGACCTCCTCGTGGTCTCGGATAGGGTACCCCCCTCCCATCGGGATAGGTGGGATCTCCTCTACACGGTTATAATGGGCTTCCCCCTAGAGCCCCACCTCTACACGACGGGGGAGTTTGAGGAGATGCTCCTACACGGAAGGATGACGGCGCTCGACGCCTTGACTGAGGGGATCATCCTCAAGGCGGACGAGGCATATGAGAAGAGGATAAAGGAGATGCTCGAGGAGACGATGAGGAGGCTGAGGCCTAGAAAGATAGAGATGGGATGGCAGGTGAATCCCGTGGAAGGCCCTTGAACCATCCCAGCGCGAGGGGCAAGGACCTTCTCGGGCAGCCTTACGCTGTCAAATTTTCAGCCTAATTTGAGCTTCAAAGCTGTGAAACATCTATATTCGATTTTTAAAATATTTAGCTTGATGTCCACATAAAAATCTGATGATGATATGAGGAAACCTTTTTCATTTTCCTTTAGCTCTTCTATTGATCCTTGCAAGAAGCCTTTTTGCCTCCCTTATACTATTTATTTTTCTCCTGCACTCTATACATATTTTCATTGATCTCTGGATATCCTCGCCTAACTCTTTATATAATTGAGGTTTCTCCTCCGATATGCGCTTCAATATCCATTCTATCTGCGGCTTTGGTAGGAATGCCTCTCCGCATTCCGTGCATCTGGCCAGTTCGACCCTCCCCTCGACCCTCATCGTCCTGCGGTCTCCCGTTAATAGGTGATACTCCCCTGTGAGCCTGAGCGCCTTTGTGGGGCACTCGTCCTGGCAGAATCCGCAGAAGGAGCACCGCCCATAATCAACCCTTATGATCCTCCCATCGCCCTCGTCCACGACCTCTATGGCATCTGAGCTGCAGACCTCCGCGCACGCCCCGCACCCGATGCACCTCACTCCATCGAGCTCGTGCCTGCCTCTGAACCCCTCAGGGGCCTGCCAGACCATCTTCCTAGCCTCAAGGGCTACGCCCATCACCTCGGCCAGCGCCTTCAGGATGGCCTGGGGGCGGGGTGGACATCCGGGGATGTAGTGGTCGACGGGGAGGAGCCGGTCTGGGGGACCCTTCATGGGGTATCCCCCTTCGAAGATCTCCATGGTGATGGCGCAGTTTCCGACGGCTATCACCCTCTTTGGCTCCCTGATCCCCTGATAGGCCTTTAAAAGCTCGTCCTCCCCCTTGATGTTCAGGCCGCCCGTCAGGACGAGGAGGCTTGCCTCCTCCGGCTTCGAGGCGATCTCCAAACCCAGCTCCTCGAGTCTATATTGGGGGGAGAGGCACTCCAGTATCTGCACGTCGCAGCCGTTGCAGCCTGCTGAGAGGAATCGGTAGAGAGATATCCTACCCATTGGGATTCACCCTTAACCCGCTATTAGGCTCATAACCCTCTTCCCACCCGTCTTGGTGTCGACGATGGCCACGCGGTCTGTGCATGCGAAGCATGGGTCTATGCTCTCGATGATCGTCCCGGCGTTCTCCAGTCGTTCGCCTCGCAGCATCTCGAGGAGGGCTAGGCTGTTGGCGTATGTCGGGGTTCTAACCTTAACCCTCTCGGGAATGTTGCTCCCATCCGACTTTATGTAGTGGATTAGCTCCCCGCGGGGGGCCTCAGCCCTCCCTATCTCCCAGCCAGCCCTGGGCTCACCCAGCCCTGCGGCTATTTCGCCGGCTGGTAGGTCCTCGAGGGCCTGCTCGATGATGCTTATACTCTCATAGGTCTCCTTAGCCCTCACAAGGGCCCTCGCATGGACGTCGCCTTCTTCCTCGACCACGACGTCGAACTCCAGCCTGTCGTAGGCGGCGTAGGGGTCATCCCTCCTTATGTCGCTTGCCACCCCCGACCCCCTGAGCGTTGGGCCGACGGCGCCCAGCTCCAGGGCCTCATCTCTGGGTAGGAGGCCTAGGCCCCTCGTCCCTTTGGTGAATGGGCCGCTGCCATCTAAGAGGGAGATTATATAATCCGAGAGGCCTCTGATCCCCTCTGCCACCCTCCTCACCCTCTCAGCCCTCTCAGGGGTTATATCCCTCCTGACGCCTCCTATGGTGTTTATCAGGTAGTTCATCCTGTTCCCCGTCAGGCATTCTAGGAGCTCCTGGACTCGTTCCCTCTCCCCCATTATCCTTAGGAAGGCCTCATGCTCGCCTAGGCTGTGGGCGAGGAGGCCGAACCATAGGTAGTGGCTGTGGAGGCGCTCGAGCTCCATGAATATGCATCTGAGATACCTCGCCCTTTCGGGGACATCGACCCCCATCAGCCTCTCAACGGTCTGAGCATAGCAGAGGGTGTGGACCCCTGAGCAGATGCCGCATATCCTCTCTGCGAGGGCTAGGTTCTGCATGTAGGTCTTCCTGGTGAAGAGCCCCTCGATGCCTCGGTGCATGTAGCCCAGCTCGAGCCTGGCGTCGATTATCCTGTCCCCCTCTACGAGGAGGGTGAAGCGCTCGGGCTCAATGAGCTGGGGGCTGTATGGGCCGATGTAGACCTTCTCCGGAAATTAGACCACCTCCATGGATTGGACCAGCCTGAGCACGGGGCTCCTGTGGAGCTCCAGGTGCAGCTCCCGATATGGGACGCCGAAGGATAGGGCGAGAAGCTCCATCAGGTTTATGCATGGCATGCTATCCCTTACGCCGTAGGACCTCAGCCTCGCCTGACCCATCTCGAACATTATCATGCAGGCCGGACATGAGGTTAGGACCGCATCTGCCCCAGCCTCCCTCACCCCCCTCAACTTTAGGAGGAGCCTCTGCCTCAGGGAGAGCTCCTCATCCGCCTT
>JBBIVO010000033.1:0-12272 GCA_037439685.1 Candidatus Bathyarchaeota archaeon | reverse complement strand
ATCGTCGGGTATCCGCAGCATAGCCTTTCAAGGCCATATTCTAGTATCTCCGCCCCGGTCTGCATCGCGATCTCCCTCATCATCCTAGGCTTCCGCTCGCTGTCAGATCTCCCCCTCTCCCTGTACAAGCGGCAGCCGTAGTGAAGGGCGATGCGAACCCTCTGAGGCTTCACGACGCATCGTTTAATCTTTTCCAGGCCTATATCCTCGTATAACACCTCTATGACATGCTTAACGTGGACCCTCCCCCCATACTCCCTCCCATACCGCCTCAGGATCTCGTTAACCCTGAGCCTCTCCTCGGGTTCACGCCTCACTGTTTCATTGGCCTCGGCCAGGGTCTCATAACAGCCGTTGCAGAGGGTCATCAGATCGAGGCTGAGCTCCTCAGCCAAGGCGAGGTTCCTAGCTGATATGGCTAGGGCTGCCTTTTCATCCAAGAGGCGGGATATGTCGGGCTCCGGGCAGCATGAGAAGCCGATGGGCTCAACGACCTCTAGGCCGACCCTCTCGAAGACCCTCTTGGAGGCTATCTCGATGTTGGGGAGGCGCATCGGAATTTGACATCCGTGGAAGAAGGCGTATCTCACCATCCCCCGCAGCCCCTCACCTATATCTGAGCCTCCTCCTCTTCCAGTCGAATCCAGCCCTCTCGGCCATGTTCGTATCCCTCAGGATATCTTGGAACTCTCTCAATGCCCCCTCGTCGGTGAAGGCTAGAGCCGGAAGCCTTGGGAGGCCGGCCTCCTCACGCCTCCTCTGGATATAGGCTGAGATGGATGCCACGCAGCCGGTCGATATCAATGCCTCCGCGACGGGCCTGGCCTCGGATGGGAGAGGCCCCTCATGGGGCCTCCTCAGGGGGCGCTTATCCTCAGGCCAATCCCTGGTTAATATGAATCCATGCTCGGGCTGAGGGTGGCCGACCAGCCTGACGCCGAATAGCTCTGAGACCTCCCTCTCGATGAAGTCCGCGGCTGGAACCATATCGACTATGGAGTCGAGCGTGTTATCCTCCTTAGGCTTAATGCAACCGATGGTCAACACCCCACCGCCCGCTTGGAAGTGGTATAGGAACTCGATATCTAGGCCGCGGTCAACCGCCGAGAGCGTCATAAACCGCAACGTTTCAAAGCGGCCCTTAAGGGCTTGAACCGCCCTCCTGACGGCATCTGGCTTGACTCTCAAGAAGACCCTCCTCTCCCGCGGTTCACAGGCCTCGAGGAGGTCCCTTCCCAGAACCCCCAGAAGATGATCGATTAAACCATTCTCCTGGCTTACGGCCACTTCTCTATGCCTCCAAATAGCGTCTTATGTTCTGCTCCAAGGCCTCTTCTCGGGATGCAACCCTTATCGCCTGGGGGGAGCAGAATTTTGCACACCTTGGATCGCCATCGCAGAAGTCGCAGCTCATGGCCACATGATGTTCGGGGTTGAACCATGGGGCTGAGATGGGGCATGCGGCGATGCAGGCCCTACAGCCGATGCATCTCAAAGGATTTATCCTTACCAGCCCCGTCTTCTCATCCTTTCCTATGGCTCCCTTAGGGCAAGCCGCCATGCAGAGGGGCTCATCGCAGTGCTGGCAGTGTATAGCCTCAAACCCTCCAGTCTCCTCATCGAACTCTATGCGGATATGAGCCCACTCCAGGTTAAACTCCTTGAAATGGTGGTAGGAGCAGGCGATCTGGCAGTGAAGGCAACCGGTACATCTCGATGGATCATATAGGAGAACCAGCTGTTTCTCTACATCAATGTTTTCCATTTATTTCCCCCTCGGCTTTGAAGATTAGAGTTAAGCCGAATTATTTAAACCTTCTCTTTAAACTGCTTTGTTTCATATATAAGTTTAAGTTTTGTGTTCTAGGTTATTTTTAGTGTGAATTTAGCTGTTTGGAAAGCTGCTCTTATGAATCGGAGTGTGTATAAAGATTCTTGGATCCGGAGGGGCGAGATCCTTCGGGATTTTCGGTTCTTAAGGGTTAGCACCGCGAGGTTAAGCCTATTGACCCTGATAGGAGGGGTAGGCCGTCCACATATCACGATTCCTCAATCTGGCTTCCAGGCTCGATAGGCTTCTCTCCATCCTTCCCATAGAAAGCTTGGGTTTACAAGGGGCCTGTACAAGGATGTTGAGGGTTTAGCCGCTCCAGACTACAATACCCTCAAAGGGAGGTCGACAGGCTTAGATTGGACGTGGATGGGGCTTTGGTTAGCTCGAATGGGCCTGTCCACACAGCCACAGACTCCAAAGGCGTTAAGGTTCAAAATTCAGGTGACTGAATAGGGAGGCGGTTCATTGAGGGAAGGGATACTTGAAGGTTCACATAGCCGTCAACGTCAAAACAGGGCAGATGGTCGCCTAAGGGCGACCTGGGAGTACCAAGCGGGGACTAGGCTTGAGGGCTTCGTGGAGGTATCTTCAAAGAGGGGCAAGATTAAAGGCTTCATAGGAGACGGAGCATACGACTCAAGGAGGAGCCTCAGCCTCCTATACGAGATGGGCATAGAACCATCATGAGGGTTTGGAGAAACCCGTCAGAAGGTCGAGGGAATGCCCAGCCAGTAGAAAGCCCTCTCAATGCAGAGAGGTTTGCTTCGAGGGGTGGAGGGGTAAGTACAGCCTGAGATGGATAGCTGAATCCGCATTCTCATGGATGAGATGACCTTCGGAGAGTACATCCCAGCCGAGAAGCTAGAGAACGTGGTTAGAGGATAATCATGAAGGCTTTCCTATACAACCTACCTATTGGAATAACATCCTAAGAAAAATGATAAATAAGCAGAGTTAGGCACCGATCAAAAGACGCCATAAAACGTTTATGCAACAGAGCAGCCTTTACAATTGATGTAATTTATGTAAACTTTTATTGCAGACTCGCTTTAAATTTCCTGAATCTTTTATTTAGGTCTAATGCAAGCTCTACGTTTTCTTCCAGCCCCCACTCTCTGTGATCAAAGTCGAATATTTCCTTCAGTATTTTATGTGCGGCTTCTGTGATGACAATTTTGCCGTCACTTTTTATCTCTTCTAACGCGTCGCCCTTTCTCGCTGCTTCTTCATTTATTTTCTTTGCTTTCTCCAGACTTATTTCCTTTGGCAGGGCCAGTTCCACCTTACGACCCAGCCGTACCGGGTAGCCTCCGACCAGTCCCTTAACTCCCGGCACGGTTCCGACGAACCTCTTGGTGTCGAAGAGGACATCTATGAAGTTTGCGAGGAATGCGGCGGCCGTCGCTTGCTGCGGCGGTGGTCCCACCAGTGTCTCTCTATCCCAATAGGGGCGCGCCATGCGCCTCCGCATCCCTTCCACGCCTCCTAACTCATCGGTGACATCCTCACCATTGACCTCTATTTTGATCCACCATGGAAGGGGATCTTCTGGGGTTCCGATCCCCGCGTGCTCTCCTACCTGCCAGACCTCAACTGCGGTCGCGGGGACCTTCATCTCCTCGCTCACGATCCTTTTCATCGTTGGAATCCTCAGCTGAGCATTACCACCTCCGCATGTGGGCTCTAAACCCGCCTTAGCCAAGGCTGGAGCAACTATATCTGGGAGGGTGGCTATTACTACAGGGATTTTCCCATAGTAACCTGCCGCCTTAACAGCCTTCATAAGGCAATACGATGTCGAGAGGTGCATCATAGCCCAGCCGCCTATTACGGAGGGCATAAGTTTTATGAAAACTTCTCTTGGAAGAGTAAACATCTCCCACCAAGACTGGACGGACGCACAGTTGAAGATGGCTTCAGGATCAACATCTTTGATCAGTTCAGTGGTGCCATTAACATCGAAGAGGTCGACTTTCCTGAATTCAATATCGGGATAATAGCCCTGGTGCATAGCTCCTGCAAGAACCAAATCAACTACGGATCTTCTCGCCAAATTCAAGTCGCACGCAACTATTTTGCCTACACCAGGGATCCGTGCGATAAAATGAAGCCAATGTTCACCGATGTCGCCTAGGCCGGTGCACAAAACTGTTTGAGACACTTTTCCTATCCTTCTTTCCATATATTAGTGCTTCATTAATAAATCTTCGCCGCCAATAGGGTGTGTTCAATTAAGGTTTATGGGCGTTCTCTCCCCGCTTCTCTAAGGCTAGGGGCGTATTTTTAGGGAGTGGGCACCTGTCGGTTATGTTTTACGGCGTCTACTTAATACCTGTCGGACCACTCGCTTAGGCCTCGGCTTCGCCAGGAGGTGTTGGACAGCCGTATGAGGTATGGGTTCAGGGCGTAGGCAGGGCTGTGAGGGCCTCTTCAACCCAAAAGCTGTGATGGCCTTTGACATCCACCTCCCATGCCGATGCCGCGAGAAGAGGCAGATAAAGAACCCCCCAGTCTATAAAGGGCCAATACGACCACTTCAGGAACCACACAGCCATCCGAAGGCCTCCAAACCCCATTGAGGAGGATACCCCACACCCTTACTAAACACGGCTGAAACAATATTTATAATGATCTTCATTATATTGTTGAATGTTATTGAATGGTCAGTTGTCTCTTGAAGAGCATCTCGAGGCGTGGTTGAGAGGTTTCTCAAAGCTCCTCATCCTAAATATAGGCAATCCACTAAGAGGGGATGATGCTTTGGGATCGGAGATGGTGAGGGCTCTTAGGAATAAACTTCCAGAGAATGTTAGGGTCATAGATGGGGGATCGGCGCCGGAGAACCTCCTTTGGAAGGTGAGAAGGCTCAAGCCCTCGCATATCTTATTGATCGATGCAGCGCACTTCGGGGGAAGGCCAGGTGAGTTGGGGATCTTCCCACCGGATCAGATATCGGGTGTGGCCATATCCACCCATACCATGCCGCTCAATATCCTCACAGAACTCCTCGAGGAGACAGGCGCAAAGGTGATACTCCTCGGGATAGAGCCTAAGAACCTGAGATTTGGAGAGAAGATCAGCCCAGAGGTTAGAGAGGCCGTAGAACGAGGGGCAGAGATTATCATAGAAAGTTTAAAGGCCTTAGCGCGGTCTGAGGGGGGCTGAAAAACCAAACATCGTGGTTTCATTTAGATGCCATCCAGCTAAATTTGAACCGCAACCTCGTTCAGGTTTATACCTTCTAATATCATAACTCTTAATCAAACATCTAATAATATGTTATATAATGTAGGGGCTAAAGACTATCTTTTCATGGGCTTGACTTAGTGAAACCATAAAAGGCAAAATTTAAGATTTAAAATTTTTGCTTCTCAATCTCAAAACTGTTCTCCTAAAACGAAATAAAAAATATAGTTGGAGGGAGGGCAAAATAGGTTTCAGATGAATATTTGATGACGGATTGAGGCCTCACATCCATTAGATTACATATCACAACATTTTCAAAGATCATGTGAACTATATTATAAACAGAGGGACATTTAAGATGGGAACGGTAGTGATTAAAGCAAAAGATGGATGGAATAGTTTAGGGATATAGCTCTTATCTAAGTATGGTTGAAGCATTGTTTATCTTGATAGACAAGAAGGGAAACATACAACGTTTCTCACACTATCAAAAAGGTGTAAGAGAAGGAAATTATGTTAGCGTTAATGTGCCAAGAAAAATGTTAATATGGAAAATAGAAACATATATAATGATCCAAAAGAGCATGATTGCAGGGGTGCTTAAAAACCTAGAGGATGATAGTCGCGTTAAAACTAGTTGTGCCCAGTAAGAAGCCTTGAACAGCAAGAAGGGAATCTACATCGTAGAACAATTGGTCTTAAGCAAACTCGAGGGTAAAAGAAGGGGTGCCGTTAACCTAAGCCCCTCCTATAAATTCGATGCTTGAAACTTCATAAGAAGGGCTTCGTTGAGGTCGTTGAGTTCGGGGATCACCTCAAGATAGATAAGAAGGTCCATCTATGCTCCTGCAAGACCCTTGAACTAGAGGCTCAGAGAATTTGAACGAATAGTTGAGGTTCCGAGGATAAAACATAGAGAACGCCAGACCTTGGAGACATTGATTAGAGAAGCCTTACTATTTACTACATGTCTCGGAGTCGAACGAGAAGATTTGGGTTCCCAGGTTACTTTCATTTGAGCCCTTTTTCTGATTTTAGGGTCGTTCAAAGCCTGCTTCTTCGACTTTGCCAATTCGATCCTCTATGTTCTCAAGAGTTTTTCAATAAAGGTCTTATCCTCTCTAAGCTCTTCTATGATAAACACTTCAAATCGTGACAAAAAGCAGTTCAATGAACTTTTCTTGGAAAAACATTTCAAACTCCCTCTCTAGATTCTGATCTCGTAAAATTCTAAGCTTCAATGATAGAAGACTCTTTAAACCAGAAATAAAGAAAAATGGAAAAATCAGGTAATCAATTGGTAGACTTAATCTTTTTCTTTGTAAATTAGCATGTTCCAATACTTCTCTCTCTTTTTTGACGTATTCCTCGATTCCTTGAACTTTTCGTAATTAAGTTCTTATGTTACCTTTCTAACATCCTCCTCTATGCGAATAGATATTCCTTCATTTCTTTGGCTTCAGCGGTTTAGGTACTAATGGTGATATGTCCCACAGCGTCCATTCGAAATCATGTGTGTACGATGCTAGCTTGTTCATGATCTCCTTGGTCTTAGGGTTGTCCATAGCCTTCCCCCACGATTCAAAGCTTTCGAACTCCATCTCAACCACAACGCTGTTGGACCCCATCTCTCTATAGGCACGGAATTCCGTTAAACCAGGTACAGAGAGCCAGTATGGTACCACCTCTTCTTTCGCAAACTTCGTGTATTCCGCTAGCTTGTCCTTGTCAATGGTATACCTACTTTTACACAGCACCATCTTCAAACTCCTCCCTTTCTTCTTGGTACTTATATAGCTCCCCACCTCGGAGCTAAGGTTCCATCAGATGACACCGTCCAGTAGTCGTTAATGAAACCTTAAGCCTAAGTGTGGTGAATTTAGTATTTAAACTTGATTAAAAACGCCTCTCAATATCAGGATTCAATGGCGTGCGTCATTGAAATTTTTTGTTTTACTGTTATTGATAGAGAGAAGGTTAAAATTTTTGGCTGAGCGTCAGCGGCATGGACCCGCCTCCAACGATCCTGGATGGTGTAAATGGGCTCGAACGATCTTGCGGGTTTGAATTTAGATAGTTTATTTTATTAATAGCCTGAGGGTTAATGGGTTTAAGGGTGAAGAGATTGAAGGCTTTGGTGATCTATGACAGTAGGTCTGGCAACACCGAGAGGATGGCTAAGGCCATAGCTGAGGGGGCATCCTCGGTGGAGGGGGTTACCGTTGAGGTGAGGAGGATAGGGGAGGCCTTCCCCCTATCCATCCTCGCCGATGTAGGCCTAGTCTTCTTCGGCTCCCCCGTCATATACGCCGATGTGACGGACGGCTTCAGGAGCTTTTTAGAACACCTGAAGAGGTTCATAGAGGATGGGAAGATGAGTGTGAAGGGGAAGGTGGCGGCGGTCTTCGGGAGCTACGGCTTCGACGGGGCCTGGATAATGGAGGAGAGGATGAAGGGGATGCTGGAGGGCTTGGGCTACAAGGTCCATGGAAGGGTATGCGTCGAGACCTCCGACTCCGTGAGATATAGGCCTGAAAGGGCCCTGGAGAACTGCAGGAGCTTCGGGAGGGAGATCGCGGAGGCCTCTAGGAAGGGGCTTTTCCTCGTCTAACCTTAGATGGAGGCCCCGAGCTTAAGGTTCTACCTCAACCCTTTCTCCCCTAAAATTTAGAGTTAAATTTTGAGAGCGAAGCTTGTTTACGACTAGAAAAAGCATGCACAAGATAAATTGAATATATGATGCTTATATAGAGCCAAAAATGGTGAGGGACTCTTCTCTTTTAAGGTCGACTCAGCCGTGGGGGAGGTCTAGCTCGACCTCTAAGGTTTTAAGCCTCGCCTCAGAAGTGTAACGAGATTCGGATTTGGAGGGCGCCTTCGACGCCGTTGAGGTGGTGGAGGGCTACCTGGAAGAGAGGGATTGGCGCTCGAGGGAGAACAGCAACCTGGGCTACAGCTTCGGCTCGGTCTTCCTCAGGATCGGCGGCGAGGTGATGGAGAGGTACACCCTGACCAAGATATACCCGAGGGAGGTGGCGGAGGCCCACATCAGCGGGGACATACATATCCACAACCTCCCCATGGGTATAATAGGCTACTGTGCGGGTTGGGCCGTAGAGGATATCCTCAGGGAGGGTTTCAACGGGGTTCCTGGGAGGACGGAGTCCTCTCCACCCCGCCACCTCTCCACAGCCCTATTGCAGCTCGCCAACTTCCTGGGAACCATACAGAACGAGTGGGCTGGAGCCCAGGCCCTCAACTCCCTAGACACCTATATGGCCCCCTACATACGGATGGATGGGCTGAGCTACAAACAGGTGAGGCAGGAGATACAACAGTTCGTCTACAACCTCAACGTCTCCAGCAGGTGGGGGGGCCAGACGCCCTTCACCAACATAACATTGGACCTTAAACCTCCCAGGGATCTCGCTGAGAGGCATGCCATATACGCCGGGGGAGAGCTCCCCCAGACCTACTCGGAGTTCAAGGCCGAGATGGAGATGATGGACAGGGCCCTCTTCGAGGTCTTGGTGGAGGGGGATATGAGGCGGAGGACCTTCACCTTCCCCATCCCCACCATAAACATAACCAGAGACTTCGACTGGGAAGGCGAGGTCGCTGAGATGCTCTTCAAGATGACCAGCAGGTATGGGAACCCATACTTCCAGAACTTCATAAACAGCGAGGTGGACCCGAGGGAGGTGAGGGCGATGTGCTGCAGGCTCCGATTGGACCTGAGGGAGCTCCACCGAAGGGTTGGGGGAACCTTCGGTTACGCCGATAAGACGGGAAGCGTGGGGGTGGTCACCATCAATATGCCGAGGCTGGGATACCTCTCAAGGGATGAGGATGAGTTCTTCGAGGGGCTGGATAGGCTGATGGAGCTGGTGAAGGAGAGCCTGGAGATAAAGAGGAGGGTGGTCGCGGAGAACATGGAGAGGGGTCTGATGCCATTCTCCAGGCGCTATCTGGGAACCCTGGAATGGCACTTCTCCACCATAGGCCTCATAGGGATGAACGAGGCATGCCTGAACCTTTTGGGGGTCGACATCGGAAGCCCCGAGGGGAAGGGGCTCGCCCTCAAGACCCTGGACCACATGCTTGAGAGGCTCAGAGAGTTCCAGGAGGAGACGGGCAACCTCTACAACCTTGAGGCTACCCCAGCCGAGGGGGCGAGCTACAGGCTCGCCGCTCTCGACAAGGAGAGATACCCGGGGATAATAACCGCAGGGGTTGAGGCCCCATACTACACCAACTCGACCCAGCTCCCCGTGGAGTACACGGACGACCTATACGCAGCCCTCAAGCACCAGGAGGAGCTCCAGGCAAGGTACACTGGGGGTACGGTCTTCCATGTCTTCCTGGGCGAGAGGATCCCAGAGCCCGAGGCCTGCAAGCTCCTGGTCAGGAGGATAGCCGAGCGCTTCCGCATACCATACTACACGATAACGCCCACCTTCAGCATATGCAGGGACCACGGATACCTCTCAGGCGAACACTTCAACTGTCCGATCTGCGGAGAGCAGGCGGAGGTCTACAGCAGGGTCGTCGGATACTACCGCCCAGTCCAGAGCTGGCATAGGGGGAAGCAGGAGGAGTACAGGAGGAGGAGAACATACGCCGTGACAGGGGGAGGAGGCCCCTCCCCCTAGTGGGCCTCCAGAGGCTCTCCCTGGTGGACTATCCGGGGAGGCTCTGCTCTACCATCTTCACCGCAGGCTGCAACTTCAGATGCCCATACTGCTTCAACGTCGAGGTGGTTCTAGAGCCCAAAAGGCTGAAGAGCATCCCGGAGGGGGAAGTCCTAGAGCTTCTAAGGGATAGGAGGGGCTTCATAGATGGGATCTGCATAGGGGGTGGGGAGCCAACCATCCACGGGGGCCTCCCATCCTTCATCAGGAGGACAAAGCTCCTAGGCCTGAAGGTTAAGCTGGACACCAACGGCTCCAGGCCGAGGATGTTGAGGAGGCTGGTGGAGGAGGGCCTCCTGGACTACGTGGCGATGGATGTGAAGGCGCCCCTAAGCCGATATCAGGAGGTCGCTGGGGTGAAGGTGGACGTCGAGGCCATAAGGGAGAGCATAAGGATCCTGAGGAGGGGAAACGTAGACCACGAGTTCAGGACCACCATGGTCCCCGGAGTCCTAGGGGAGGAGGACATATTGGAGATCGCGAGGAACCTCACGGGCTCAAAGAGGTATGTCCTACAGCAGTTCAAGCCCGGTAAGACCCTGAACCCACAACTCTCAAACCTTCAACCCTACCCTGAGGAGACCCTGATAGGGCTCAGGGACAGGGTGGCCCCCTACTTCTCAGAGTGCAAGGTGAGGATGTGAGGATGCCCTCGAACATCCGGGGAGGCAGATGCCTCGGCAAGCCTCAGATGAGCGGGAGGAGGAGAGCCCTCAAGGGCCCCCACAGCCCCGGAGGCTTTAAGGCTCCGGGGTTCTCCTGACATCTGTCAAGCCAAACCAGATAGGTGGACGATGAGGGGAGTTATGACCACCTCTATTAGGGCGGCCAGGAGGAGGAGGGGGGCTATCCTCCTCACGAAGAGCTTTAGGGCCCCCTTAACCTCAGCCCCCACCCCGCCCCTACCCCTCAGCCGGTTTATCAGCCCGTATCCGATGGCCAAGCCGGCGGCCATGCTGAGGAGGATGGTCGGGATCTCCACCACGCCATGGGGGGCCAGGGCCGCAAGGGCGAAGATGATCCCCCTCTCCCTGCTTACCGTGTAGGAGAACCATCCGAGGAGGAAGCCGTTGAAGGCGGTGAAGATGAGGGGTGGAACCCCGAAGAGGATCCCCAGAACCATCCAGACAAGGCTCTTCAGCACATTGTTGGCTAGGATGAAGAGGAAGATGGAGGGGAGGCTCATCTCCCTCAGGTCGTGGAAGGGTTGGAGCATCTCCTCGAGGAGGCTTACAGGCATGCTCTCACCCATGTAAAACCCCGTGAATAGGGAGAAGAGGAATAGGAGGGAGCAGAGGGCAAACGGCCCCCTCAGGCTGCGGACATAATCCGCATCCCTCCCGAAGAGGGATGAGAGGGCGCCGGTCAGGCCTCCTCCACCCCCTCAAGCCTCCTCTGGGCCGCCCTCACATCCCTGGCGAGGACGGTCCCCCGGTTCTCCCTCAAAGCCATCTCGACGGCCAACCTGGCAAGCTTGGAGCCGTACTCTCCAATCGCCCGCCTCATCTCCTCCCCAGCCTCCATACTTACCTTGAGGTCCCCGAACCTCTTTATCAGCCTCCTCATGGGGGCGAGGGTGAACTCCTCAGCCAACCGGCATCAACCATATTTAAAGCCAGCCCACGGTTATATCTTCCGCAGCGGATGCTCCAGATAGTCTTCGTTGAGACCGCCCTGGAGACGGTGCCCCCACCCCTACAGGAGCACCCATCAGTGAGGAGGGACGCGGAGAGGAGGGGGAAGAGCCCCTCAGAGGTGATACTGGACAGGAGCCTCCACCACTCAGCCATGAGGAGGCTCCCAAACGCCCATAAGAGGGGCAGGCCCGACATAATCCACTTCTGCCTCCTGGAGGCCCTGGGGTCCCCCCTGAACCTCGAGGGAAACCTTAGGGTTTGGGTTCACACCATCGGGGGATATGGGATAGAGGTCTCACCGGAGACGAGGCTGCCGAGAGACTGCCTCAGGTTCAAAAGCCTCATGGAGCAGCTATTCGCCCTGGGCAGGGTTCCACCGACGGGGAAGACCCTCCTCACCCTCAGCAAGATGAGCCTATCCGACCTATTGAAGAGGGGCGCCCCCTCCCGGACGATAGCCCTAACAAGCCATGGAACCCCAAGAAGCCTGGAGGCGATATGCGAGGGGCTCGCAAGGGAGGAAAACCCCGCGGTCCTCATAGGCGCATACCCCACGGGGGCGATGGAGGAGGAGACCCTATCCATGGCCGATGAGGCCCACAGCATATATCCAAAGGTCCTGGAGGCCTGGGTCGTCACATCCCGCCTGATATACGCCTACGAGAGGGCGAGAATCCACTAGAAAAGTGCACAACCCTTTAAAACAAAATCGAAAAATAAATGATGAAAATTCATCAAGAGGCTGATGAATATTCATAATGAATGAAGAAAGGTTGATAATTGTATAATATAACTTCAATTAGATAAAAATGGGATCTCTCCTCTTTCAGCCCTCTTAGGGCCTTTTTCCCTTCCCCTTCTGGGGAGGCCATCCGCCCTTTAAAGCTAGGCCCCTTGGGAGGGTTAGAGATTGGAGGAGTTCCT
>JBBIVO010000032.1:0-19028 GCA_037439685.1 Candidatus Bathyarchaeota archaeon | reverse complement strand
GGCCTCACCCAGAATGTGGGGGCCTCAGGGGCCACGGTCGTGGTCCAGGTTTATGGGAGGTAAGGCCTTGGAGGAGAGACCCTTCACGACTGGCTCTTACAGGGAGTTCCTCGAGGGCGGGAGGATCATGGGAAACCGTTGTAGAGGGTGTGGTAGGGTTCACTTACCCCCTAGACAGATCTGTTCGGGGTGTGGGGGAAGGGACCTGGAGTGGATGGAGATCCAGGGGAGGGGCAAATTACAAGCCTTCACCGTGATCCACGTGCCCCCGACGAGGATGAGGGGAAGACACCCATATGCGGTGGGTATAGTCAAGTTCGAGGAGGGCCCCTCCATATCCGGGCTGATCCTAGACATAAGGAGGGGGGAAGGTTTAGAGGTTGGGGCTGAGGTCGAGCCCCTCATCGCAAGGGAGGATGATGGGTTAAGGCTCTGCTTCAGGCTCGTCCAGGCCGCTTGAAGACCGGCCTCCGCCTCTCCAGAAAGGCTGAAATCCCCTCTGAGGAGTCCTCTGTGCAGAAGAGCCTGCCGAAGGCCTCCGCCTCAGAGGCCAGCCCCCCATCCCATAGGATTTGGGAGTTCAAGAGCCTCTTCGCCTCCGCCAGCGCGGTGGAGGGGCCATTGACTAGGGTGGAGGCGAACTCTTTGGCCTCGCTGAGGAGCCCGCCCTCAGGGGCGATCCTATCTATAAGGCCTATCCTGAGGGCCTCTTCGGCGTCTATAATCCTTCCCGTCATTATCAATTCCCTCGCCCGCGGGTATCCCACGATCCTAGGCAGAAGCACAGTAGCCCCCCAGCCTGGGATGAGGCCAAGGCCTATCTCAGGCTGTCCGAACCTCGCATTCCGGGAGGCTATTCTGAAGTCGCAGGCCATGGCAAGCTCGCAGCCCCCTCCAAGGGCATATCCATTCACGGCGGCTATCGCGGGTTTAGGCAAGCTAATGACCCTCCTGAAGGTCGAATGGCCCTTCTTTGAGAGCCTCTCCGCATCCTCCCTCGAGAGCCCCCTTACGAGGGATATGTCAAGGCCTGCGCTGAAGGCCCTATCCCCGGCGCCAGTTATCACGATGCATCTGACCTCCCCATCCATCTCAGCATCCTCGAACGCCTCCTCCATCTCCTCGAGCATGCCGGGGGTGATGGCATTCAACTTCTCAGGCCTGTTGAGGGTTATCCAGCATATCCCCTCCTCCTTACCCACCGTGATGGTCCTCTGCCCCATCATCCTCAGCCCTCCCTTAAGGCCTCAGCCACCTCGAAGGGGCCTGATGGGAGGTTTGCCCCCAGCCTCATCGCCTTGTCCACCGTCTCGGGGTCTGCCACCCCCTCCTCGACCACCTTCTCCGCCTCCGATACCAGAACCCTTAGGAGGAGCTTGGTGTCGAAGCCCCTCCCCTCCTCCTCCGAGACCCTAGGAGGCTCCCTGTAGGAGTAGAAGCCCTCCAAAGTCTTCCTTCCCAGCTTACCCTCCCTAAAGAGCCTCTCTATCGGTGGGGCCGGGCGATATCTAGGCCCGAGATTCTCCTCGAAGACCTTCAGGATGTTGTAAACGATATCCACCCCTATGAGGTCTATGAGCATGAAGGGGCCTAGGGGCATTCTCGCCCCGAACTGCATCCCCGCGTCGACCTGCTCCTTCGTGTATCCCTCCTCCAGGAGCCCGGCGGCCTCGTTCAGGTATGTCACGAGGACCCTGTTGACGATGAAGCCTGGCGAGTCCCTCTTGACGACCACGGGGGTCTTGCCCATCCTCTCCGCGGTGATCCTTACGGCCTCAACGGTGTCAGGCGAGGTGTGGGCTCCAGGTATTACCTCCACCAGCCTCATCACGGTTGGAGGGTTGAAGAAATGCATGCCGATGAACCTCTCAGGCCTCGAGACGGCCTCAGATATCCTCGTTATGCTGAGGCTTGAGGTGTTCGTGGCGAGGATGGCGTTTGGAGGCGCAGAGCCCGAGGCCTCTCTAAAAACTCTGCATTTCAGCTCCAGACTCTCCGGGACCGCCTCTAATATGAGGCTGGCTCCCTCCACCGCCCGGGGTAGGCTTAGGCTTGTGGATATCCTCCCCTGGATCCTTGAGGCCTCCTCCTCCTGCAGCCTGCCCCTCTCGACCATCCGCCATAGGCTCCTCTTGATCTCCTCTAAGGCCCCTTCAAGGATCCTCCGTTCAATGTCAAACATCACGACATCGAATCCTGAGGATGCCGCCACCTGCGCTATCCCCCTGCCCATCACGCCGGCTCCGACGATGGCAACCCTATCGATCCGGCTCATAAGCCTCCAGCCATCTATCGAGCCAAACCTTAAAGTTTTTTCCATCGATTTACAATATAACACGAACTCGGGGGAGTGGGATGAGGAGGATCATGGTGCTTCTGAAAGACGTCGTTGATCTCTCTGAGCTTAAGGTGGATCCGGCCACGAGAAGGCCGATCCTTGAAGGCGCCAAGAGGAGGATAGGGGAGCTCGATAAGAGGGCCTTGGAGGAGGCCCTCCGCATAAGGGAGCGGGAGGGAGGAGAGGTATGCACCCTCACGGTGGGGGATGAGAGGTCTAGAGCCGCCCTTCTGGAGGCCTTGGCGATGGGAGCCGATAGGGCCTATCTCGTGAGTGTTGAAGCTCCTTGGATCGATGCCCTGACCACCTCGGTCCTGCTGGAGGCGGCGTTGAGAAGGCTGGGCCTCTGCGACCTCATCCTATGTGGTGAGACGTCTCTAGATAGCCTCTCATCCCAGATGGCACCACGCCTCGCGGAGCTGCTGGACCTCCCCCAAGCCACCTATGTGAAACACCTGGCTGTGGAGGGAGGTAGGGTAAGGGCTGTCAGGGATCTCGAAGACGCCGACGAGGTGGTCCAATTAGAGCTGCCCGCCGTCGTCTCGGTCTCGAGGGAGATAAACGAGCCCAGAATCCCATCCCTGATGAATATCATGAGGGCGAAGGGTAAACCCATCATCACATTGGATGCAGCCTCCCTGACCCCTCCGGATGGGATATCTAAGGCTCAGGGGATCGAGATCATCGGCGTTGAGGCCCCACGGGTGGAGAGAAGGCGGATCATCATCCAGGGGGAGACAACCGATGAGGCGGTGGAGAGGCTGGTCCATCGACTCGTATCCGAGGGTGTCCTGGAGGGCCTCTAATGCTCGGTGTGGGGGTGATGATATACTCAGAGGATGGAGACCTACAGCTGCAGCTCTTGGCGAAGGGCAGGGAGCTCGCCGATAGGCTGAATGGCCCCCTCTCAACGATGGTGCTAGGGCCCGGGGCCGCCGAGGCCGAAGAGCTGATCAGATACGGGGCTGACAAGGTCTATACATGCGAGGATCCGAGGCTGAAGCCCTTCTTTATCGAGCCCTACAGATCGGCTCTTCTAGAGGGGGTGAAGAGGGCCTCTCCAGCCGTCATTCTGATAGGCTCGACCAGGCGTGGGAGAGAGCTCGCGGCGAGGATAGCCTCAGCCCTGAGAACAGGTTGTATGACCGAATGTATTGAACTCGACATCGATGAGAGGGGCGGTCTCCTGGGACGGAGGCTTGTTTACGGCGGTTCGGCCATAGCGACGGAGGTCAGCCGGAGGAGGCCCCACGTAGCTACGGTTCCCCCAAGGGTCTTCAAAAAGGCTGAGCCGTCGGATAGGGCTGGAGAGATCATAGAGCTGGATGTGAAACTCCCGGAGCCTAAGGCCCTGATAGTCGAGAGGAGGGAGAAGCCAAGGGGAGGGGAGGCCCTTGAGGAGGCCCAGATAATCGTGGCGGCTGGAAGGGGATTCAGAAAAAAGGAGGACTTGAAGCTCCTAGAGGATCTCGCAGAGGCCTTAGGGGCCGAGGTGGGATGCACCAGACCCTTGGCGGCCGATAGTGGCTGGCTTGAGGAGTGGATTGGGATAAGCGGACATAAGGTGAGGCCTCGGCTCTACATCGCATGCGGGATCTCAGGAACTGTGCAGCACCTCGCCGGGATAAGAGACTCCAAGATAATAGTCTCCATAAACAAGGATGAGGGAGCAAACATCTTTCAGCACTCAGACTATGGGATCGTGGGCGACCTGTACACCATCCTTCCAACCCTTACGAGAGCGCTTAGGAGGCTGAAGGGCGAACCCATTAGATCTATTGAAGGGAACTCATAACCTTGGAGGAAGAAAATAGAGGGAAGTATGAGGGAGGCCGCCGGGAGCTTTCTCCCCTGCGCGGATCAGGCTTAACCGGCAACCCTGCGAGCCGTTGAGACCTCCTTGACGAGGACTCCTCGCTCCCTAAGCTCTCTTAGAAGCCTCCTTGCCAGTTCTCCCCTTATCACCCTCACAGGTGGGACTAAACCCCTCTCGGTTATCTCCCCTCTCCCTATCATCCTAGCCACTATCGCGGCGGTGTAGCTGGTGGTCTTGGCCATGGAGGTGACCCCCTTGGCCTCATCATAGTGGTCCACCATATCGAAGGTGTAGCAGGTCTCAGAGCCTTCCTTAGAGCCTTCGACGACCACCCTCAGAACGGTTATGTCCCTCTCCCCCTCTTCGAGCCTTACCTTTGGATATATGATCCGGCTGAAGACCTCGAAGGGTATTATCTCCCTACCCTCAAACACGATGGGCTCTCTGCTCAGGAGGCCGCACTCGTCGAGGAAGTTGACCTTCTCACAGTACCCGGCATATCTGACGGTCATCTCCGAGCAGCTCTTAACATCTCTGAACTTCTCGACCTCGTATAGGGTCTGTGGGAAGCCGTCGTAGAAGCACTCTAGGGGCCTATCTATCCCATCGAAGCATATGGGCTCCCCAAGGGTGTAGCGCTTTACATATCTCTCCTCTCCGCCCTCTAACACCTTCACCATTCCAGGCCTCAGGGGAAGGTAGGGCCCTCCGAAGACTATCTTATAATCGAGGGGGGGCTTAGGATCCCGTGGGATGCCGCCGCACCATATCCTGACCGACTCGACGCTGTCGAGCATATCCATCGCATAGGCGGCCAGGACGTCTACAAGCCCCGGCTCCACCCCACATCCAGGGATGACGGTCACCCCCGCCCTTAAGGCTGAGGCGTTTATCTCGCCCCAATCCTTCTCCGGCGCACTGGCCAGGTCCACCGCGTGAACCCCCGCCTCGACGGCCGCCCAGACCGCATCCACATTCAGCCACCTTAAGAGGGCTATCCCAACCACATCGTATCCCCTTAGGGCCTCGACCAGCCCCCTTCTCTCCCTCACATCTTGGACCAGAGTTTTGAGCTTAGGTGGGCTCCCAAGCCTACCAGCGACCCTTCTCAGCCTCTCCTCATCTATGTCCACGAGGAGGACCTCCTCGACCTCAGGGCTCTCCAGGCAGTCCATCGCCAAGGCTGGGCCCATCAATCCAGCTCCCAAGACTGCTATCTTCAGGGTCTCCACCCATTGAGCCTTCACCCTTATCCCTTATAAAAGCCTCTCGAGGTTTGGCCTAGGCAAAGGTTAAATGTGCTTCGAGGATATCTAATGGGAGGTTAAAGGGATGGTGGACTTCTCCTTCACAGAGGAGCAGAACCTCTTCAGGGAGGCTGTAAGGGAGTGGCTGGCTAAGAACCTCCCCCTGGAGAGGGTTAGGGAGAACGATGTGAAGCAGAGGCTTCCGAGGGAGCTCATCAAGGGGTTGGCAGACCTAGGCCTCCTCTGTATGACGCTGCCCGAGGAGCATGGGGGGGCTGGAGCCGACTGGGTCACCACGACCATCGCCGCCGAGGAGCTCGGATATGCCGACATCTCCATCGCCCTTCCGGTCTTCTTCCTGGTCCAGGCTAGCTGGGGATACGTGGTTGATAGATACTGCACCGAGGCCGTGAGAGACGAGGTTCTTAGGAAGGCCGCTAGGGGGGAGGCCTTCATCGGGATAGCGGCCACCGAGCCTGGGGGAGGCTCAGACGTCGCAGGCTTCCAGACAACCCTGAAGAGGGGGGAGGGGTGCTGGATCGTCAACGGCGAGAAGACCTATATAAGCGGGACGGAGGAGTGCCTCGAACTCGGAGGGGGATACTTCTGCGTGGGCTACCACGACAGGGCTCTTGGCCATAGGGGCATGACCGCCTTCTACCTCCCCATCAAAGCCAAGGGGGTTGAGGTGACGAAGAGGTTCGAGGATATGGGGAGGATGGCCATAAGCACGGGCGGGTTCAAGATGGCCGATGTCGCCATACCCGACGAGTATCAGCTTGGAGAGGTCGGAAGAGGGTTCTACCTCACGATGGAGGGGTTCGACGACGCCCGCCTCCTAGTCTCCGCCAGCTGCATAGGCGCCGCTCAGAGAGCCCTCGAGATAGGGATGGAATATATTAAGGAGAGGAAGGCCTTCGAGCAGCCCCTTGCAAGGTTTCAGGGGATCCAGTTCGAGCTGGCTGACATGGTCGCTAGGCTTGAGGCAACAAGAGCCCTAATATACAAGACTGCATGGATACTGGACGAGAAGTATAGGGGGAAGATTGGGGCCCTAGAGGCGGCGAAGTGGATCTCCATGTGTAAGCTCCTCGCCCCAGAGCTCGCCTTCGACATCTTCAAAAGGACCATGCTCTGGCTCGGAGCCTATGGATACACGAAGGAATGCCCACTGGAGATGGGCCTCAGAGGAGTAATGAGCTACTGCATCGGAGCTGAAGGGACCGCAAACATTCAGAGGATCGTCATAGCCAGAGAGACCATGGGAAGAGAGTACACGAGGGCGAGGTAGCCCCATTCCCCGCGGGGTTATATCCTCCCATTTTTCATTCACCCTCATTGAAGAGGATCCTGGTCGTCTGCGAGAAGCCGATGGCAGCTAGGCAGATCGCCCTAGCCCTAGATGAGAATGGGGATCCTAGAGAGGAGAGGAGGCTTGGGGTTACCTACCTCATATCGAGGAGGGAAGGCTTAGAGCTCCTAGTCGTCTCCGCGATGGGCCACCTATTCACGGTAACGGGGAATGATAAGGGGTGGAGATACCCCATCTTCGAGACGAGGTGGGTTCCCATCCACGAGGTTACAGGATCTAGGAGGGCCTCCCAACACCTGAGCTTGATAGAGGCCCTGGCCAAGGAGGCCGATGGGTTCGTGAGCGCTTGCGACTACGACGTGGAGGGGAGCCTCATAGCCTACAATATACTCGCCCACGTCTGCCCTAGGGAGCGCCTCGAGGAGGCGGGGAGGATGAGGTTCTCGAGCATGACCAGAGAAGCCCTCCTCGAGGCCTGGAGGACAAGGTCTAGGAGGCTGGACTACCCGATTATCGAGGCTGGAAGGGCCAGGCATGAGGTCGATTGGATCTACGGGATCAACCTAAGCCGGGCCCTCATGGCCTCGTTGAGGAGGGCTTCAGGATGCTTCAGGCCTTTGAGCATAGGCAGAGTTCAGGGGCCCACCTTAAACTTCGTGAAGGAGAGGGAGGTCGAGATAGGCGCCTTCGTCCCCACACCTTACTGGGTCCTAGAGGCCCACGCGATGATAGATGGTGTGAAATATGGGATCGAGTATGAGAGGCCTCGAATCGAGACGGAGAGGGAGGCCCTCGAGATAGCCTCAAGATGCGACGGGGAGGATGGACATGTAAAGGCGCTATCTTCCAGGAGGAGGTCTATTCCTCCTCCCCACCCCTTCAGCCTTGGAGACCTTCAGCTGGAGGCCCACACGCATTACAGGTACTCTCCAGCCGCAACCCTAAAGATCGCGGAGTGCCTCTATCTCAAGGCGCTGATAAGCTACCCCAGAACATCAAGCCAGAGGATCCCCCCAACCTTGGACCTGGAAGAGATCCTAAAGGGGTTAAGGAGGATGAGGCCGTACGGGGAGCTGGCGGAATCCCTCCTTTCCAAGCCGCCCCTCAGGATTAATCAGGGGGTGAAGGATGACCCTGCCCATCCCGCGATCCATCCCACGGGTTACCATACCGAAGATCTAAGTCCTAGGGAGAGGCGCATATTCGACCTGATATGTAGGAGGTTCATGGCCTCGATGGGGGATCCAGCCCAACTCCTAGAGACGGATGCAAAAATCGATGTTAAGGGGCGCAGCTTCCACCTCGCCCGAAGCAGGCTACTCGATAGGGGTTGGATGATATTCTACAGACCATTTTTAAGGGAAAGGGAAGAGGCCTCCCCAACATTAGAGGTCGGCCAGATCATCGAGAAGGTCTCTGTGAAGCCTCTGAGGAGGTATACAGGGCCTCCCCAAAGGCTTAACCCCGCAAGCCTCCTGAAGCTCATGGAGCGGGAGGGGGTTGGGACGAAGGCTACCAGGGCGGAGATAATAGACACCTTATTCAGGAGGGGTTATCTGGAGGGACCCCCGATAAAGCTGACCGAGCTAGGCCTCGTCGTAGCCGATACCCTTGGCAAGTACTGCCATGAGGTCCTATCCCCCGAGCTTACCCGACGCCTCGAGAAGCAGCTAGAAAGGGTTCAGATCTCTGAGATAACCTCGACTCAGGTCGTGGAGGAGGCCATTAACGCCCTCAAGCCCATCCTTTCAAGGATAAAGGAGAGGGAGTTCCAGATAGGCCTTGAGATAAGTAAGGCCTTAAGGGCCTCATCATCGATTTTAGGCCTTCTAGGCCCATGCCCCAAATGTAAGACGGGCGAGATGAGGATCATTAGGAATAGGAGCACAGGGAAGAGGTTTGTGGGCTGCAGCAACTATCTGAAGGGGACATGCTCGCTAAGCTTCCCCCTACCGCAGAGGGGGGAGATAAGGGCTGGGGGGCAGTGCCCACAGTGCGGCGCCCCCATCATCATCCTTAAACGGGGGAGGGGCACATACAGGCGATGTGTAAACCCGAGATGCGGCCATCGGGGTGAGGGAGGGCTTGGAGGATAGATGTGAGATATGCCCCCGGCCTAGGATGGAGGGAGGCAGCCTCTGCCCATATCATCAACTCGCCTATGAGAGGCTTAAGGCGGCTTTCGAGATATGGAAGAGGGCGCTAAATATGGGTTGGAGGCAATTCCTCGAGGAGATCTTGAAGCTTTCAGACCTAGGCCTCTGGGCTAGGGAGGTCGCCGAAAGCCTCCTCAAGGAGGGTTAATCTCCGAGGCCCTCCCTACCTCCCATCTGCTCTGCCTCCCCTCCCTGACCCACACCCCGCCAAGCGCCTTTATCGCCTCGTTTATGGGGCCCCAGAGGTCCCCCAGAAACCTCTTCGGCGTGATCACCGTCACACCCTCCCTATCCTCTATATCGAGTAGGGAGACGTCCACCCCCATAGAGGATAGCCTCTCTCCAAGCGAGGGGGGCCTTTCAGCCTCCTCCGCCTCCAGGGGCCTCGTAGGCGGCTCAGCCCTCCCGACGGAGACCACTATCCCTATCCTGGCGCCGCACTCAGGGCAGGTGATCCAGGTTATCCTCCCCTCCTCACCCCTCTCCAATCGCCCACCTCCAATTTAAGGTATGGACGGCCCATTAAAAAAGGTGTAGAGGCTGAAGCCAGAAAGAGGTTGGGGGCCTCTCCGCTCCACCGGCCAAAGCCCCCTTTGTCTCAAAAATATGAGACAAAAGGGACCTCAACGGGTTGGACCGCCGACCCAAGGTCCCAGACGCTCAGATGGGATGCCCATCTCCCCAGAGCTGGGCCAACCATGGGGCTATGGCCAGGATCTCTATCCGAAGATTTGAAGGTACATTTCCAAAAGGCCTCTAGGCCAAGGCCTCGGACTTAGGCCGTACTTCGCCGTCTATGAGGCCCGAGTTACATGACGGTTGAAAGTTGAACGCCTTAACTGGGGTGATACGCGGCCCGAACATCAGATACGGACATGAGGGCTGTCCAATCTTTGAGGCGAGACCGCAAGACGAGCTCCTTCAAGGCGCCAAATATATTCGATCCCTGGGCCTACTTGGTGTTGGGATGGAGAGGGACCTCGTCTCGGAGAGCCCACCCCTCGAGGAGGCGTATGAGGCCATTAAATCGAGGGGGTCGAGAGGTGGGACCATTATCCTCGTCGGAAACTGCTCAGTTAAGTATGAGGGGAGGGCCTCCTCAACCTTAGAGCCCGGAGACAGGATAGTCCTCATCAAGGCGGACGGCTCTGTTCAGGTTCACAGACCCTTCGAGCTCTCCCCTGTCAACTGGCAGCCATCCGGCTCCATCATAAGGACGAGGATCCATAGGGATCTCCTCATATTGAGGGCCTATAACCCAAGGGAGAAAGAATCCCTAGAGATCAGCTTCAGCAAGCTCCAACTCTTAGTCGTAGTTGACCTAAAGGATACAGGGTCCTTCTATCTTCATGTGAGCGAGGAGGAGATGAGGAGCGCCATCCTTCTCCAACCCTCGGTGCTCGAGGAGGGGTTCAAGCCCCTCGCGGTAGAGCGGCCCATCGAACCTGGATTTATAGACATCATGGGCTTAGATGGGAGAGGTGTACTGACGGTTGTTGAGGTTAAGAGGAGGGAGGCGGGGAGGGAGGCGGTCCTGCAGCTGAAAAGGTATGTCGACTCCCTAAGGGCGGAGACGGGAAGGGAGGTTAGGGGGATGATCGCCGCCCCGGGGTTGGCCAGGGGAGCCCAGAGGATGCTCGCGGCATTAGGGCTAGATTTCAAGGCCATCTCGCCTCAAAGGTGCGGAGAGATAATAAGGAGAAGTAAAGAGAGGAAGATGACCGAGTTTATGGGCTGACTGGATTATTTGGGTATCTATATTATCCTAAGCTCTTTTCCTACATCCTCAAGGTCTTCGATGACCCTATCGAGGTCCTCCTTTGAGAGCTGGGCGTGCATCTGCACACGGATCCTCGCCTTATCCCTTGCCACCATGGGGTAGACGATGGGCATGACGTAGATTCCCCTCTCATAAAGCCTCTCGCTCAATATCTTCGCCTTCTCGCTCTCCCCTACGATCAGCGGGACTATGGGGGTCTGGGATGTCCCGGTATCGAATCCCAGGTCCTGAACCGCCCTCCTGAAGTAGTCCGTGTTCCTCCAGAGGCTCATAACGTGCCAAGGCTCCGTCTCGAGGACCTCAATGGCGGCTATGCAGGCGGCGACGACTGGAGGGGGCTGAGAGGAGCTGAGGAGCCAGGTTCTACTCTTGTTCCAGGCGAACTTTATCAGGTCCTCGGAGCCCGAGATGTGGCCTCCTATAACACCATAGGCCTTGCTGAAGGTCCCCATCTCCACGTGAACCTCCCTATGGGTCAGTTTGAAGTGGCTGACGATGCCCCTGCCGCCCTCCCCCAACACCCCTTCCCCATGAGCGTCGTCCACATAGACCATCGCACCGTGCTCCCCGGCCAGCCTCACCATCTCATCTAGGTGTGCGATATCCCCATCCATCGAGAAGACCCCGTCCGTGATTATCAGTATCCTCCTGTATGGCGGCTCATGCCTCTCAGCCTCTTCCAACACCCTGTTAAGGTCGTCCATGTCGTTATGCTTGTAGATCGCCCTATCGGCCCTGCTGAGCCTAACCCCATCGATGATGCTCCCATGATTGAGCTCATCACTTACGATGAGATCTCCTCTGTCGGCGAGTTGAGGTATAAGGCCGGAGTTGGCCATGAAGCCCGTCGGGTAGGTGAGGGATGCCTCAGCCCTCTTGAACCTCGCAAGCCTCTCTTCAAGCGTGAGGTGCAGGTCCATCGTGCCCGATATGGGCCGCACAGCACCCGAGCCGACCCCATAGGATTCTATGGCCTCTATGGCGGCTCTAATCAGCTTTGGGTGGGTTGTGAGGCCGAGATAGTTGTTAGAGCAGAGCATCAACACCTCTCTCCCCTCTACTAGGGCCTTGGGCTTACTCGGACCCTCTAGAGTCCTCGGCCTCCAGTCCAAGGCCTTCTCGACCAACTCCTCATACTCTGCCCTCAAGAAACGGGTCGGATCTCTCATCTAAAAACCCTCAGAATATAAACCTATCCAGTTGATAAATTTTTATCCTTAATTAAACCTTTTTATTTGGGAATTTAGATATGAAGAGGGTTCTCGTCACCGGCGCTTTAGGGCAACTGGGCTCGGAGTTGACCCCTTCATTAAGGGGCCGATATGGAAGGGAGAATGTCCTCGCCTCAGACGTCAGGAGGCCCAGTGAGGAGGTCCTGAACTCTGGGCCCTTCGAGCTTCTGGATGTCACCGACATTGAGAGGACTAGAGAGGTCGTTAAGGGGTTTGATGTGGATCTCATCTTCCACCTCGCCGCCATCCTCTCGGCTGCGGGGGAGCTGAAACCTCAACTTGCCTGGCATGTAAATGTTAACGGCCTTCGGAACATCCTTGAAGCCGCCAGGGAGTTTGAGGTTGAAGGGGTCTTCTTTCCAAGCTCCATCGCCTCCTTCGGCCCTGAGACGCCTAGGGAGATGGCCCCACAGGACACGATAATGAGGCCTAGAACCATCTATGGGATAACGAAGTTAACTGGAGAGCTCCTCTGCGACTATTACTATTCTAAGTATGGATTGGATGTAAGGGGATTGAGATACCCAGGGATAATAAGCAGTGAGGCCTTGCCTGGTGGAGGAACCACCGACTATGCCGTTGAGATGTTCCACTATGCGATAAAAGAGGGGCGCTACATGTGCTTCGTGAAGAGGGAAACGGTTCTCCCCATGATATATATGCCAGATGCCATAAGGGCTGCCATAGAGCTTATGGAAGCAGATATCTCGAGGTTAAAGCACCATAACGCGTTTAATGTCTCGGGCATGAGCTTCTCTGCTGGAGAGCTTGAGGAGGAGATAAGGAGGCACATCCCCAACTTTGCCGTGGAGTATAGGCCGGACTTCAGGCAGGAGATAGCGAACACATGGCCTAGGTCGATAGATGACTCCGCGGCTCGAGAGGAGTGGGGCTGGAAACCCCTCTACAGCCTACCCCTGATGGCTGAAGATATGATAAAACGGCTGAGAGAGAGGTATGGAAAGGAGGGGCTCATCCTCTGACCATTGCTGGCCTCAGGCTCTTTAGGGGCTCAGGCGGAAGCCCTCAACGGCCTTATCCTTTTAACCTCTGGGTTGACGAGGTTGGGCGGCTCCTCCCCCTTGAGGACGCATACAAGGTTCCTCGCCGCCGTTACAGCCATCCTCGTCCTGGTCTCGACGCTCGCGCTCGCTATATGGGGGGCCAGAACGACATTTTCTAAGGTTAGGAGGGGATTTTCAGGGTCTATAGGCTCTCTTTCGAAGACGTCGAGGGCTGCTCCGGCTATGACCCCCTCTTTAAGGGCTCTATATAGCTCCTTCTCATCGACGACCTGCCCTCTCGATGTGTTGATCAGGTATGCGCTTCTCTTCATCATGTAGAGTTCCCTTCTTCCTATCAGTCGATATGTCTCCTTTGTAAGGGGAACATGTAGGGTTATGAAGTCGGCCTCCTTGAGAACCTCTTCAAGGCTCCTATATTCGGCTCCCAACTCTTCCTCTACTCTGAGGTCTCTCTGAACATCGTAATAGAGGATCTTCATGTCGAAGCCCTTAGCCCTCCTCGCGACGGCCTTTCCGATCCTTCCAAGGCCAATTATCCCCAGCGTCTTCCCATATATATCATTGCCTAGAAACATCTTAGGCCCCCATGGATGAACCCACCTCTTAGACCTTACGTAGCGATCTGCCTCAGCCACCCTCCTAGCCACCGCGAGCAGTAGGCTCCAGGCGAAGTCGGCTGTCGTCTCGGTCAGGATCCCTGGGGTATTGGTGACATAGATCCCCTTCCTCGTCGCCGCTTCCAGGTCGATATTGTCGAAGCCAACTGCGCAGTTACTTACAACCTTGAGCCTCTCTCCTGCCTCTAGGACCTCTGAGTCTATCCTATCGGTTAGGAGGGTTAGGAGGCCGTCGACCTCCCTAGCCTTCGAGAGGATAAGGCTTCTTGGGGCTGGCTCGTCTACTCCCTCAAACACCTCAACCTCGGCGTGCTGCTCCAATATCTCTATTGCCTCATCGAAGAGCTGCCTGGTTACATAAACCTTAGGTTTAACCATCTCGAATCAGATAGTTTCATGCTTCACCACTTAAATCTTTATTTGTGCCCTCAAGGAGCGTTCTATGGAAGGAATGCCTTTAGTTTGAAAACTCTTTCGCTGAAGGCGGTCTTTGGGAATCGGTAAAGCCGTTGGAGAAGGGTGGCTTTGCGGTCTCCCACAGATATCCAAAGTAGACCTTGGCTATGGCGGTTAGTCCGATATGATCGGACCATACTGCTAGATGGCCATGCTCCTCGCCCAGAAATATCAGGCATTCCCTTCCGTCTGATATCACGCCTCCCCCGAACATCTCATCCTTTACCCTAACCTCCCCCAAAGTAGGAGCAATCCTCTTCAGGATGTGGAAAGACCCCTTTGTCAACAAAACTTGGATCTCCACATTCTGAAGTTGCCTCAGAAGGGGGAGAACATGCTCATAGATCTCAGGTTTCATGTTTGGGATGGCTATCATTAGTCGATGTCTTGTGCTTTTAATAACCCTCACAACGTTGGAAACCATGTTTTTGTTTCCCCTTATTATCCAGATCTCTGGTTTCTCTTTTATCCTCTCATCTTCATATAGTGGTTGAAGATCCTCTAAAATTATTCTTTCATATATTTGAAATCTATTTTCTATCTGCATCTTTACAGATCTCAGGGCATCGATGGGCGACCTAGGAAAGTAGGTTTTAGGGCGCCCCCCCTTAACTCCTATCCATCCCCTCCCTTTAAGGTCGTTCAACACGCCATAGATCTTTGAATATGGGATGGATGTCGCCTCGCTGATCTTGATAGCTGTCAGCTCTCCAAGGGTCACGAGGGCAATATATGCCCGGGCCTCATGCTCGGTGAGGCCGACCTCCCTCAGGGCTTCTAGGACCCTGCCATTTACGGTCAGACCGTCCAGTCCAGCTCCCCCACCAGGCGCCATACATTATATCTTTTAAGACCATAATGTAAGATTTTCACCGAATTCACCGGTGAAACTTCGGATAAAGTTAATAGAATCAAAGATCGCCCTCTAATATTGAGGGTACCCCTTGATAAAGATCAGAGAGACGAAGAGCCTCTGTCCAGATTGCTTGAAGGTCGTGCCAGCCTCGATATATGAGGAGGAAGGGAAGGTCTACCTCAAAAAGGGCTGCCCAGAGCATGGAGAGTTCACCGACCTATATTGGGGCAGCTACGAACAGTACATGAGAGCTTTGAGATACGACAATTCGGGGATGAGGCTGGAGAACCCGAGGACATCTAGAGAGGAGGGCTGCCCATATGACTGTGGGCTGTGCCCTGAACACTCTTCTCACACCGTCTTGTCTATTATAGATGTCACGAACCGCTGCAATTTGAGATGCCCCATATGCTTCGCCCATGCTGGAGCCGCCGGCTACATCTACGAGCCCACTAAGGAGCAGATCATCGGGATGCTCAAGAATCTCAGAGCTAACAGGCCTGTCCCCCCAGCAGCCCTCCAGTTCAGCGGCGGAGAGCCGACGGTGAGGGAGGACCTCCCGGAGCTTGTGAGGGCGGCCAAGGAGCTTGGATTTCACCACGTCGAGGTCAACTCGAATGGGATCAAGATGGCTGAGAGCGTCGAGTACTGCAGGGAGTTGAAGAGTGCCGGTGTGAGCACCATCTATCTCCAGTTTGATGGGGTTACCCCAGGGCCGTACATCGCCGCCAGGGGCTTCGACCTCTTACCCATAAAGGTGAGGGCCCTTGAGAATCTGAAGGAGGCCGGTTTCAGAAGCGTGGTCCTGGTCCCGGTCTTGGTGAGAGGGATCAACGACGATCAGGTCGGAGACCTCGTCCAATTCGCCGTTAAGCACCAGGAGATCGTCAGAGGCGTCAACTTCCAGCCTGTTTCGATAACCGGTAGGATAAACAGAGCTGAGAGGGAGAGGATGAGGATAACCATACCTGAGCTGATGAGGCTCATGGAGGAGCAGACAGGGGGCCTGATAAGGCAGGATGACTGGTACCCGGTTCCAACCGTCATCCCATTCTCCCGCTTCATCGGACTCCTTAAGGATAAGAGGTACCTGGACTTCAGCTGCCATCCCCACTGTGGGATGGCCACCTACCTCGTAGCTGAGGGGGGAAAGGTCGCGCCGATCACGCGCTACTTGAATGTCGACGGCTTCCTCAATGCCATTGAGAGGGCTAGTAAGATGGCTGAAGAGGGGCATAGGACCAGAGCGAAGATGTCCATCGGAGCGGCCGCGGTGAGGCATATAGACCTGGGGATGTTGAGGAAGTATCTCCTTCCAGTGATGTGGAGGGGAAACTATGAGAGCCTCAGCGACCTGCATCACAGGATGATCCTCGTCGGCGCGATGCACTTCATGGACCCCTACAACTTCGACCTGGAGCGGGTTAATCGCTGCATCATCCACTACGCGACCCCGGACGGTCGGATCATCCCCTTCTGCTCGATGAACACCATCCACAGGGGTTCGGTGGAGAGGAGGTTCGCCCAACCCCTAGACCGCTCTAGGGTGACCCCCCTCTACGATGTTGAGTCCCTTAGGAAGAGGATAGCCGAAGGGGGATAGGGTGGGGCCTCCCCAGCCTCACCTCAGGGCGGCCCCCCTACTTGCCGAGGAGACCAGCCTACTATACCTATGAAGATATCCTCTAGTGACCTTAGGCGGCGGAGGCCTCCAGGATCTCCGCCGCCTCTCAAGCTCGGCCTCGGATAGCTCCGCCTCCACCCTCCTGCTTTCTATATCCAGGACCACCTTGTCCCCAGTCTCTATCAGGGCTATGGGGCCTCCAACCGCCGCCTCCGGGGAGACATGGCCTATGCATGGTCCTCTCGTCGCCCCTGAGAATCTGCCATCCGTGATTAGGACCACCCCCTCATCCAGTCCGCTACCGACGACGGCGGCTGTCGCTGCTAACATCTCCCTCATCCCTGGGCCCCCCTTCGGCCCCTCGTATCGGATTATGATGGCCTTCCCTGGCTTCACCTTCCCAGCGTTGATGGCTGCGACGGCCTCCTCCTCCCCGTCGAAGACGTTGGCCTCCCCCTCGAAATGCCAAAGGCTCCTTCTTAGGGCTGAGATCTTGGTGACACACCCTTCAGGGGCGAGGTTTCCCCGTAGGATCGCTATTCCGCCCTCAGGGTTTACGGGGTCTGAGACGGGCCTTATGACCTCCCTATTCGATATCAGGGCTTCACCGATGTTCTCGGCGACGGTCTTCCCGGAGACCGTTAAACATACCCCATCTATGAGGCCTCCGAGCTCCCTCATAACAGCCGGTATACCCCCCGCCTCGTGGAGGTCGTTCACCTTGTAGGGCCCTGAGGGCGCCATATTGCAGAGGTGGGGGGTCCTCCTGCTCATTTCGTCGAAGATATCCAAGCCCAGCTCGAATCCAAGCTCCTCAGCTATAGCCGGGAGGTGGAGAACCGTGTTCGTCGAGCCTCCCAGGGCCATGTCCACGGCCACGGCGTTCCTCATGGCTCTCTCAGTCATTATCTTGCTGGGGGTGAGGCCCATCTCGAGGAGCCTCATCACCTGACGCCCAGAGGCCGCTGCTAGGCGCATCCTAAGCGCCCCGATGGAGGGCGCCGTGGCCATGTAGGGCAGAGCCATCCCAACCGCCTCTATAAGGCATTGCATCGTGTTCGCAGTGAACATGCCTCCACATGCCCCAGGGCCTCCACAGCATACCTCCTCCAGGTATGCGGCCTCCTCTGGGCTGACCTTCCCGGTTCTAACGAGGCTTGGGACCTCGAAGAGCTCCTGCACCGTGATGCTGCCACCCTTATATCTACCCCAGGCAGGGCGGCCGGGCTCCATAGGTCCACCCAAGCAGAAGATGGTGGGGATGTCCAGGCGTGCCGAGGCCATCAGCATCCCAGGATCTATCTTATCACACGCGGTGAGGCAGACCATCGCATCGAAGCCGTGGGCCTCCATCATCACCTCAACGGAGTCTGCGATGAGCTCCCTGCTGGGAAGGGAGAACCTCATCCCCTCATGGCCCATGGCTATCCCATCGCAGACCGCTATCGTGTTAAACTCTATGGGGGTTCCGCCGGCCTCTATCACCCCCCTTTTAACGTGGTAGGCCAGCCGATCGAGGTGGATATGACCTGGTACGACCTCATTCCAAGAGTTGACTATGGCCACGAGGGGCCTCCTCAACTCCGATTCATTAAGCCCAGTGGCCTTCAATAAGGAGCGGTGCGCAGTTCTATCTAACCCATCGAAGACCCTCGAGCTGCGCCTCCTAGCTGTGGAAGTCATGGGGTGAAGAGGCTCATAGAATCTTATTAAGAGTTCCTACGCCAACTGGTCTTGCTTCAGATCTGACGGGTTTTTGTGGGAGGCGGCTCTCCAGCTTTAAGGCCTGACCTTTAGATGCTTATTCGACTCGATCTTCACCTCGATTATCGACCCGTTTCACTTGGTCTGAGCCACCCCATGCGTGTCAATAAGCCACCGACCGGCTGAAGGCGAAACGGATCCATCCACCTTAATTCTCTTCAAGGGTGCTGTCGCCCTTAGAACATCTTCGAGAAAACGGGAGATACAGTCCATGGGCAGTTCTCTCCCTGGAGAGGGGAGAAAGATTCTAACCTTAAGGTTGCTGAATATTCATCTCGATGGTGTTTAAGGAGGCCTCTCCGAGAAAGAGGGATGTGATGGCATATTATGATGCTTTGGGAGGAAGGATCTATGACGTCAGATATGGCCTTGAACAGTCCGCAAAGTATGACGTCATCCTATCAAGGTCTAGAATAGAACCGAGAGACCTGGTCCTAGATGTCGGATGTGGAACAGGCCTCCTTCTCGATAGGATCACGGCTTTCTCCATCGGGGTCGACATCTCCCTCCGCCTCTTGAGAAGGGCCCGTAAGAGGATTAGAGATGGCCAAGGCCTAATCAGGTGTGACGCCGAGCACCTCCCATTTAGAGGAGGGATCTTCAATAGGGTCTTCGCCGTTACAGTGATCCAGAACATCGCAAGGCCTGAGAGTCTCCTCTTCGAGATTATGAGGGTGGCTAGAGGCGGCGCCGAACTAGTCTTAACCACCCTTAAGAGGAAAACCGCCTCGGAGGATTTTAAACGGCTGGGCGAGTCCTCGGGCCTCTCGGTAGAATCCTTACTCGAGGGGGAGGAGGTTAAGGA
>JBBIVO010000031.1:0-19789 GCA_037439685.1 Candidatus Bathyarchaeota archaeon | reverse complement strand
TTAATATAACTTCAATTAGATAAAAAAAGGATCTCTGGATCGTCTTTCAGCCCTCTTTAATCCCTCTTAGGGCCTTTTTCCCTTCCCCTTCTGGGGAGGCCATCCGCCCTTTAAGGCTAGGCCCCTTGGGAGGGTTAGAGATTGGAGGAGTTCCTCGGCCTCCTCGATGAGCCCCTCAGCCTTCTTTAGGGGTTCTCCAGCCTCTCCTCCACCTTCCATCAGGCCCATCGCCTCGTTCAGAAGCCCCTCAGCCTCATCCAGCCTCTCCTCCACCTCTGAGAGGGATAAACCTCTCTTCTCCAGCGCCTCTAGGGAGCTTCTCAGGCTTCTTATCCTAGCCTCAAGCCTGTTAACCTCCCTCAGGAATTGGTTCAGCTCTCTCCTCTCGAGGTTTCCTATGCCCCTCTCAACCATCTCAGAGGCCTCTTCAAGCCCCTCTGAGGCCCCTTCTATATCCCCCTGTTCCAGCAGCTCCCTCACCCTGGCCAGCTTGGACTTCACATTCCTAAGGGCCTCCAGACATGATGCGGCCTCCCTCTCCGTGAGGCGTAGCCTCAGCCTAATGATGCCCCTTTCAAGGCTCCTAACCTGCTCCTCCATCCTCTCCATCAGCCTCAAGGCCCTCATCGCCTTCAAACGTCCAGCTGCTGAGTTGATGAGGCCCGTCAACCTTCCAATGATTCCTCGGGCGGAGGCCAACTCGTTAGCCGCCCCCGAGACATCTCCAGCCTCAAGCTTCGCCAACGCATTCTCCAGGTGCTCCTTTGCATCCTCGATGCGGCTCTCGATCATCGAGTATAGGGTCATGTTGATATAGGAGCTTAACAGGGTTAAGGTGCCATCAATTCTTTTCAGGGTATCATTCGCCCTCTCTATTGCGACCCTTAGGCCTATTGCCCTCTCCAGCTCCTCCAATCTCTCAACGGGCCTCGGAGGAGCTACTCTATGAGCCTCCTGGAGGGCTTCAGTGAACCTCTTGAGGGCCTCGAATGCCACGTCGATGGCCGCGCTGTAGTTGCCTTCATTAAACAGGGTTTGAGCCTCCTCCAGCAGTTGAACCCCTTCACTATAGCTTTGCGATGCATCAGCAGGGATTGTCAAGTTTCTGTATTCAAGCTCCTCGAAGGCCTCCTCAGCGAGGATCCTGCTCCTGTTCGCCATCTCTATGAGCCTCTCAGCCAGCTCCCTTGACTCGGTCAGAGCCACCGTGAAGCTCGCCTCAGCCGTCTCATCGCCTAAGACTGCCCTCACATCATATCTTCCTGGAAGAGAGTCACTGGGCAGCGTGAAATTGTATGAATAGGAGCCCCCCTCATCTGCCTGAACGGTGATGTTTAGGATGGCCTCCCCCCGACTTTCGATTAGGATGGTCACATTCGCATTTGATGAGGCTGTTCCATTGATCATAACCTTCTCGCCAGGGATATAGTACCCCTTATCTATCTGGAGGGTGAGAGGGACTGCTTCCACCAATCCTAGGATTATCGTGCCCGGCAGGACCGCGAGGGCCAGCATCAGCAGGGCGGTTATCCTTCTCTCCATACCCATCTGGCTCTCTGTAATCTGTTTCCGGTATTAGAGGAATCCGATGGAACGGCCTGGAACACCCGTCCCATCCCGATTTTTCCGTTTAACCCAGGTAGGGGGTCATCCTCCTTTCCCGAATATCTTGGCGCCTTCTATCTCGCAGAGGTATTCGAAGGCCACCTCCACGGCCTCCCAGAATCGGGCCCCTTTCAACCCCCCCTCCCCCCTTTATCCATCCCACTCCTCCAGATCCCTCCTTGGTAAGCCCCATCACACCGCTCCTTGAACTCGCGAGGCCGTACTCCCAGCCCTCTGGGCTTGGCTCCTATGGGCTCTCCACCTTCAAGCTCTCGTGGAGATCAGCGGCTTCAATAACTCTCCGAGGAGGCTTTTAGTATCTGACTCAAATATCCTCAATGAGGCCCCTCCTCTCCATGTTAGAGGAGGAAGGCCCTCCCAAGCCCAGAGGCCGCGAGGTATGGTTGACCGGAGGGCCGTGGCACCTCACGGGTTGAGAGAGGTGAGGGGGAGGGATCAGGGGCTTTTAGCCTCGACCTAGGCTCTTCATCCCTTGATTCTCGGGTCTGGCTCCACGGAGATCATGATCTAGCCCGTGAGCCTCGGGGATGTAAGGCTCCTCTGTCTGGGTCTCCAAGCTCAAGATCGGATCTAAAACTTGAGTTAAGGGGAAGTTATTTCAAGATATTTGAACAGGGGCCTCATCAAATGGTTGATCAGGCCCTTGCAAGTAGCCTTGCGAAACCTACCCCCTCCCCCCTCCCACAGTGAGGGGGAAACAAGACGCTGGGCAGGATCCTAAGGGTTCCAGCCAGGCAAGGTATTATATCCGCCTTATTCCCTACGTTTCCTGATATGCTCTGTGAATTAGATCCATCTTATTTTGGCTGATGGGGAAAACGCCTGCGGTTATCAAGGAATGCTTTCTGACCTCCTTCATAATCCGTCTTGGAGTAAACATCTATTAATGTTGGAATGCTTCGGAAACATTATTTAAAGCCTGATAGCGGGTTTTGGCTGGATATCTCCACTGCATCTGTTCCATCCTGGTTTATCTCCTTTCAGCCTCCCCTGCCGCGCTTCTTCAACCTCACTAGGGTCTGGCCTCCTATGTTCTCGACCTCGACGAGGCCCTCCCTCCTCAGCCTCCTTATCAGCCTCCAGGCGCTTGTTCTCGGCATGCTGAACCTCTCCCTTATCTCGCTGGCGAAGGCCTCCCCTCCAGACTCGGCTAGGAACCTCAGGACCTCCCTATCCTCAAACCTGAGGCCGGGCCTCCTCTCAATCAACGCTTCTAGGTCTGTGGCCTCGGGCTCCACAGGCCTCTTGGGCCTCCTCCTGAGGATGAGGTATAGGGCTCCGGCGATGATGGCTGAGGCCATGCCTATAAAGGCCGGGATGAGGAGGTTGATGGGGGCCCTGGCCTTTGCGGCGGAGGCCTCGGCCTGGCTGGCCAATCTCTCGGCCTTCCCATATTCTCCAGCCCCATATGCCTTCACGGCATCTCCCAATAGCCCCTCAGCCTCCTCCAAGCCTAGGGTTCTCCCCTCCCCTCTGGCGGCTTGGATCGCGGCTGAGGCTGCCTCTATGGCCTTATAGGCGCTTGATGCAGCCTTTTCGGCCTCTTGGGCCGAGGCCTCAGCCCTCTCGGAGAGCCTCTCAGCCTGGGAGTATTCCCCCCTACTTAGGGCTGCCTTGGCCTCCTCCAATAGGGCCTTGGCCTCCTCCACCCTGACCCCCCCAGCCTCAACGGCCCTTATCTTGGCCTCGGCCTCCTCGATGAGGCGGAGGGCGCGTTCCCTCGCCCCCTCTATGGCGAGGGTGTAGGAGACCTCGATGTGCCCCTCTGGCATGGTTAGGGCTGGGCTTCCGTCAAGGCCGCCTATGGAGAGGGGGATAGCGCTGAGGCCGACGACCGTGGAGTTTCGAGGTAGAACCACCACGGCGGGGATCGGAGCCATCACCGAGAAGGACCAGATCCTCCCGGTCTTGTTTGTGAGGTCGAAGGTGAGATAGGAGACGGCGACCCTCGTCGATCCGAGGGTGTCAACCGTCAGGCCTCCCTCCGTGGGAGAGTAGGCCAAGGGTAGCCCCTCCTGGTCCTCGACGATCAGCTCTTGTAGCTGGCTGCCGAAGAGGGTGATGTTAACCCTCACCCTGCTCGCGTCCACGGAGACGGTGTAGTCGACTGAGACCCCACCATCGGCGTAGACCCTGAAGATAAGGCTCCTAGGAGAGTAGCTTGGCTGAGCCTCTATGGGGTTGGACGTGAGGATGAGCATGAGGAGGGCCGTGAACTCGACGTATCTCCGAGACAAACCCAATTGGTCTGGGCCTACTTAAGAATAAAAGGGTGACGCTAAAATCATTGGAGTTATAAATAAACATATTATGTGGAATAACTTCTGGAATCTCGAGGATGATCCCCTTTTAGTCGATTGCGATATATGCAGGGGAGAACTGCTAGATCGGAGTTTGCCTTAATTTCTGTATGGCTTCTTTGAGCTTATTTAGATATGCTCATGACCTAGAAGGTGGGTTAACAGAGGCATCTGTCCCGATCAAGCCTTAAGATATTTAATCTTTAAAGCCTATTGAGGGGGCGCCCCCTCCCTAAACCCCTAGACGCCTCCCCGACCTGAGCATGAGGAGGCCTGATGTAGCTTGGCATCCTGAGCAGATGACGAATAGGGTCTCGAATCCAAGCCTGCTGACTATGAAGGCTGCTAGGAGGGCTGCAAGGGCCTCCGCGATGTCGTAGGAGGACTCGAAGAGGCCGAAGAGAAGGCCCCTCTTCCCCTCGCCGCCGGCTTCGGCCATCAGGCTGAGGAGGGAGGGCCTCTGGAGGGCCGCTGAGAGGCCGAAGGCGAACTCTATGATGTAGAGGTGGGTGAGGTTCGAGGCGAAGATGTATGAGAGGGAGGCGGAGGCTGAGAGGAGGACGCCTATGAAGAAGACCTTGCTCTTCCCATACAGGTCGACGAGCCTCCCGGCTGGAACCTTGAAGAAGGCAACGGTCAGGCAGAGGAGGGCGTATAAGGCTCCTAGATCCATTAGGGAGGCGGAGAAACGGTTAACCACGAATATGGGGTATATGGGGCCGAGTAAACCTACACCGAATGAGCTCAGCGTCCCTAGTAGGACCAGGGACACCACGGGCTTGGACCTCATATACCCCTCCCCCTACCATGCCTGTTAGGGTGCTGGGATCCTCGGATTCGATTCTATACATCTGAGACAGCTGGCCCCAATCCGAGGAGAAAGCTCCAAAATATAAGGGTTTCTCAGATCCCTTAAGGATCTGTTGGGTAAGATTCGTTTGAGTCTGAAGAACTCGATGCCTTCCTCTATTTAAAGGTGGAATGGGATGAGCCATCAAAGGGCTGGAAACGGAGGTTGAGGTTGGGAGGCCTTCTCCAAACCGTTAGAACGTTGAGCTTTTGGTGCTCTCATCGACATCCTTTATACCGTGAAGATCTCCCCCTGGTTTGGTGATACCGAGTTTAGGCCGAGCTCATCCCTTGCATTTTGCGCTAAGGCCTCGCAGTTCTGCGGCTCCCCGTGGATCACATAGACATCAGGGCTTCCCTCCAATCCCTTCAGGAACTCCTCTAACTGGGTCTTCCCCGCGTGGGATGAGAAGTCGAACCTCTTAACCCTCGCCCTAACCGTCTCGTCCCTCCCCCTTATCGTGAACATCCCCGTCTCCAACAGCTTTGCCCCTCCGCTTCCAGGGATCTGGAAGCTGACTAGGAATATGGCGTTCTCCTCGTCGAGGGCTAGTTGCTCCATGTAGAGTAGGGCGTTCCCACCCTCGAGCATCCCTGAGGGGGAGACTATTATGCTGCTCCGCTTCAGGGCCTCCCTCCTGTCCTTCCACCCCTTGACCTCCCTCACCTCGTTCGCCGCCTTCATGAAGGCCTTAGGGTCCCTGAGATAGTCTGGATGGCTGATGAGGGCCTCGTTGACCAGCCTCGCCATGCCGTCGACTATCGCTTTGGAGCCGAGACCATACGCGTTAAGGATGCTCATGACCTCTTGGGATCTCCCCACGGCGAAGGCCGGGATCAAGACCCTCCCCCCGTTCTCGAGCACGCCCCTTATCTCCCTTATGAACTCCTCCTCGAGGCTCCTCCTCTCGGGATGGTCGGTCGTCGCATATGTGCTCTCTATTATCACGGCGTCGTAGGGCCTCTTGGGTATCTTGGCCTCTTGCACCAGCCTGGTCTTCAGGGTGTTGAAGTCCCCGGTGTAAAGGATCCTCTTGCCGTTCGTTTCCAGCTCCACCATGGCGCTTCCTGGGATGTGCCCGGCGTTTAGAAATCTGAAGTTGACATCCTTGAACTTCATCTCGGTTCCATATCCTAGGTCGACCCTCTGCTGCATCATCTTCTCCAGCTCGAGGTACTCGAAGGGGAGGAAGTAGCTGCTGAGTTTAAGGAAGTCCCTTATCAGGATCTTCATTAGCTCCGTCGTCAGCGGCGTGGCGAAGAGGGGCTTCTTCTCCGAGAGGTAGAAGATGGGAACCCCGCCGGAGTGGTCTAGGTGGCAGTGGGCCACTATTATCCCGTCTATATCCGTCGCCCTTATATGGGCTGGAAACTCAGGGGCGTCGTTCAACTTGACGCCGTAGTCTAGGAGGAGGCGGGCCCTATCAGACTCTAGGAGGATAGCGTTCCTCCCAACCTCTCGGGTGCCCCCAAGGAAGTGCAGTCTCACCATCCTCTAATCTTCACCGATCCATCAACACCTGCTGTAGGCTCCGGGTCTCAGACCCTTCTCCAAACTCTCCTCTGAACCCCTTCCCGTTGAATGGGAAATCCTTAAACTTAACGTTTTCCCATCGACCCTGGGAGCCTAGGAGCTTCGAGGTGGAGGGTGAGCCCTGTTCAGGTGTGGCCTCCCTTCGCAGGCCTCCTTCAGGGCCTTCATTAAACCCTCTAACGCCGCTTCACCCCATGGCTCCCTATCCTTTAAGGTGAGGTATGGGATTCCCAGCCTCCGGCAGGCCTCTTCAAACCGCTCCATAACGAGATGGTCGAACTCCTCAGTCCCCCCTAAGAGGAGGGCCTGAGAGTATCCCTTCCCCTCCAGGTATCTCGTCACCTGGGATGAGGCGAAGGCCATGGTCTCACGGTCCATGGGGTGGGAGGCCTCGAACTGGGATAGGGGATAGGTCTCTGAGAGCTCCTCTGGGACAGCCCCGAAGGGGATGGCGTAGAAGCAGATATGTATCGTGGAGGCCTCCTCCCCCAGCTCGCCCATGGCCTTGAGGAGCCTCTGGTACTGGGGGCTCCTCCCGTAGGGTTTAGCCCTCGGAGCCTTTATGAGGAGGAGCCTGTGGGCCTCAGGGGGCCTCGTATAGTTCTCCTCCAGCCTCCTGAGATGCCTTGTTACCTGAGGCCTTGAGAGGGATGCGGAGTCGAAGATGAATATCCCCCTCCCCTTCGGAGACGGGCTCACCCTCTCCAGGAGGCCGCTGTACCTTGAGAGCCTCTTGAGGGCTGAGTGTAGGGAGGGGTGGGACCTGCTCCTGGCCTCCAGAAGCTCCCAGAGGGCTCCCTCGGATATGGCCTGCCTGACGGCGTCCACCTCCGCCATCGAGGCGTAGAGGTTATGCTCCGTTAAGACTCTCACCCTCTCCTCCCTCGCCATCTCCCTGATCTCATCGGCCTCATATCTCCGGCATATGGGGCATGGGCATGGGAGGTAGCTTAGGTCCCTGAGCCTGGCGGTCCCATATGGGAGGAGGTACCTCTCATCCCTCGCATATATCGCGTAGGCGGCTGAGTCGAACATGTCGCATCCGAGGGCGACCGCCAATGAGAACATCATGGGGTGGCCAGCGCCGAAGAGGTGGAAGGGCCTGTCAGGTGGGAGGTTGGCCTTAGCCGCGACTATCATGTCGACGAGGATGGTGAACATGTAACGCTCCATGACCTCGGTTGGGCTTCCCAAGGCGTAGATGGGGAAGGGCATCCTCGCCATCTCCCTGGCGGAGCGCTCGACAAGGTCTATGTATCTACCCCCCTGGACGGGCCCAATCCAGAGGGTTTCATCCCCCTCTATCATGGGGAGAGCCGCCTCAGCCCTCCTCAAGGTCTCCTCAACGGTCCACCCAGCCCTCCTCCTAGAGGACCTCCAACCGGTGGGATGGTCCAGGATAACGGCGATATCTGACCCAATCCTCCTCTGATAGGCCACTATCTCCTCCGGGGTGGTCTCAACCCTTCCATAGACGAGGATCTGGTAGGCCCCTGAGTCCGTGGCAACAACGCCGTCATAGTCCAGGAGCCTATGGACCTCCAGCCCAGGCTCCTCTCCGAAATGCTTCTTGATGATGTAGGCGTTCGTTATGAGAGCCCTGCACCGGAACTCCTCCATCATCCTCCTAGGGGGAACCCCCCTATGGAGGGGGTTGACCACGGGGAGGAGGAGGGGCGTCTCAACGGTTCCGCTCTTCGTTCTGAGCCTCCCAAGCCTGCCCATGAGGTCGCGGTCTCTAACCTCAAACATGGCCCATCCCATCCAATTAGACGAGACGGCAACCAGCAGTTCTCTGTCAAGGTGCTCTCAGAGCCATTTATCCCTCATCCTTATTATGGCCATCCTTGGGAGGCCTGAGGCCATATCTTAAGGCTGGCCTCGGCCTTAGGCCGCCTCGCTTATGAAGCGCTCATATATGTCCTTAACCCTCTCAGCGGCCGGGCCGCTTCCCTCCACCACCCCCCTCTCCGTGACCCTTATCTTATCCATCACCACTATAACCCCGGCCTCTTGGTATAGCCTAACCATGTTTGGGAAGACCCTCTCAAGGCGCTCGGCTAAGCCCGCTAGGTTGAAGGGGCGCTCTGATGCGGCTATCCTCGAGATGGCTGAGCCGTAGACGAAGACCCTATAGCCCCTGGTTCCCCCCTCTCCCTTGGCTTCGCCCAGGCAGAGGCTGAGGGTGTTCGGGTCGTAGCCGAGAAGTATCCCCTCAAAGAGCCTCCCCTCTGAGTCTACCACCTGAACGGGCTTGTTGACCAGCTGGGCCAGCTCCTCGAAGAACCTCCTACCAGCCGTGGATGCCATCCTCTCTACCTGAAGATATGACGTCGAGGCTATATAAAAAGAAAAATTTGGTTTCTGGGTTTGTTTCCCCTTTGGGAGGCCCTTTATCGACGGTCAGACTACTTGAGGAGGTCCCTAGCGAAAGTCGATGTGGAGTATTTGCCGTCGTTGAACTCGAGGGCTCCGACGAGCTTGAGATCCCTCATTATCTGGAACAGCTTGCTCTCCTTGATCTTCGCCCCCTTGTTGAGCTGGCGTATATCATTCCAGGACCTAGGTTCGAGGCAGAAGCCCAGAACCTTGCAGTAGTCCTCATCCCTCAGATATTTCTGTAGCTCAGCTAAAGCCTTCGCTTCAGCCATGTGAGACACTTAGTCATAAAAATAATGTAAGTAATATATAAATATTTGATGCCGGCTTCCCCTAGCCAGCCCTCCTCCCATCCCCCCTAGCCTCCCTCTCCTTCAACATCCTTATGAGGGCCACGGCCTGTTCTGAGGTCTCTGCCCTCCCCAGGACCCTCAGCTCCCCGATCTTGGCCCTATATCCGCAGTGGGGGCATGACCTGGTCCTGTGGACGGCCTTGGCCAGCATAAGCCTCCCACACCGTGGGCAGTGCAGGGCGAGGTACATTCAATCCTCCCCCAGAAGCTCCCTGGCCTTCGGATGGCCAAGCCAGTCGACGAATCCCCGTCGGCATGGGATCCTCCCCTCGATGGTGGAGAGGATCTCCCCAGCCACCTCCTCTAAGGTGAGATCGGTCGTGTCGACCTCGCATACGATTTCTTCCCCATAGGCCTCCAGGGCCTCGATGAGGCTCAGGTCGAGGAGCTCCGCCTCAACATTCTCTCTGACCTTCATCTCCCCATAGCCTCTATTCTCAAGCTCCAACTTGAGCCTCCACGGAGCCCGCCTCAAGACGAAGACCTTTGAGGCCATCTCCTCTGGGACCACATCGTGGGCGAAGTGCCCCTCTATGATCAGGGGCCCCTCAGAGGAGTCGCAGAGCCCTTTAAGCCTCTTCTTGATCCCATCGACATCCGCGATGGCGGCCCCCCTCTCCCCGTTAAATCCGAGGGTTAGACCCTCCCTCAGGGCCAGTTCGGTCAGATCGATGTGGATGCCTTTAAGGTGCCTCGCGAGGGCCCTGGCTACACTGGACTTACCCACCCCTGGAACCCCAGTCAAGACTATAACCCTGCCGGAGGGCTTCGGGCTCATGAGGCCTTCAGCCCCTCTGATCTAGCCAAACAGGCCCTGCATCACCCGCCTACCCCTATTCCTCCTCGGCCCCTTCAGCCCTCTTTTCGTCGCCCTTAAGCTTCAAGAGGTCGCCGAGCCTCCTCTCCTCCACGGGTTTCGAGGATTTGAGCTTGAGCCCGGCCTCCTCTGGGACGAGAAGCTCCACCTTCAAGGCCCTCCTCAGCTTCTGGATTAGGGCCTCGCTTGGGACCAGCTCCTCCTTCTCCAGGTTCTTTACCACAGACTCCTTCTCCCCTATCCTCCTGGCCAGCTCCTCAACGGTCATGCCCTGCCTCTCCCTCGCCTCCCTTATCTTCCTCCCATAATCCTCGACGAGGGTGAGGGACTCGAGCCTAGACAGGTCTCCGGTTGAACTCCTCTTCTGAGGGGGCCTCGGCGGTGTGGGGGTCCACTCCTCATCCCCGAACCGTGCACACTGGGAGCAGACTGTCAGCCTACCCCCCTCGATGATCCTCCGATATGGCGGGCCCCTGATCTCCCTTCCACAGACCTCGCAGCGCAACCTAAACCCAAAGTTGTTGTGGAATCCCCCTATAAATAATAAATGTTCAAAGCGTGTATCCCCTATGGGAGGGGGTTGAGCGGAGACCTGAGAAGAGTGAGGGGGATAGCCGACTACCAGTTTGGGCCGGGATCTGGCCTCGCCCTATTCCCAGATGGGGTGACCTTCACCCACTCGAAGAGGACGGGGAGGATTAGGCACATATACTTGAACCGGGAGCTGCTGGCCTCGATAAGGCCCGGCGACGGGCTCATAGCCCTCACCATAGCCGGCGCAGAGAGGGTGAGAGGCCTATCTATGGATCTCGGCCTATACGTGAAGGTGGAGAGGGGCGCCGCAGGCTTCGTCTCGAGGGGGAGAAGCGTCTTCGCTAAGCATGTCGTCGAGGCGGGGGAGAGGATCAGGCCAGGGGATGAGGTCATAGTGGTGGATGAGGACGGGGGGGTCTTGGCCGTTGGGACGGCCCTCCTAGGCGGGGGCGAGATGTCCTCATTCAAGGCTGGCGTAGCGGTGAAGGTTAGGAGGGGGAGGGGGGAGAGGGTCTCTCAAGCCCCTCAAGGAGCTTGGCCTTCCCCCTCAGGGCACCGCTCCCAAGGTGCATGAGCCTCGAGACCGAGTCGTTCGCCTTCTCCACCTCCCTAGCCTCGTCCGCAAGCCTCGCCGCCATCCTCATAAGCTCATGGGCAGCGGCGACGATGGGGATATACCTCTCCATCTCCTCAACCCTGTAGCACCCCTCGGTCGAGAGGCTGGCAACCCTCCGAGCCATCTCGAAGCTCGCCATAGCCTTGGCATATGCGTAGGGATTGGCCAGCCCACTCTGGCCGAGGGCCGCATCCCTATCCACGTGGATCCTCGGGAGGGGCGGGGCCTCCCCCCTCCTCAATCCTCTTATCACCCTGTCTATCTCGGTTTGGATGAGGCGGAGGGCCCCGGTGACGGCTAGAACCCTTATGAGATCGCTGTTGTAAAGGGCCATCTCAACAGGGTCTAGAAACTCCTTGCGCGCCCCTATCATGGAGTCTGCATATACGAGGATGTATCCAACCTCCTCATCTGAGAGGTCCTCGGCCACCTTCTTGGAAGGCTCATCCGAGATGACGATTATAGGCTTCCCCGTGGCCCTGAGGATCCTCCTCGCAGCCGTTGGCCCTGGCAGCGCGGCATTGGGGGAGACGATGACATAGAGGTCGGTCGGGACCGTGGAGGCAAGCCTAGCAACCTCCGAGGCCTCCTCCTCATCCATCTTGCACCCGGAGGAGACAACCCTCACCGATATATCCTTCCTAGAGGCCCTCTCATCGAGCAGGGCATCTATGAGGGTCGTGACACCTAGATATCCGACCTTCAGAAATGTGACCCTAACCCTACGCTCCATCTCAGACAGGCATCCCATAAGTTTATTAAATAATTAAATCGTTTGCCCATCCCGTCGAGGAGAGGGCGATGGGGACACCGAGCGACTTTGAGATAGCGAGGAGGGCGAGCCTGAAGCCCATAGTTGAGGTGGCTAAGGGGCTCGGCATCTCCGAGGACGAGCTCGAGCTCTACGGCAAATATAGGGCGAAGGTGAGGCTGGAGGTGCTTAGGAGGAGGGGGGATGAGCCCGATGGGAGGATGATAGTCGTCACCTCCATAACGCCCACGAGGCAGGGGGAGGGGAAGACGACCATGGCGATCGGGCTGGGTCAGGCCCTCGGGAGGCTTGCCAAGAGCATCGTGGTGCTGAGGCAGCCCTCCCTAGCCCCCATCTTCGGGATCAAGGGAGGCGCATGCGGAGGGGGATTCTCCCAAGTCCTCCCGATGGAGGATATCAACATCCACTTCACGGGAGACCTCCACGCGATAGCCGCAGCCCACAACCTCCTGACATCGATGCTCGAGAACCACATCTACAGGGGGAACAGGTTGAACATCGACATTCGCAGGATCGCGTGGAGGAGGGTTATAGACATAGAGAGCAGAGACCTGAGGAGGATAGTGGCCGGCCTTGGAGGAGAGCTGGGGGGGATACCCCACGAGAGCGGCTTCGAGGTGACCGCGGCCTCAGAGATAGCGGCCATCCACGCCCTATCCATGAGCCTCACGGAGATGAAGAGGAGGATAGGGGAGATAACCGTCGCATACACTGGTGATTGGGCACCGGTGAAGGCAGGGCAGCTCAAGGCCGAAGGGGCCATGGCCATCCTCATGAAGGACGCCCTGAAGCCCAACCTCGTCCAGACCATGGAGAACACCCCAGCCCTCGTCCACGGAGGCCCCTTCGCAAACATCGCCCACGGCTGCCCAAGCCTGGCGGCCATGAAGATGGCCCTAAAGCTGGCAGACTACGTCCTGGTCGAACCTGGATTCGGAGCGGAGCTGGGGCTTGAGAAGCTCTGCGACATCGCGGCGAGGGCTGGAGGCCTGAAGCCCGACCTGGCCGTGGTGGTGGCGACGGTGAAGGCCCTGAAGCTCCATGGAGGGGCAAACCAAAGGGGGCTTGAGAAGCCCGACGTGGAGGCCTTGAGGAGGGGTCTCCCCCTCCTAGGTAAGGAGGTGGAGAACGTGAGGGCATTCGGCCTCAGAGCCGTCGTATGCATAAACCATTTCCCCACAGACGGAGAGGAGGAGATAGATGCCATACTGGAATGGTGTAGGGAGATGGGGGTCCCAGCGGCGGTCTCAGATGCCTTCCTCCTCGGAGGAGAGGGGAGCCTCGAGCTGGCCAGGCTGATAATCAACGAGCTGGAGGGGGGGAGGGCCGAGTTCAGGCCCCTCTACCCCCTAGATATGCCATTAGAGGAGAAGATAAGGGTGATCGCGAGGGAGATGTACGGCGTCTCGGATGTGAAGCTCCTCCCAGAGGCCAGGAGATCCCTCAGGAGGATAGAGGAGCTCGGCCTAGGCGGCCTCCCCATCTGCATGGCCAAGACCCCCCTATCCCTGACGGATGATGAAACCATCAAGGGCCTCCCCCCAGAGGGGTATACCCTCCCCATAACCGACCTTAAGCCCTCAACTGGGGCTGGCTTCATAGTCGCCTACTGCGGGGAGATAAACACGATGCCAGCCCTCCCCACAAACCCCTCCGCCGAGTCGATGGACATAGATGAGGAGGGCAACATAAGGGGCCTAGGCTGAGGTGCCGCCATGACGATAATACTAGATGGGAGATCGGTCGCCTCGAGGATGGCCGAAGAGCTTAAGAACAGGGCCTCAAACCTAAGGAGGGTTGGTGTGAAACCAGCCCTCGCCATCATCCTCGCAGGCGAGGAGAAAGCCTCGAGGAGGTATGTTGAGCTCAAGGCGAGGCGCTGTGGGGAGGTGGGGGTTGAGGCCCAGATCCACACCCTCCCGGGGGAGGCCTCCACGGATGAGGCCGTGGAGCTCGTGAGGAGGCTGGATGGAGACCCCACCATCCACGGATTGATGGTCCAGCTCCCCCTCCCCGAGGGGATGGACGAGCTCCCCATCCTAGAGGCCATCCCCCCGGAGAAGGATGTGGACGGCCTCAGCCCGAGAACCCTGGGGAGGATCCTGCTGGGGAGGGACGGGTTCATCCCAGCCGGGGTGGAGGCTATAATGGAGCTGCTCAGGGCATATGGGGTCCAGGCGGAGGGGAGGCACTGGGTCATAGCCGGCAGGAGCAGAACGCTGGGGAGGCCCCTCGCCGCCCTCCTTGCCAACATGGACTCCGCCGTCACCATCTGCGGCCGCGAGGACCCGAACCTGAGGATCTACATGAGGGAGGCCGACATCCTGGTCGTGGACCTAGGAGTGAAATGGTCCGTGGGGGAGGAGATGGTGAAGACGGGCGCAGCCGTCATAGATATGGGGAACAACTACGAGGCTGGAAGGGTATATGGAGACGTCGACTTCGAGGCGGTGAAGGGGAAGGCCCACGCCATCACTCCAGTCCCAGGGGGGGTTGGCCCCCTCCTCATCTCGATGCTGATAAGGAACACCTTGAGGGCTGCCGAGATGTCGAGAGCTTAAATCTCCGAACCATCACCCTGATAGGTGAGGGAGTTGGCCAGGATAGACACAAGGAAGGCGAGGCGCATGATGGCCCAGATGGGGCTAAAGATGGACGAGCTCAGCGGCATCAAGAGGGTCATCCTACAGGGAGATGAGAGGGAGATCATAATAGAACAGCCCACAGTCACCCTCATAGACCTTAAGGGTCAGAGGATGTACCAGGTCGCAGGGGGAAGCGCCACCGAGAGGAGCTTGAAGAGGGAGCCGGGCATACCAGAGGAGGACATCCTCCTCGTGGCAGAGCAGGCAGGAGTAACCGCCGAGGAGGCGAGGAGAGCCCTTCAAGAGTCTGAAGGGGATCTGGCCAGGGCCATCCTCAGCCTAAAGAAGGGCTTAGGATGAAGCCCCACCGGCTCAACCCAGGTTGATACCATGGCCCTCTCGGTCAGGAGACAGGGAGGAGTCGTAGTCGAGTACGCGGGGGAGGGGATAGCCCTAGACCCCACCTCCGAGGAGCCCAATTATCCATCCATCGTGACCCACGCCCACCTCGACCACGCCATGGCCTTCAGATTCCCAAGGCTCCAAAAGCACTCCACGCCTCATACCTATAGGCTCCTGGAGAGGATGGGCTGGCGGAGGCTAGGAGAGTGGCACCCCATCTCGATAGGGGAAGGGTTCAGGATCGGTGAGTTGGAGGTCCGCATCCACAATGCTGGCCACGTATTGGGCTCCATAGCTGTCGAGATATCATCCCCGGAAGGTACGGTACTGTACACGGGGGACCTCAACACCGAGGAGTCCTACACCATGGAGCCCGCTGAGCCCATAGGCTGCGACATCCTCGTGATAGAGGCGACCTTCGGCTCCCCGGCCTTCTCCTTCCCAAGCCGGTCGGAGGTCGCCATCGAGATGGTCGAGTGGGCCGTCCTAGACGCTTTACCTAGGGGGAAGGTGCCAACCCTTAAGGCGGACCCCATCGGGAACGCCCAGGAGATAATCTACATCTTCAACAGGTTCACGAGGCTTCCGGTGGTTGCCTCACCGAGCGTGGCGAGGGCCAGCGACGTCTACAGGGAGTACGGCCACAGCCTCGACTACGTCGAGGCAGACTCGGAGGAGGGGAGAGAGCTCCTAGAGTCCGGGAGATGCGTCTACGTCACATCTAAGGGCTCCACGCCGAGGGGGAGAGGCCTTGAGGCCTCCCTGGCCTCAGGCTGGGCAGCCGTGATGAGGGGAAGGGGGCGCTCCTTCCCCCTCAGCGACCACCCAGACTTCAAGGGCCTCCTCCAGTTCACAAGGGATTGCCGTCCCAGGAGGGTGTTAACCTTCCACGGTGGGCCGATGGCCAAGGGGTTCACCGACCATGTGAGGAGGAGGCTCGGGGTCGACGCCAAGCCATTAACCGACCTCGACGAGACGATCCATGGAACCATACTCGGAGGGGAGGCGAGGCTTAAGGCATGCAGCTCCCAGCTCCTCTCCCTAATCCGAATACCGGGCTTCACATACTCCAAACCCTGGCTGATGAGGGAGATGGCTAGGAGGGGCTTCACAAGGGGGGAGGCCGAGGAGGCCTTGAGAAGGCTGATGGAGAGGGGCAACCTGGAGCTCGAGGGTCAGAACATAAGGCTTGGAGAGGCCGGAGGCCGATAGAGGCCAAGGTCAACCGGACTGGCTTGAGAGCCTGTATCTCCTCCTATTATCGGAATCCTTGAAGCAGTCTATCTCCCCGCTCTCGAAGAGGTGCCTGAGGATCTCGAAGGCCTTCTTCTCCTTGATCTCCAACCTCCCGGCCAGCTCCTTAAGGGTGAGAGGCCCCCCAGCCAGGATCCTCAGCGCCTCCCTCCTCAGCTTCTCGGACATATCCTCAACAACGAAGATCATAGAAATTTAAATGCTTAATTCTATCGCCTCTCAAGAACAATAATATAAAGGTTTAAATGATGAAATGAAGATGAAACTCCTCAAATCCGATCAAAATTTTAAGGTTCCAGCAACTCTTCAAAAAATTTGGATCCACATTTTACAAATACAGGTATTATATGATGGGTTTCCCACTCCACTACACCATCTCCGTTAAGATCGCCCACTCTAATGTCGCCAAATTATAATCAGAGAAGAGGCTTCAAGCTGGGATATACAGTAAGAGATATCGTAATCTATCAAATCCCATAGGTTAGAGCTCTTATGAAGAACGGGTTACTTGGTCGGCCACCGCGGATGCTGGAGAACTAAAACCTCCCGTCCAACCTGAGCCATCGAGGGAAAAAGCATCCTTCCTCTAATGGCTGGCCTCGCTTGGGCCGCTGGAAGGTTGATATATGCATCCCGCATATAGAGGTTTGAGAGAAGCCTTGAGGACATTCTTCGAGGACCTCGCCAGGATGTTCTTCGAAGAGGCTTTAAAGGATTTGAGGAGGGCTGAAGAGGCCTTTAGAGGAAGGGACTACCCGGAGGCCGTGTTCCACGCCCAGTAGGCTGTAGAGAAGGCCGTTAAGGCCATGATAGAGGCCAAGAGGGAGTATGTCATGAATCATGGCCCGGCCTTAGCCTCCCAGTTCTCGAGGCTCTTCATGGAGGAGCTGGGGGATGACCTTGACATGGTGGTGGAATCTCTGGGATGGTTCACGGAGTATCACACTCGCTCCAGGTACCCATTCATCCTTAGGGGAGAGGTGATCTCACCTGGAGGATATATAGACGAAGCCATCGGAGATGAGGCCCTGGAGAGGTGTAGGAGGGTTGTATCGATCGCCGAGGGGTATCTTTAGGAATAAGGGCCTCCTACGATAGGATCAAGGAGGCCGTGACGGGAACCTTAAGGGATAGGCCCCTTGGGATAATAGTTTTTGGAAGCATGTTTTACATGGGAGGGGGAGGGGACCTCGACCTCCTGGTCATACTCGAGAGGGTGGAGGGACCGCTCAAGAAGAGGTTTGAGGATGAGAGCTCCATCTCAAGAGAGATCTTCAGGGAGTTAGGGGTCTTGGCCGATGTCCACATCTTCGACCTTGAGGGGCTAAGGGAGAACCTAGCACCTGGAACCTTCCTATCCGGCCTGGCCCTAGGATATGAGCTTATCTGTGGAGAGGCGATGGTGGAGGAGCTCATCCTCGCCTTCCTGGAGAGGCTGGCCGAGGAGAGATACATCTTTCACAACCGCTATGGGAGATGGGATCTGGCCATGCACGCAAGGCTGGCGATCAGAAGGAGAGGATCGATGACCACCAAATCATGTGAAGAGGACGTAAAATAGAAGAATTCTCAGCACTATAAATTGAGGCTCATATTTATGTAAACTCTTAATAAGAATAAGGGGGAATGGAATGCATATCTTGGGCCTAGTGGTAGAGCTCATCCATGTTTTATGTATTTTCACTCATTTTAGAGGAGTTGGACTCCCATTTAGGTGGCTCCCGTTCTAGAGCTGGGTTGGAGGGGGAGTCCATGGGAGGATGATCCTCCCCTGCCTCTCCGACTCGAGCCACAGCTTCCACTGCTCCTCTATGCCCCTGTCCAGCCTCTCTATATCATCGTCGCTTAGGTGGGTGAACCTGCCCTGCATCCTCATGTAATCCCCGAGTCCTCTCCTCCTAGGAGGCTTGTATGTCAGCCTGAAGAGGCCTTCCTCGTACTCCCAGAGGCTCCAGGCTCCCGTCTCCACCGCCAGCCTGCTTAGGGTTATGGTGTACTTGGGGTCGAAGAACCACCCCTTCGGGCATGGCGTCAAGACCTGTATGAAGGCTGGCCCCCCGGAGTTTAGGGCCTTCCTAACCTTGTTCACGAAGTCCATTGGGGGGTAAAGCGCAGATGTCGCCACGTATCTGACCCCTGGGTGGGCGGCCATGGTGAGGGCGACATTCTTCTTCATCCTCTCGTTCCCTATCCTCCTCACCTTCCCAGATGGTGTGAAGGTGGTGGTCGCGCCCCATGGGGTGGTGCTCGAGGCCTGGATGCCCGTGTTCGCATACGACTCGTTGTCGTAGAGTATGTAGAGGAGATGTTGAAAGTCGTAGGACATGGCCATGGAGAGGCCTGCGTATCCGATGTCAGCGAAGCCTCCGTCTCCCCCGTAGACGAGGACGTTGACCTCATCCCTCCTCCTCTTCCCCTTCGAGATGAGGGCCCTGAAGGCGGCTGCGGTCCCTATCCCTGCGGCTCCCCCTCCGCCGAGCTGGGTGTGGAACCAGGGGAGGGAGTAGGGGGATGTTAGGAACTGGTGGCCGTTCGCCACGTACATGCACCCCGTTGGCCCTATCAGAACCGTCTTGGGCCCCGCGGCCTTGGATGCCAGCCTGTAGCCTATAGCTGGGCCGCAGCCGGCGCATGTCCTGTGGCCTGAGGTGTAGTAGTCTACAGCCCCAAGCTCTCTGGGGCTTTTGAGCGGCTGGAGGCTCATATGTCCTCCCCCCTCAGGGTGGGCCAGTAGACAAGCCTCTCCGGCCTCCCCCTCTCCACGGCCTCTCTCGTTGTCTTCACGGCCTCCCTAAAGTGCTCAATGTTCGGCTCCCTCCCGCCCGCGAAGAGGAAGTCCAGCACTATGGGCCTCGTGGAGGCCTCGTATAGGGCTGCCCTCAGCTCGTTGTAGAAGGCCCCCCCGGAGTCTGGGGATCCGAAGGAGTATGAGAAGTCCAGGACGGCTATCCCCCTCACATCCTCCAGGAGGCTCCTTAGCTCCTGGGCTGGGTATGGCCTCCAGTACCTCAGCCTCACCACCCCGACCCTCTCCCCCCTCTCCCTGAGCCTGCGGGCTAGGTAGATGGCGTCCTTCGTGTATGCCCCCATCGTCACCATTGCAACCTCAGCATCCTCCATGTAGACCGTCTCTAGGAATGGGGGGTACCTCCTCCCAACCCGCCCTCCGAGATCCTTCCACGCCTCTTCTATCACCTCCCTAGACCCCTTCATGGAGACGTCGACGACCTTCCTCTGCTCAGGTCCTATCAGAGATGGGGCTATATGCTGTGACTTCGTGACAGGGCCATAATCGGGATCCAGCGGGTAGGGGGGCCTGTATGGGGGGAGGAACCCCTCTATCCTCTCATCCGGGGGCGTGACGGGGGAGGCTATGTGGGTTATGGCGGCCCCATCGACGGCGACGAAGTGGGGGAGGAGGACCCTCCTGTCCTCCGCCACCCTATAGGCGACCAAGGTCATGTCCAGGGCCTCCTGGGCATCCTTGGCCCATGAGACGAGCCATCCGAAGTCCCTGAACACGAGCGTATCGTTCCACTCCATCCCGAAGTTTCCCGGGTCGTCTAGGGCCCTGCACCCAGCTAGGGCCACCACGGGCAGCTGGGCCAGGGCTGTGACGGTGATGGCCTCTGCGGCGTATAGGAGGCCAACCCCAGAGCTCCCCACGAAGGTCCTCGCCCCAACCGCCGAGGCGTGCTTGGCTATCTCGAACTGGGAGTGCTCAGAGTCTGCAACGATTATCTCCGCATTGAACTCCCCGTCCGAGAT
>JBBIVO010000030.1:13610-19925 GCA_037439685.1 Candidatus Bathyarchaeota archaeon | reverse complement strand
GCCACGAGCGCGGCGGAGAAGGAGTTGGAGAGAAGGGAGTTAAGGAGGGAAGACCCTAAACATTTAAAAAGGTATGTAGCAGTGATGGCAAACCTTGAAGCAGCAAAAATATGCAATCATAAGAGGACAATTCCAAAGAATTGGGAATTATCTCTAAATAAAAAAATTGAAAAAATTGAAAAACTAAAAATTGAATATAAAAACTCAGAAAAAAAGTTAAAAGAAAAATTATTTCAAATAGATGAGAAGTTCAAAGAGAGGTTACTTAAGAAGGAGAAGACCCTAGATGAATTAAGAAAAAAGATAGATGAAATAAAAATTTCTATAGAAAAAAGGAAAATTGAAGGAAAACCTATAAAAAACTTGAATGAAAGGATGAAAATAAAGAGGAAAAGTCTTGAAAATATAGAAAATGATATAAGAAAGATAAAAATGGAGCGCGAAACCAAAATAAAAATAATGATGCAACGATTAGATGAGTCGAAGGTCAGGTATATGAATAAGCTTGAGGAGCTCAAAATCCAGGTGGAGATTCAAAGGGAGACCAGAGACTACAATCTAGCGACATCCCTTAAGAGTTACATAGATCCCAGAGTTTACTATGAGTGGGGTGAGAAGATCGGATACAGTTGGAGAGAGTATTATCCGGCAACCCTCCAGAGGAAGTTCAGCTGGGTCGAGGATCAAGAGAGATAGCCTTGGGAGACCGTATAGAGCCAGGCTCCTGGGATGCCCAGACCCTTTAAATCTTGAACTTGAGGATATATCGTGGTGTCTATTTGAGGAACCTCGTCAAGAGGAAGCTTGAGGCTGGTGAAGCCAGCATCGGGACCTGGATCACCATAGGCCACCCCGACATCTCCCTTTACCTGGCAGACCTGGGGTTCGACTGGCTGGTGTGCGACATGGAGCACGGCCCATATGGCCCCGAGACCTACCACTTCATGATTCAAGGCATGCTCTACAACAGGGAGAGGTGCATGCCCATGGCCAGGATCCCTTGGAACGACCTCATATGGGTGAAGAAGGCCCTCGACGCAGGGGCCACTGGGCTGGTCATCCCAAGGATCGAGAGTGCCGAGATGGCCAGGGAGGCGGTGAGGTATATGAAGTATCCCCCAATGGGGGAGAGGGGTGCTGGACCAAGGCTTGCGGCATTCAGAGACCCGGAATACTTCGAGACGGCCAATGAGGAGACCCTCCTAGTCGTCATGATCGAGACGAGGAAGGGGGTGGAAAACGTAGAGGAGATCTTCTCTGTTGACGGGGTGGACGCCTGCTTCGTCGGCCCATCAGACCTCACCATGGATATGGGGATCCACAGGAGATACAGCCATCCCGACTTCATCCGCGCCCTGGACCGGATAGTGGAGGCGGGAGAGAGGCTGGGCGTGGCCCCAGGGATGCACTGCACCACAGCCCCGGGACCCACAAACATAAAGGAGGCGTTGGAGAGGGGCTTCAAATTCTGCGCCATCGACAGCGATGTGGCCTTCCTCAGGGCGGCGGCATCCCAAGCCCTGAAGGGCGTAGCAGAAACCCTGGCCGGGGAGAGGGAGAAGGTGGAGGTCTGACCCGGAATGGTGAGCGGTGAATCAGAACCTGAACCCGTGGATTCAAAAGGAGCGGCAGAGAGGAGGAAGGAGAGGGAGTGGTCTGAGAGGCTATTCAGCGAAGCCGCCGAGTTCCACGGGCATGGGGGACCATTCCTAGCCATAGGCCTCAGGATGGGCTTATCGGCCCTGAAGAGGCTGGACGCTCTAGGATGGTTCGACCTCAGATGTAGGGCTCTTCTCCCCCTTAAAACCCCAGAGTCATGCATAGTTGACGGGATACAGTTCTCCACCGGCTGCACCATCGGCAAGCGCAACATCGAATTGAGACGGGGAGATGGAGTAAAGGCCGAGTTCATAAAATCTGGGAAGCATCTCAGATTAGCCCTGAAGGATGAGGCGTTGAAGAGGGTCAGAGAGCTCCTAGCAGACGGCTCCGAGAAGGCCCTATTGGATTGGATAGCGGAGGCGGAGGAATCAGAACTATTCATCATCGAGAATTGATGAAACCAGCTCTCTCAGGGGACAACCGTTGAGGGCTTAGCCGCTCAAACATCCTTACCCAATAAGCTCTTGCACCACCCCCTCAACAGGGAGCTCCACTAGAAGCCCCATACCCCAAACCATGAGAATAATCGCGAGTTCAATATTCGATTGGGTTCCAGATTTCAAGGCCTGAACAGGGCCACCTTTGAAGCAGGATGGGGAGGGGAAGGCTACGTGGCAGGTTCCCGAGGCTGGGGCTGATACTGAGACCGGGCTCGAAGCCTACAGGCCGAAGGGCTGAGAACCCCTCGACCTCAGCCATCGGAGCATCAGATCCCTCCCCTCTCCCTCAATAGACCTCAGCCAGCATCCCCTCCTCCTCCACGGGGATCTGCTGGATGAGGGGGGATTACTCCCAAATCCTTTTAATGGCCATTTGATGGGGTGCCCTCTCCTCAGCCTAGACTTATCCATGTGGGGAGCCATGACCTCAGATTAAGGGCCTCCGCATCCGCCAAGACTTTGTGAACCCTATTAACCCGAAAGGCTTAAAAGTGTTACCAAATATTAAAATCATAATACTTTTGGGGATGGGGCGATGTTCAAATTCGGCACGAGAGAGATCGCCGCCATATCTCTGGCAGCCTCTACCTGGGCCATTCTGAATGTGACCGTGGCCCCCATATTCTGGCAGGTCACACGCCTCCCGATCCTCTGCGATATGCTCGCAACATCCCTCCTCATCCTCACCATCTGGTGGACCAGGAGGCCGCTCTCTGCCTCAGCGATGGGGCTGATTGCGACCATCATCAACCTCCTCCTAAGGCCAACGGCATTCCACTTCCTAGGGTTCACGGCCGCGAGCCTCTTCTTCGACATCTCCTCCTGGGCTTTGGGATATAGAAACCTCCTAGAGAGGAAATTTTTAGGTCCCACCCTTCTGATCCTCCTATCCACCATATCAACCTCGATCGCGGGCCTCATCATAGGCAGCCTCTTCATGGCCCCAGCCCTAATAAAATCCGCCTACGGCGGACTCGCCTTCTTCTCAGCCCTCCATGGTATTGGAGGCCTTATAGGAGGCGTGATTGGGGTGATCATCATCAACGGCCTTAAGGCTAGAGGAATAAAAATTCATAGATACCGGTCATTACAAAAAAGTCTTATAAATTATTAATCTCCTCTCCTTTATGGGCAATTGATCGGCTATTTTATCATAGAATTTTACATACTCAAATTTTTGAACTTTAAGATCGGATACTCTCCTCTGGCTTGTGGCATGAGGTTCTTCAAAGGGGCTTGAGTGGCATCTCAATCATCTCCACATTAATTATTAGATGTTGATTTAGATAATCTTTAATGTCACCATGACTAGGATCCCAAAGATTATCATAAGAAGCTGCGTTATCGACTCATAGGGCGTGGACCTCTTGTGGAGCTCCGGCATCAGGTCGGTCGCGGCTATGTAGAGGAAGCCCCCAGCCGCGAAGGGTATCAGCCTGAATACGGCCTCTTGGACGTGGAGGGCCGCGTAGTATGCTATTAGGGAGCCGAGGACCGCGGTGACCGCCGAGGCGAAGTTGAGCAGGAGGGCTCTAGCCCTGCTGAGGCCTCCATATATGAGCACCCCGAAGTCTCCCAGCTCCTGGGGTATCTCATGGAGGATGACTGTGAGGGTCGTCGACAGCCCCAGTTCCTGGGAGTGGAGGAAGCTTGCGGCGATGACCATCCCATCTATTAGGTTGTGGAGGCCGTCGCCGAAGAGGTTCAGGTAGACGAAGGAGTGGACGGGGCATACGCCATCGTGGCAGTGGCGCCAGTATAGGAACTTCTCCATGATGAAGAATGAGAGGATCCCCAAGGCTGTATATTGAAAGGCTGAGGCCCCGGATCCCTCAACGGCCTCAGGGAGCATGTGGAGGAGGGCGCCCCCGATCAGGGCGCCTGTTGCGAGGCTCAAGAGGGCGAAGATAACCCTTCTCATCGTCGACTCGCTGAGGCCGAGGAAGAGGATTCCCATCAAGGAGATCAGGCTGACGATGGTGACGGAGGCCAGAACCATCATCAAAGTCTGGATCCTTCTCCTCCCCCCTTCTACGCCTCAGCTCGCTCAGAGGCTTGGGGCCCCTTATAAACGCTTCTCTTGATCCTCCCGGGCTCTAAGGAAGCTGTGGCGCGTCGATCCAACGGCCCCTTGATGGGATCTCCTTAATAATTTGGGCCTGGCATATGAAGTTGAAAGTTGGGCTCAATAGAACCCCTCATGAGCAGCCTTGGGCGGGCGGAGAACCCTACGGCGAGGGCTGCGGTGGCGGTGCTCCTCCGCAGGCTTGGAGAGGGATTTGAGGTCTTACTTGTGAAGAGGGCGTCAAATCCTTCCGACCCCTGGTCTGGGGATATGGCCTTTCCAGGGGGTAGGCGTCGCCCCCTCGATGGGAGCCTCCTGGAGACGGCCCTCAGGGAGACCTTGGAGGAGACGGGTATAGACCTTAGGGGCTGCAGGCTCTTGGGAGTTCTGGATCCCGTTGCGTCTGAGATCGCTCCTGAGGTGGTCGTCCAACCCTTCATATTCTTATGCGAAGATAGGCCGAGGGTCGAATTGAGCTGTGAGCTGTGCTCCTATATGTGGATTCCACTCGAGAGGCTTAAGAGGTCGAGGGGGATGGCAAGGGTTCGGGGGGGCATATCCCCAGCCTATCTCGCTGATGGCGAGGTGGTCTGGGGCATCACCTATCGGGTGCTTGAGGGGCTCCTCCGCCTGTTAGAGGCCCCCACGGGCGGATGACTATCTCGCCATCCCTTTAAGGATGGTTGGGATCTCTCCTGGGAGTCTGCCTACAGGTACTCCAGCCGACTCCAGCGCCTTTATCTTTCCCTCCGCGGTTCCCCTGCCCCCCTCTATTATCGCCCCCGCGTGGCCCATCCTCCTGCCCGGTATGGCGGTTCTACCCGCTATATAGGCCGCGATGGGCTTGGTGAAACCCCCTCCAGCTATGAACTCTGCAGCCCTCTCCTCCGCGTCCCCGCCTATCTCCCCTATGAGGACGGCCATCTCCGTCTCCTCATCCTCCTCGAACCACTTCAACACGTCTATGAAGTCGAGGCCCACTATCGGGTCTCCCCCCAACCCCAGGCATGTGGATTCTCCTAGGCCCGACCTCGAGATCTGGGCTGCCACCTCATAGGTGAGGGTCCCGCTCCTGGAGACTATGCCGACCTTGCCCTCCTTGAAGGCCGAGGATGGCATTATGCCGAGCTTGCACGCTCCAACCCTGATGATTCCCGGAGTGTTGGGGCCTATGATGGTGAGCCCCCTCCTCCTCGCCCTAGCGATCACCTCGATGGAGTCCCTCACGGGCATCCCCTCGGTGATTATCACGATGGGGTTCAGCCCAGCATCTATCGCCTCCAGCGCCGCCTCCTTCGCATGGGGGGCTGGGACGAAGATTATCGATGCGTCTGGCTCCGCCTCCTCTAGGGCCTCTAGGACGGTGTCGAAGACGGGGATCCCCTCGACCTCCTCCCCTCCCCTTCCCGGGGTGACACCTGCCACTATCCTAGTTCCATACTCCAGCATCAGCCTCGTGTGGAACCTCCCCTGAGAGCCCGTGATCCCCTGGACTAGGACCCTGGTCTCCTCGTCTACAAACTTGACCTTCATCGTCTTCCCCCCGAGAGGGCGACCGCCCTCTCGGCCGCCTCCTCCATGCTCCCCATGCCCTCCAGCCCGGCCTCCGCGAGGATGCGTATCCCCTCCTCCTCATTTGTTCCCGAGAGCCTCACCACGATGGGCTTCGCAGATCCCATCTTGAGCATGGCGGTGACGATCCCCCGAGCTATCTCATCGCATCGGGTTATGCCCCCCAATATGTTGATGAGAAGCACCCTGATCCTCTCATTCCGTAGGAGGAATGAGACGGCCCCCTCGACCCTCTCCTTGGGGGTGCCTCCCCCAAGGTCTAGGAAGCTCCCCGGCCTCCCCCCATAGTGGGTGACCGTGTCAAGGGTCGCCATGGTGAGGCCGGCCCCATTTCCCATTATCCCTATGTCCCCATCCAGCTCGACGTAGGTGAGGCCCAGCCTCCTGGCCTCCCTCTCGCCTTCGGACAGCCCCTCAAGCTCGCCTTCTCCATATCTCTTAACGAGACCCCCCTGGCGGAAGAGGGCGTTCTCGTCGATGTTCAGTCGAGCATCCGCGGCGACGAGGCCATCGCCCGCTAGGGCCAGGGGGTTTATCTCGGCGAGCTCGGCGTCGGTCTCCATGCTGAGGTTGTAG
>JBBIVO010000030.1:0-13584 GCA_037439685.1 Candidatus Bathyarchaeota archaeon | reverse complement strand
AAGGCGATGTCGGCGAACCTCATCATCAAGCCCCCTGAGAGCCCCAACCTCCTGGCTATCCACCGGGCATGGTGAGGCCTGAAACCCTCAAGGGGGTCTATGGGATGTTTGATTATCTTCTCATGAGCCTTGGAGGCCACCTCCTCAATATCCACGCCCCCCTCCGCGGAGGCTAGGATCGCGTGGGTTCTACAACCCCTATCCACCACGATGCCAAGGTAGAGCTCCCTCTCTATCTTCAGCCTCTCCTCGACGAGAACCCTCCTAACCTTAACCCCCATAAACTCGCCGCCGAGGAGCCTGGATGCCACCTTCCCGGCCATCTCGGGGGTCTCGGCGAAGAGGATCCCCCCCGCCTTCCCCCTTCCCCCCATGGGCACCTGAACCTTAACGGCGACCGGGCCTCCAATCTCCTCCGCAACCCTCACCGCCTCCTCTCTACCCTCGGCCACCCTCCCCTTGGGAACGGGGATCTTGAAGCTCTTGAAGACCTCCTTGGCCTCGTGTTCCAGGAGCTTCAAAGGCACCCCATCAAGAGGATTCCCCGCCGAGGGTTATAAGAGGTTAGCTTATGGATGGAAATATCTCCAACTGAGGTACTTTTGGATGGGGGATTAGAAGTAGATTTTTATAAAATTTTAATTTCAAATAGTTCGTCGGCTTGGTTTCATCTCGCTCCTATCTATCTCATCTATCATAAAAGCTCTTCAGCCTGGGAGCTAACCTTCATAAACGGTGCATCGAGTCGGAGATGCCTCACGGGGGTTGGCCTCGCCCCTAGTTCTTAAACCTCTCAAGGACTATCGAAGGGCAGATCCTCCTCACCCCCTCGATCCTCCCAACCCTCTCCGAGATTATCCGTGATAGGTCCCTCCCATCCCGAGCCCAGATCTCGGTCATGATCATGTGGTCGCCCGTGGAGGTGGCGACATACCTCGCCTCGGGGATCTCCGCCAGCCTCTGGGCGGCCTCCAGGAGCTTCGGCTCCACGTCGATCCCCACGATGGCCACGGTGTTATATCCCACCTTTGAGGGGTCCAGGACGACGGTGAACCTCCTTATGACCCCCTCCTCCAGCATGGAGGCCACCCTCTTCCTCACAGTGGACTCGCTTAAGCCCAGCCTCCTAGCTATCTCTGTGTATGGGATGCTGGAGTCTGCCTCCAGGATCTTCAGGATCCTCAGGTCCGTCTCGTCGACCATTCCCCATCACATCCGATCCCCATATAAAATCGTTGATCCTTATACGATTTTCGGACAAAAAATTTTTATAATAACATCATTTAATCCGTTTCTCGGATGGAGAGGGTTTAGATGAGGAGGATGACCGAGGAAAACCTTAAGGGCGCCTTCTCAGGGGAGAGCCAAGCCCACATGAAGTATCTCCTCTTCTCGGAGAGGGCGGAGATGGAGGGCTACAGGAACGTGTCCAGGCTCTTCAGGGCCATAGCATACGCGGAGCTGGTCCACGCCAGAAACCACTACACCGCCCTGGGGATGATGCGCCTATCCTCCCAGAACCTCCAGGTCGCGATAGATGGGGAGACCTACGAGGTTGAGGAGATGTACCCAGCCTATCATGCCGTTGCGGAGATGCAGGGGGAGAGGGAGGCCCAGAGGTCGATGAACTGGGCTCTACAGGCGGAGAGGATCCACGCCGGCATGTATATGAGGGCTAAACAGGCCGTTGAGAGGGGGGAGGACCTGAGGATAGGAGCCATATATATCTGCGAGGTCTGCGGCTACACAGCTGAGGGGGAGGCACCGGGCAGATGCCCCGTATGCGGGGCAATAAGGGAGAGGTTCAGGGAGTTCTAGGAGGGGGGAGAACGATGTGGAGATGTACGGCGTGCGGCTACATCCACGAGGGGGAGGCACCCCCAGATAGGTGCCCAAACTGTGGAGCCCCGAGGGAGAGGTTTGAGGGGCTCCCCGAGGATAAGGCCCAGCTCATAGAGCGCTCGAGGAGGACAAACCGGCTCCACCTAAAGCTCCTCATCCTCTTAGAGGATGTGGAGGGGGCGGCGAAGGAGGGTATCGGGGAGAACCTTGACCCGAGATGCGCGGAGATATTCAGGCAGGCCCTTGAGACCGCTCAGATATTGAAGGGGAGGAGCAGGGCAGAGTTGCAGGCCCATGTTGGGAAGGGCAAGTGGGGATAGGCTCAGGAGGCCTCGAGGCATCCTTTAAACGAGACCCCATTTTTGTCCTCATGATATGGGGCTGATACCCCTCATCCTCACATGCCCCCCCGGAATAGAGGATATCGTCGAGCTCGAGCTCAGGGAAGGCTTCGGAGAGATCGCCGTGGAGAGGTGCCCGCACGGGGTGGAGGGGAGGGTCTTGGCCGAGGTACCAGAGGAGAGCCTATCCAGGATATACTCGATGAGGCCGATCCATCACGTCATGAGGGGGCTCAGATCCTTCCAGCTGGATCTCGGTGGAGACCCATTAACCCTCATCTATGAGGAGGTTAAGGATTCCGACCTCTCCCCCATCCTGCCTAGAGAGGCCAAATTCAGGATAACAACGGAGAGGATCGGCGTGCATGACTTCACCTCCCTCGACGTCCAGAGGGTTGCCGGACAGGCCGTTGTCGACAGATATGGGAACAGGGTCGACCTGGAGAACTTCGACGTCGAGATCCGGGTAGACGTCATCAGGGATAGATGCCTCATAGGGGCCTCTATGACCAGGGAATCCCTCCACAGGAGGGGATATAGGCTCTATGAGCATCCGGCGGCTCTGAAGCCCACCATAGCCTACGCCATGATCAGGCTGGCTCGACCAGAGGCGGGAGAGACCCTCGTAGACCCCATGTGCGGTGGCGGGACCATCCCCATAGAAGCGGCCCTATACATGGGGGACAGGCTCAAGATATATGGCCTAGACATCGAAGAGGAGTTCATCAGGGGCGCCCGCATAAACTCTGAGGCGGCAGGGGTGGGAGGCCTGGTAACCCTCATCAGAGGGGACTGCAGAGCCCTCTCAAGGATCGTGAGGGGGATCGACATCATCGTCACCAACCCCCCATATGGGGTGAGGATGGAGCCCAGGGGAAGCATAGGAAGCCTCTACAGGGCCTTCGCCAGAGAGGCCCAGAAGGCCATGAGGGCGGCTGGAAGGCTGGTGGTCTTAACCCTCAGAAGCAGGGTGATGGAGGAGGCCCTGAGAGATGCAGGCCTCACCATCACCCATAAGCGCTCAGTCCTCCACGGAGATATCAAGGTTGAGATCATCATAGCCGAGAGGGGGTAGGCGGTGAGCCCCACACAGCCCCTCAAGGGCCTCCTCCAACCCCCCAGGCAGATAAATACACCCGAAGAACCCGATACGCTTAAGCTTCATATGCCTTCAGGATGATATGATGACATTACACATATTCCCCGAGGATAGGGTTCACTATACCTGGGATAGGGACCTTGAACCCGTAATTCGAATATCTCCAGGGGACACCGTATCATATGAGCTGAGGGAGGTCTCGGACGGCCAGATAGGGCCGACATCCACCCCCGAGGCCTTAAGGAGGATAGATTGGAGTAGGGTCTACCCCCTCGCTGGGCCGGTCTATGTGGAGGGGGCGGAGGTGGGAGACGCCCTCGAGGTGGAGGTCCTAGACATCCACCCCGGACCCTGGGGATGGTCCGCCATAATCCCAGGCTTCGGCCTCCTAGAGGAGGAGTTCAGGGAGCCAAGGCTCAAGATCTGGGACCTATCCCACGGGGACCACACCTACTTCAGGGAGGATATAAGGATCCCGCTGGATCCCTTCTGCGGGACGATGGGCGTGGCCCCGAGGGAGGCCGGGAGGCGGGCGGTGATGCCCCCTGGGTTCCATGGAGGCAACATGGACATCAAGCACCTCACGAGGGGATCAAAGCTCCTCCTTCCAGTATGGGTGGATGGAGGCCTATTCTCCGTCGGAGACCCCCACGCAGCCCAGGGGGATGGAGAGGTCTGCGTCACGGCCATAGAGGCCCCAATGCACCTCAGCCTGAGATTCAACCTAAGGAAGAGGGTGAACCTAGATGCCCCCCAGTATCTCACCCCTCCACGTAGATGTGAGCTGGGGGCGGCTGGATACCACGCGACCATGGGGATAGGCCCAGACCTCCTAAGGGCCTCCCAAGACGCGGTGCGCCGGATGGTGAACCTCATAGCCGAGAGGTGGAGGATGGAGCGCTGGGAGGCCTACATCCTATGCAGCATCGTCGTGGATCTGAAGATAGTCGAGGTGGTGGACAAGCCCAACTGGATAGTCTCGGCCCACCTACCCCTATCCATATTTCAAGATAAGGGGATCTGAGGACATCAACCCATCAGAACAACAGCTATTGGATGATAAGAGTTCTAGCTCGCTATATTGAGTAAGCTTATAAAGGTCGAATAATAACATTCAATCGACTACAGAGGTGGTTAGGGTTGTCCAGATCCAGAGATGTGGAGATACTTGAGGTATTGAAGGAGATAAAGGCCTTACTTGAACCCAAACCAGCGCCTCCACCACCCCCTCAACCAAAGGGCCTCTGGAACGAGTTTCTCGACTTCATATCCAAGTACAAGGTTATGGGAATGGCCGTGGCCTTCATCCTAGGCTTATATCTGGGCACGCTCGTTCAAGCCCTCGTGAACGACCTCATCATGCCGATAATAACGCTAATCCTCCCAGGCATAGAATGGGAGCATCTTGTTCTAGGCCCCTTCCGAATCGGACACTTCACGGGCGCCTTAATAACCTTCCTCCTAGTGGCCTTCACAGTCTTCCTAATAGTTAAGATAACTAAAAGATTCGGAATTGAATAATACCCACATTTATTTCATCCTTAAAATTAGCATCATGTCAGATAATCAAACACGAATATTCACTAATTTAGGTTATTTAGATAAGGGGGGCCCTTTCCTACATTGAAAATGGTGCGGGGGGTGGGACTCGAACCCACGAAGGCCTAAGCCACGAGATCTCTTCCCGAGCCCCTGATCTTAAGTCTCGCCCCTTTGGCCAGTCTCGGGAACCCCCGCTAATAGTGAAAGATGTGACGGGATGCTCAAAAAGGTATCTTTAAACCATTCCAAGCCCGGAGGGATGGTCAAGAAGGCCCGCTAGATTCTCCATGATGAAAGGGTCATCTGCGCCTCATCGCGAGGAGTCGAAGGGGCTACATCCCACGAGGCACGCCTCCGAATAAGTTAAAAACCTGTTGAATACCATTCATTAGGGGGCCCGTTGCCCAGCCAGGATAGGGCGCAGACCTCCTAAGTCTGAGGTCGTGGGTTCGAATCCCACCGGGCCCGCTAATTTTTAAGGAATCCCTATATTTTGCGTTCTTAAAATTTATGACATGATGAAAATCGGCGAAATATACTTACCTTCTAGGGGATGCGGATTTTAGGCGCGATTAACTTTAGAAAGCCAAACTATTAGCACCGAGATGATGAATATGAGGATTAAACTTTCAAGGGTGTTTTGCCTAACTCTGTTAGCATTGATGACTTTGGTCCCTGCACCAATTGTTATGGCTCATTCTATTGAGTCGCCTTTCCCTGTCCCCTTTGTGATGGGCTCAACCGAGATCCCCATAGGACTAATTAAGGTTTGGAATGACGACCTGAATCTTTACGTGCCCTTCGAGATAGACACAGAAAGCTATCCGAATTATCTAATGTGCGAATCACACCTTGAAGTATCCAAGAGCCCGCTTAGCTGGAGAGCGCCGGGGCGGTGGACATACAGCCACACACTCGCGCCATACTCTGCCCTAGACCTATATATAATACCGCTGGCAGACATAGATGGCGGAGTAAATCTAGGCGAGACAATCTATTTGATGGCTCATGCAACCATAATATAGCGAGGGCATACATATCGGAGGCGCCTATGGACTATATTTCAAAGGCAGCTTTAACTACACCATTCAAGCGGCTGTGCCGGAGACGCCTACCTTATCCATCGTTAAAACGGGACCGCTGACCGCTTATCCTGGAGGAACATACCTCTACACAATAGTTGTGACGAATGCAGGCAACTGCACAGTAGAAAACGTTAATGTTACGGACATGTTGCCGCTCGGCGTCCTGCCGGCTCATCCTGAAGCTCCCGGAACACCCACTGGCGTATACGACGCGGGCAATAACATGGTTAATTGGACTCTTGGAACATTAGTCTTAAACGAGATAGTTGTTATAACGCTTGAGGTTGTATTCGACAGCAACCTTGTCCCCGGAGCGACATTAACTAATAACGCTACGGTTTTTGGAGAAGGTGCTGATCCCGCTTGGGACGAGTGGAACACCACAGTTGTGGCTGGGCCAACCCTAAGCATAGAGAAGACCGGCCCTACAATAGCCTATCCGGGAGGCATAATAACCTACACGATTACTCTCCAAAATGTTGGAAATGAGACGGCGTACAATGTTAAAGTAACCGAAACCATAAATCTTAGTTTGGTTGAATATGTCAGCTCAACGCCTGCCGGGTCAGTCTCCGCAAATAAGGTAACATGGAACCTTGGAACCTTGAACAAGACTGCAACTGTGCTGATAATATTGACTGTTAGGATGCGGGAAACAGTAGTAAACGGAACAAGAATAACCGACACAGTAGAAGTCACATGGAAGGACGATACGGGACAAAGCTATGGTCCAGAATCATACGATTAGGTTACCACTGTATTGTCCAATCCCTACTTGAGCATAGTTAAGAGAGGCCCATTAAATGCGCGTCCAGACCAGATGGTTGAATATGGAATTTCAGTTGTGAACTTAGGCGGATCATCTGCATATAACGTCAAAGTAAGCGACAGACTGCCAGCGGGCGTAACGTATGTTTCCGCTTCGCCAACTCCCGCTTCGTATGGTGGCGGATGGGTCGATTGGACCATCCCGGAAATATCCGCTGGGCAAACGGTCACCTTCACCTTGCGGGTTAACATGACGATTTATCCGACAACCTGCCAATTAGCAATAAACAATGTAACGGTCGTATGGGGGGATACGCTTGGCAGAACCTACGGGCCAGAATGGGATGCCTTTACTACACGGGTATGCAGTCTTCCATTGCTCATCATAGATAAGGCCGGAGACACAAAGGGAATGAAGGGACAAACCCTAGGCTTCACTATAAATGTGACTAACGTCGGCGGTAGCGACGCCACAAACGTGAAGGTTTGGGATGACCTACCATACAACCTAACACTCATAACCTCTAATCCCCCCGAAACATCCTATGATATTTATACTGGCAGAATAATATGGGAGCTTGATACAATAGAGCCTGGTGAAACCATAAGCATATCTTTAACGGTTAATGTGTCTGATGTAGAGTACGATGGAGTATGGGTCTTCAACAACGTTTATGTCAATTGGACAAGCGAGGAAGGTACGCCATATGGACCTATAACAGATATTCATCCCATACAGCTCTTCGTAAAACCGTATGCTGAGATCTCTAAAAGTGGTCCTGCCGAAGCCTACGCAGGCTCGATAATAGCCTATACGATCACCATCTCGAACCCAACTCAGACAGAGCTTGATGGCGTAACGCTGATAGACTATCTGCCTGCACGCGTAAGCTATGTGTCCTCAAGCCCAACAGGGACATATAACGGTGTAACACACACTGTAACTTGGTCACCGCTAAGTTTGGGTCCGGGCGGAACATTAACTTTCCAAATAACCGTCAGAATCGACTCAGACCTGTCTGAAGGAGCATTAATAGTTGATGAGGCTATCGTAGCTTGGCCTGCTGGCTCAGAAACAGACGTTTCCGTCACCGAGATTCTAGCATTGCCTGAACCCCTTCCCGTGGGAGGAACAATAGTTGACGGGAATATATCACAAATAATTGCGGCGATAATGATTGTTACGGCAGCTACCGCAACAACAATTGCGGCTGGGTTAAAGAGACCGCAAATCAAAAGGATCATTCCACATCCATAGATTTAAACCTCCCTCTTTTATTCGCTTTAAACCAATTGACTGAAAATGCAAACTCGTCGAGACCCATAGGACTTTGACAAAGATATGAATCACCTGTTCTCTTTAATCCTGCTAGGATTGGAGAGAAAATGTCAGCAGAGATGTTTCATTTGATCACTTCCCATATGCTAATGCTTACATTAACCGCTGGAGCTAATATTGTTGAAAAAGGATTCGTCGTAACCGTCAATATTCGTTATTGCCTGTTACCCGCCTGGTCGAGCCGCTTTCGGTATGCGCCTCTTTAAATGGATAAACTTTCATGAAGGATATAGGGCGCTTATAGCAAGGAGCTTAAATGTTCAGCAGGACTCCAGCTCTCAGGCTATAGATTTTCCCGGGTTGGTCTTGTTGATGGTATAGGTTTCTTTAATGGAAATGAGGTTCCATCTTTACCCCTCCCGATGAGTTTATCGTCGGTAAGCTTAAGTCTCTATTTCAATGATTTAGGGTTTGAGGGGGTTGTCGAACCATCCTGAGGGGTTGAGGGAGCTGGAGGTCTCGGACCTCTTCCTTGAGGCCTTGAGGGGCTTGGGGGTTGAGTATCTCTTCATCAATCCTGGAACCGACACCATACCGATTCAGGAGGGCCTGGCCAAGCTGAGGGCCGAGGGCTTGGAGGAGCCCAGGGCGGTCCTCTGCCCCCACGAGGGGGTGGCCGTCTCGATGGCTGAGGGATACGCGATGGTCAGGGGGAGGCCTCAGCTCGTCTTGGTCCATGTCGATGTGGGCACCCTGAACGCCGGGAGCGCCCTCCACAACGTTATGAGGGACCGGGTGCCCCTCGTCCTCTGCGCTGGGGTGACCCCCTCCACCTTGGAGGGAGATGTCAGGGGCTCTAGGGAGATCCACGTCCACTGGATGCAGGATGTCCAAGACCAGGGCCTCATCCTCCGCGACTATGTGAAGTGGTCCTATCTGGTCAGGAATGCTGAGCATCTAGCCTATACCCTCATGAGGGCCTTCCAGGTGGCCGAGGCCGCTCCGGAGGGGCCATCCTATCTGATGCTTCCCAGGGAGGTCCTCATGGAGAGGAGGAGGGGGCTGAAGGCGCCTCAAACTTCCAGGTATCCTCCCCCATCCCCGCCCCAGGCAGATCCCAGGGCCCTATCGGAGGCCGCCAACGCCATCCTCGAGGCCTCGGAGCCTGTGATAGTCACCAGCTACATTGGGAGGAGGGGATACGCCATGCCATCCCTGGTCGAGCTCTCCGAGCTTCTATCCATACCCGTCCTCGAGCCCAAGAGGTGTAGGGCCAACTTTCCCACAGACCACCCCAACTATCAGGGTAGAAGGATAGGGGAGTATCTGGATAGGGCGGATCTGATCCTGCTGGTCGACGTCGACGTGCCTTGGCTTCCGAGGAGGGGTGGGAATCCGCTAGGGGCTGAGCCTAGGGATGATGCCAGGATAATCCAGATAGATATCGACCCCCTGAAGGAGCGGATCCCCCTATGGGGCTTCAGGGTTGACCTATCCATCACGGCGGAGGCGGGTGGAGCCATATCCACGCTGAAATCCATCCTGGAGAAGAGCCCATCCCTCAGGACGATTAGGGAGAGGATCGAGGATAGGGCGGCCAGGCTGAGGGAGGAGCATGAGCATTGGAGGAAGGGGCTGGAGGAGTCGGCCCTGATGAGAGGCGATACCAAGCCCATAGAGCCCCAATGGCTCTTCTATACGCTTAACCGTGTCAAGGAGGAGGATACGGTTATAATAGACGACTCCGTCTCCAACTCAGGGGTTCTACAGGATTACATCGGCGTGACGGGGCCGGAGACCTTCTTCGGGCTTAACGGGAGCAATATGGGATGGGGTTTACCTGCAGCCCTGGGGGCCAGCCTGGCCCTCAGGGATAAGCCCTTGATATGCATAACAGGGGATGGATCCTTCATCTTCTCGAACCCGGTCGCGGGACTCTGGGTTGCAAGAAATTATGGGATACCATTAACCCTCATAGTCCTCAATAATAGAGGCTACGCCGCGGTGAAGCAGAGCCTCATCTCATCATACCCTGGAGGGTGGTCTAAGGCGACGAACAGGTTCATAGGGGTCGACTTCGAGGCCCCACCGAAGTATGCGGCCCTCGCCGAGGCCTGTGGATGCAGAGGCTACTCGGTCGAGGAGCCAGGACAGCTGAAGGAGATCCTTAACGAGGCCTATGAGAGGGGTAAAACGGAGCCCGTCGTGGCGGAGGTCGAACTGAAGCCGATATGAGCCTGAGCCCTCACCACGACCAGAAAACCATTTGAACCCATATTTCTTGTAAGCCTCACGACAAAGGGGAACCCACCTCAACCCCATCCAGGATCCTATCTCTTCACCATCCCGAGGGCAACTCGTAAGGAAGGATGCAGGCTCCCCGAAGGCTGGGGTTCCAACATTAGAGCAGGGGATGCGTGATGATCGGGTTTCATATGGTCGGTATGAGGCCAATATTTAAATTTAGGCTGGGCTAATTTTAGTTGAATGCTGGGCCAATACCTAATAACCCTCCGCGAGGCGTTCGAGGCAACCCTCTTAACGACGATTGTACTAGCTTACCTCTCCCGAGCCGGGAGGGCCCACCTGAATAGGTATGTCTATCTAGGCGTCCTCTCCTCCATCCTGGCGAGCCTCACCCTTGGGGCAGCATTATGGCTGATCTATGGGGTCCTACCCAAGGCCGCCCAAGCACTATTCGAGGGAGGGGCATCTATACTGGCCGTCTTTGTCCTCTCCTACATGGTATATTGGATGGCCACGAGGGGGAGGAGGATAAAGGAGGAGGTCGAGAGGAGGGTTGAGAGGGCCGTTTTGAGAGGTGAGGCCCTCGCCCTCTCCACCTTTGCCTTCATCATCGTCTTCAGGGAGGGGCTTGAGACCGTCCTTTTCCTCACCCCCTTCCTGGTATCAGACCCTTCATCTACGATGATCGGCCTCTTCCTTGGAATCTTGACCTCCTTCGCCCTATCTGTTGGTATCTTCTTGGCTGGCATGAGGCTCAATATGAGGCGGTTCTTCTATTTCACGAGCCTCCTGCTCATCCTCTTGGCAGGGGGGTTAGCCGGATACGGGGTACATGAGCTGATGGAGTTCACCGGGCATACGGCTTGGGGCTGGCTTGGGCTGTACGCTTATGACCTTGGGATCCCGGATGGAAGCCCTCTACATCATAAGGGTGCTTTAGGCTCCATACTCGCCGTAATGTTTGGGTACACGGTTAGGGCGGAGTGGGGTCGCCTTATGGTTCACATAGTATACCTAGCGACCATGATTCCAGCAGTATTTTGGGTCTACAGAAGGAGATAGGCCCCTTGGGCTATCTCCTCCACTTTCTCCCAACTGGGTATATATCCTCCGGGATGTTCCTGTAATCCAGCTGGGTGAGGTCGGCTGGGCCTAGGCCTGGGGCGTCCACCTCTATAATCGCCCCCGCTACCTCTTGGAAGTAGGCCCTGAAGTGGACCCTGGACTTTATGGCTATTATATCCAGGGAGTCTAGGTTGAGGCCTAATGCTGGGAAGATGGCATCATCTATGAGCTGGTGGAGGGTTGGGGTTATGATGACGTGATTGTTCGCTCCGAAGCCTATGACGGCCACCCTGCTAAGCCTGACCCTTGCACCTTTTCCCATCGGCCCTGGGTGGATGTACTCGCAGCCTCCCAGGTACTCTAATCTACCTGAGATCCTCACAGGCTCTCCTGAAAGGGGGTGGGCTTGGCCCCCCACCATCACCTCTAAATGGTCTCCAACCTTGGCACTTGATATCTCCTCTAGGGCTCTCTCATCGGCGATGGTGGCGACGGCGAAGTTCTCCGCCCCCTGGGCTATGAGCTCCCTGAGGATGTGGGTGCTGTCGCCGGTCCTGTCGCTGTGGTCGGCAACTATGACTGGTCTCTTCCCCTCCCTTGCGGCCCTTATGGCCAGCTCCACCCCCTCCCGCGTCTTTGGTATCCTCTTCCCCGCGAAGGGCTCCCTCAGGCTCCAGATGTAGTCCGAAACGTCCTGGGCCGCCCTCTCCGCGAGCTCCCTATTTCCATCGGTTAGGGCTATGACGGTCGCCCCCACATCGGGAACATCGGCATATGCGAAGCCGAAGGCGACCGAGAGGTAGTATACTCCCCTCCTCTCCCACTCCCTGGCCCTATCCATGATCTCCTTTGCTGGATAGAAGTCGGTCCCCTGGAAGACGCTTGGGGTCATGACCCCAGGCTTCCTGATCGCCATAACGGGTTTAAACTCTCCTCTCGCCGTCGCTATGAGGCAGCGGCCCGCCCTCAGCCCTGTCTCCTCGGAGTCCACGTGGGGGTAGGTCTTTATTATGAAGACTCCGTCGGCCACATCCACCAGCTCGTGGTCCTCGTTCGCGTGGAGGTCTAGGGTAACCATTATGGGCACATCGCCGACTGCCCTCCTCGCCCTCCTGACGATCTCAGCCTCCGGCTTCAGGCAGCCGTCGACAGCCATGGCCCCATGGAGGGCGAGGAGGACCCCATCTATCTTTCCGGCCTCTCTCAACCCCTCCGCTATCTCATTGGTGTACTTGTCGAAGCACTCCCTAGTCAACCAGCTTCCAGAGGAGCCCCCCCAACTCCTAGAGGCGTCGAGGATCCCGACGAGCTCTACGTCGCCCGCCTCCTCAGCCGCCTTTATGAACCCATTTATGTAGGTGGGAATCCCCCTATGGGCGTTGAGCACCTCCTCCCCCCTCAGAACCCCTCCCCTCTCGAAGTCCTCGGTGGTGGTAGGCCTAGGGCAGAAGGTGCAGGTCTCATGGGAGAATGAAGCGACTGCTACTCTCATCAGGGATTATCGGGATGTTAGAGGTTCATAAACTGATCGATTTGGAGGATTTAAGGACCCTAATGGGATGTTTAAAAAGTGGCTTCAAGGGACGACGATCCTTTGGAAGGGGGGCCCTCATATGGCCCTGCCTAGGAGGTAGCCTATCTTCGCATCGTCGACTATGACCTCTCTGAAGTCGCCGAGTTTCGCCCGTCCCTTAAAGGCTATGGGCCTGTAGGCGTGGTTTCTCCCCATCATGGTTCCGCCCTTCCCAGGCTCGTCTACGAGGATCTCCCCCCTCCACCCTATCCACTCGCGGCCCCTTTCTATGGAGATCCTCTCCCAAACTCGCCTCAAGAGGGTTGAGCGCCTCTTGGTCTCCCTGCCGTGGATCTGCCCGGGCATCCTCTCCGCCTCTGTGCAGGGCCTAGGCCAGAACCTGGAGATGTTGAGGACCTCGGGCCTCACCTCTTCGACGAGCCTCAAAGACTCCCTGAACTGCTCCTCCGTCTCCCCGGGGAATCCGACGATGATGTCGGTGGATAGGCTCATATCCGGGAAGGCCTCCCTGAACCTTGAGACTATCTCCACGAAGTCGTTTACTGTGTAGCCTCTCCTCATCCTCCTCAATATCTCGTCATCGCCCGACTGGATCGGGAGATGGAGGAACTTGAAAACCTTCTCCGAGGCATAGGCTTCTATCAGGTCGTCTAGGATCCCTCTCGCCTGGCTTGGGGTCATCATCCCAACCCTAATGTAGAATCTCCCTTCTAGACCGCTCAGCTCCTCTAAGAGCTGGGGGAGCCTCCAGCCCCTCCACCTGTAGGCTGCCGTATCTTCGG
>JBBIVO010000029.1:0-20172 GCA_037439685.1 Candidatus Bathyarchaeota archaeon | reverse complement strand
CCATGGAAAAGGCCCGTCCAGTAAGGCTACAAGCGAAGAATAATCGACGGGTCAGTTACCAGCAGCTTGGGCAGATAAGGTTATGGCCGTCCAGTACCAGGTTTAGGCCTCTCTATGATATTTCAGTCTAAAGGTCGGAGGGTTCAGGGGGTCTGCCCCTAATAGGTGGTTATTCAACAACGTTTTAAGCCTCCTCAACGATAACCTCTTTGTGGAGTTCACATGACCCTATACCTCACCCAGGAAGAGGTCCGCTCCCTTCTTGATATGAGGGGGGCCATAGAGGCCGTGGAGTCCAGCTTCAGGGAGATGGGCCTTGGAAATATAGAGATGCCTCCCAGGGTGTACCTCCACTTCGAGAGGTATAACGGCGTCTTGATAGCCATGCCAGCCTACATAAAGGCCCTCGACGCCGCTGGCCTGAAGGTGGTCACCGTCCACCCGGAGAATCCCACAAGGCACGGGCTTCCAGCGGTCATAGCTAGGATAGTCCTGAACGACCCCTCTAAGGGCGAGCCACTGGCCATAATGGATGGGACATATATAACCGCCCTAAGGACGGGTGCAGCTGGGGCGGTTGGAATAAGATATCTTGCCAGGAGGGACGCCAAGACCGCCGGGATAATAGGGCTGGGCGTTCAGGGGCGATCCCAGCTCCTCGGCCTGAAGGAGGTTCGAGACATCGAGCTCGTGAAGGTCTATGACCTCGTCCCAGAGGTCAAGAGGAGCTTCGCGGAGAGGATGTCCAAGGAGGCGGGGGTTGAGATCCGACCGGTAGACTCGGTTCGAGAGGCGGCGGAGGGCTCCGATATAGTCATAACCTGCACCCCGTCGACGAAGCCGTTCCTGACTGGGGATATGATCATGGAGGGCGCCCACATCTCAGCTATAGGGGCGGACACCTCGGCGAAGAGGGAGCTGGATACGAGCGTCTTGAAGAGGGCCGACAAGATCGTCGTGGACTTCAGGGACCAGGCCTTCGTCGTCGGAGACTTCGCAGAGCCCCTTAGGGAGGGGGCCCTAAGAAGGGAGGACGTATACGCGGAGCTCGGCGAGATCGTGACGGGAAGGAAGCCCGGGAGGACCAGCGAGGGGGAGGTCACCCTATTCAAGGCGACGGGGCTGGCCATCCAAGATGTGGGAACAGCCTTCACGGTCTACAAGCTGGCCAGGGAGAGGGGCATCGGGAGGGAGATTTAACTCGGACCAAAATTATATCCGACTTTATTTCGCGCTCCTCAAACAGGCATGTTGCCATGCTTCTTGCCCGGATAGCGTCTAACCCTCTTATCCGTGAGGATGGATAGGCCCTCAACAAGCCTCCCCCTTATCTCGTTCGGTTCTATGATGTCGTCGACGTATCCAAGTCTAGCCGCCTGGTATGGGTTGGAGAACTCCCTCCTGTACAGGTTTATAAGCTCCTCCCTCCTCCCCGCATCCTCGGCCAGCTCCCTTCTATAGAGGATCTCGACGGCTGCCTCAGCCCCTAAGACCGCTATCTCCGCGTCGGGTAAGGCGTAGACGATGTCCGCTCCGAGGTGCTTGCTTCCAAGGGCGATATAGGCCCCACCATAAGACTTCCTTAGGATCATGGTTATCTTGGGGATGGTCGCCTCCGCGTAGGCATATATCACCTTTGCACCATGTCTGATTATTCCGCCCCTCTCCTGATCTAGCCCTGGGAGGTACCCGGGCACATCTTGAAAGGTGATTATGGGTAGGTTGAAGGCATCGCATATCCCGACGAACCTAGCCACCTTATCTGAAGAGTCTATGCTCATACACCCGGCCATGACCTTAGGCTGGGTGGCGACCACGCCCACACACCTCCCCATGAGCCTGGCGAAGCCGACTACCACATTCTCAGCATAGGCAGGCTGGATCTCGAAGAGGCTACCCCTGTCGAAGACCCCTGAGAGTACCTCCCTCACATCGTAAGGCTTCCTGGGATCGTCTGGGATGACCCCCTCTAGGTCTGGCCTCTCCGGATCTAAGGCCTCATAGATGGGGGGATCCCCAAGGTTGTTCTGGGGTAAGTACCCTAGGAGGCGGCGGACGGCCTCGAAGCCCTCCTCCTCCGAGTTCACGACGAGGGAGGCGACCCCGCTAATCGAGGAGTGGGCCTCCGGCCCGCCTAGAGCCTGCTCGTCGACATCCTCACCCGTTACCTCCTTAACGACCCTGGGTCCCGTTACGAACATCGTGCTTATCCCCCTGACCATTATTATGAAGTCCATCAGGGCAGGGGAGTATGAGGCCCCCCCGGCGGTGGGCCCGGCTATCACGGCTATCTGGGGGATAACCCCGGAGGCGGCGACGTTCCTTTTGAAGATCTCTCCATAGCCCGCCAGCGCGGCGACGCCCTCTTGGATCCTGGCCCCTCCCGAGTCGTGAAACCCGATGATTGGGGCTCCCACCTCGAGGGCGATGTCGAAGAGGCGGCATATCTTCTTGGCATGCATCTCCCCAAGGGAGCCGCCCATGAAGGTGAAGTCCTGCGAGTAGACGAAGGCCCTCCTCCCATCGATGGTTCCGAATCCCGTGACCACCCCATCCCCGCTCCTCCTCCTCCCCTCCATGCCGAATGAGGTGGCCCTATGCTCAACGAGCCTATCCAGCTCAACGAAGCTCCCCGCGTCGAGGAGCCTCTCTATACGCTCCCACGCGGAGAGTTTTCCCCTCCTCCTCTGACTCTCCGAGGCCTCTGAAGCGAGCCTCTTGAACTCTTCTCTCCTGCGCCTATGCTCGTCGAGGGGTTCATCAAGCATCTTGAAGACCTCTAATCGATGTCGGCGGAAGCGGTATTAAACCCAGATCCCCGCCCTCATAGAGAAGATCTGTTAAGATATGATTAAGAAATCCAAACTAAATATACGGATTTTATTTAAATATACATGAACTTCTCTTTTATTAAGATGTTATAATACTGGAGGTATCATCGATCTAAAAGAATTCATCATGATTGTTTCGTAAATGTTTCTACAGGATCCAACATATTATTAGTTTATCTTCCATATTCTGTGAGGCCTCTGCTAACCATTTCAAGCTACGTATAGTTTTCGGTTTGGGCTCATGAAAACATTTAACCCTCGAAGGGGGGAGAGTATTGTGGGTTTTATGGTGGCCCTAAGAGAGCTGGCCCAGGTGGAGGTGAGGAGGATCCTCCGCCCCCATCGAGTCGTCTTCTCTCCTAAGGATACGGCTTCGAGGGTTCTCGGCGAGTTGAGGGAGACGGGCAGATACGAAGCCATAGTTAGATCGGATGGAAAGGTCGGATTGGTGACCGTGAGGGACCTCCTTGGTGTCGACCAGCCTGACCAGACCAAGATAGAGAGGATATGGAGGGTCACGGGATCGATCTCACCAAGTATCAACCTAATCGAGTTTGCCCAGTTGCTGATAAGGAACAATATAAGGGCCATGCCGGTGGCAGAGCATGGAGAGGTTTTAGGCTGTGCCTCTCAGGTGGATCTGGTCGAGGCCTTGACGGAGGCTGAGGAGCTTTCAGGGTTTGAGGTTAAGGGGGTCATGAGGAGGCCTGTCGCCTCACTGGATGTGAATGAGAGGATCTCCCTGGCGCGTCGAATAATGCTTGATAGGGGGTTCAGCCATCTACCCATCGTCGAGTACAGCAAGCTTGTGGGCATCGTCACCGCCGAGAGCATAGTGCACCACTTCATAACGCCATCGTCGAGGACAACCCTTGGGGAGAGGATCGGAGAGAAGGTTGAGAGGTTTCCGGGGGTGGTGGGAGGGATAATGGATATCCACCCCCTGACAGCCAAACCAGAATCCTCCGTTCTGGAGGTTATCCGCGGCCTCACAAGCCGGAGGAAGAGCGCCTGTGTGATCGTCGACGATGATAGGGCCATCCTAGGGATCGTGACGCCCAGGGAGCTTTTGATGCCCCTACCCGGAATGGCCGAGGAGGCCGATCCTCCAGTATACATAGTCGGGGTCTCTGATGAGGACTTCCTCGAGAGGGGGGTCGCCGAGGAGAAGGTCAGGAGAGTGTTGAAGAGGAGCATGAGGATCCACCCCCACATTTCAGGGGTCTCGATAAGGGTGAAGAGGTTCAAGATGGAGGGAAGCAGAAACAGATATGAGTTGAAGGCCAGGATCCTCAGCCCCACCGAGCAGTTCTCGGCCGAGGCCTCCGACTGGGACCTCCTAGCCGCCTTCGACGAGTTATGCGACAGGATCTATAGGATCCTCTCAGGCGCTAAGCACGAGCCCCAGAGGCCTCGGGCGAGAAGAACATCTCCTGACCTGGACCGACCCCCATAAACCCCGGCCTGAAGAAAGGGTTCTCGGTGAAAAGGCCTTGAGAGGTTTCACCGTTTTGGTGACGGAGCCGATACACCCCGATGGGGTGAGGGCGATGGAGGAGGAGAGGTTGAAGGTGAAGATGCTCCCACCAGGCGCCGATGAGAGGGACCTGGTGGGGGAGATGGCGATGGTGGACGCGCTCGTCACCAGAGGGGGGATAAGGGTCACCAGAGAGGCCATGATGGCATCGGGAGGGCTCAAGGTAGTGGGGGTCCACGGGGTGGGCGTCGACCACATAGACCTCCAAGCCGCTAGAGAGCTCGGCGTCATGGTCTTCAACACCCCTACGGCGTTGACGGAGACCGTTGCCGAGATGACCTTGGCCCTGATGCTGAGCTTGATGAGGAGGGTGGTCTCCGCGGATAGAGCAGTCCGCTCAGGCCAGTGGAACCGTAAATATAGCGACCTCATAGGCTCAGAGCTTATGGGTAAGACCGTGGGCATCCTCGGCCTCGGGAGGATCGGAGAGGCTGTGGCTCGGAGGCTGAAGCCCTTCGGCGTCAATATCATCTATCACGACCTCCAGGAGAGGAGGGAGCTGGAATACGAGCTCGGGATATGCAGGGTCAGCCTCGAGGATCTCCTTAAGAGAAGCGACGTCATCTCTATACACCTCCCCCTAACCCCAAAGACCCGAGGCCTGATCTCCAAGAGGGAGTTCAGCCTGATGAGGGAGGGGGTGTATATCGTGAACACGGCGAGGGGTGGGATCATCGTCGAGGAGGACCTAATAGATGTCCTGGGATCGGGAAGGGTCTCAGGAGCCGCATTGGATGTCTTCGAGGAGGAGCCCCTGAGAGGGGAAAGCCCCCTTAACCAGATGGATAACGTCATCCTCACCCCCCACCTCGGAGCAAGCAGCGTGGAGGCCATGAGGAGAATGGCCTTAGAGGTGGCAGAAGGGATAGTGCGGGTCTCAAGGGGAGAGAAGCCCAGAAATATAATAGTTCTATAGGACTCGCGGAAATGGGATCAGACCCTTCCACCCTTAAGGCCATCACCTTTTTAAGTTTATTGATAGAGTTTTTGGCGACATGTCCACGGATCATGTGAAGGAGATAAGGCAGAAGGCCCACGAGTATGACCGCTACGGCGGATGCTCCCAGAGCGTCCTCCTAGCCCTTCAGGAGGGCCTCGGGATAGGAGATCTCGAGTCCTTCAAGGCGGCCACCGTCCTCTCGGGAGGGGTCGCGAGGAGGGGGGAGACCTGTGGGGCCCTCATCGGAGGCTTAATGGCCCTTGGGCTGGTCTGTGGGAGGGAGAGGATGGAGGAGACGGATAAGTATGCGAGGGCGATGGAGCTCGCGGATGGGATTTGCAGGGATTTCCAGAACAGGCTGGAGGAGGAGTTCAGATTCGAGGAGCCCTTGAGGTCAACCCTCTGCAGCGAGATACAGAGAAGGATCTATGGGAGATCCTTCGATCTTAGGAACATGGCGGAGAGGGAGGCCTTCCTGGAGGCTGGAGGCCATGGAGACCTGGGCTGCTTGAGGGTGTGCGGCATCGCGGCCGAGGTGACAGCCAAGGCCCTCCTAAAACTGGGAGGATGAGAGGCTCTACAGAGCTAGTATACCCTGAACTCCTCGAGCAGGTAGCTCAACTCTAAAACTGGAGCCCCAGCCTCATCGCTTATCCTCTGCCTGGCCGGCGGATCCTCGAGATAAAACGGTATCCTTTGAGCTATTCTCTCTTCATATGTTGATTCTCCATTTATATAGAATACTCCTATTGGGATCCTGTCGCCCCATTCATACGACTTTGAGAGGGCCCATGCAAGCTTCTCCATAGCCTCCTCTGGATCCCTTACCTCCGGGTCGAAGCCCTCATCCTCTAGCTTGTATATCCTAGGCCTGGGCCTCCCCGTCTCGGGGTCGCGCCGGTCCTCCCCTCCATACCACTCCTTGGTCGCTATGTCATTGTAGGTTGGACAGGGCTGGAGGATCTCTATGAAGGCCATTCCCCTATGCCTTATCCCCCTCTTTATAACCTCCTTTAAGTGCCTGAAATCGAAGGCATAGGACCTGGCTACGAAGGTATATCCCGACATCAGCGATATCGCTATCGGGTTTAAGGCCTTGTTGATGTTCGGCCTTGAGAGGGACTTGGTCCTCAACCCAAGCCTGAGGGTTGGGGAGGCCTGTCCCCTCGTCAGCCCGTAGACCCCGTTGTTATGGAAGAGGTATGTGATATCCACATTCCTCCTTCCAGCATTGACCAGATGTCCAGCCCCAATCCCCAGGCCGTCCCCGTCTCCCCCCACGGCCACCACCTCGAGCTTCGGGTTTGCAAGCTTTATCCCAGTGGCGTAGGGTAGGAGCCTCCCGTGGAGGGTGTGCACCCCATATGCGTTAACGAAGTGGGAGGTCTTACCAGAGCATCCTATCCCAGAGACCAATACCACCTGATGGGGCTCCAAGCCCAGCTCCGCCAGTGCCCATTGAAGGGCCATCAGAACCCCGTAGTTTCCACAGCCAGGGCACCAGTCAATATGGAGGCCTGTCCTAAACCTTGAAGGTTCATGAGCCATATGTGAGAACCCTCCTCTCAGGGGCCCTGCCGATGAGGATATCCTCGAGGGCCTCTTGAACCTCCGTGGCCGTCATAGGCCTGCCGTTGTACTTCAAGATGTAGAAGCTTATGGGCATCCCCGTCCTCTCCCTTATCATCCCCCCAAGCTGGCCAGAGTAGTTCGCCTCCACATCTATGATCCTCCCTCTATCCTTGAGGATCTCAGATACCCCCTTTGAGGGGAAGGGGTGGATCATCCTCACCTGCAGGAAGCCTAGGGGATAGCCCCTCCTCTCCAACCCCTTCAACGCCTCTAGGATAGCCCCCTTCGGGGACCCCCAGCTCACTATAAGGTCCTCGGCCTCCATGTCGCCGAAGAGGTTTACCCTCTCATCTAAGGGGACCTCCATGTCGATGACCTCGAGCTTCTTCATCCTCTTCTCCATCATGGAGACCCTCATCGACGGATCCTCTGATATATGTCCATGCTCGTTATGTTCATCTCCAGTGTACCAGTGCACACCCCCCTCCGTCCCAAGGGGAACCCTAGGGGAGATATGGTTGTCAGCCAGCCTGAATCTCAGATACTCCTCCCCAGGCTCGACCCCTATCAGGAGCTTGCCCCTCTGGATCCTATAATCACCCAACTCGAGGCTTCTGTAGGTCTTGACGCTGTCTGCTAGGGCCTTGTCCACGAGGTGGATGACTGGGACCTGATACCTCTCAGCGTAGTTGAACGCCATGGCCGCATCGTAGAGGCACTCCCTTATGTCGCCTGAGGCCAGCACGATCCGGGCGAACTCCCCATGCCCAGCGTGTACGGCGAACCTCAGGTCGTCCTGCCCGTGGCGGGTTGGGAGGCCGGTGGATGGAGCGCCCCTCTGATAGTAGGTTATAACCACTGGGACCTCGCAGTTCCCCGCCCATCCGAGCCCTTCCACCATAAGGGAGAATCCGGGGCCAGATGTTGAGGTTGCCGCCCTAGCCCCCGCGAGGGCGGCCCCGTTTGCCATGCTTATGGCTGCTATCTCGTCCTCCGCCTGCACCACCAGTATCGAGCCCATTCCATCCCTCGTCTTGAAGACCTCATGGGCCTCTAGGAACCAGCTCTCATCCCCTGCCGGGGTTATGGGGTAGTATGTCTGAACCCTGCAGCCCCCGAGGATCTTCCCAATGGCGATGGCCTGGTGGCCCTGTATCAGGATCCTCTCCTCATGGGGCTCTAGAACCCCCAGCCTAAAGCCCAAGCCCTCGGGGAAGGCCCTCCCGGCATACTCGTAAGCCTCCCTGAGGGCTATGATGTTCATCTCGGCGACCTTGGGCCTATCGGAGAAGGTCGACCTGATGGCCCTCTCGACGAGGGCTCTATCGTAACCCAGAAGGGCGAAGGAGACCCCTATAGAGAGCACGTTCAGCGTCGGCATCACCCTACTTATATCGTCGATTTTCAACTTGTCTGCTATGGATTTTAAAAGGGTCATATAGGAAACTATGAATATCTTCCCCCCTTTCCTCTCAACTTCCTTTAGCAGGCTGTATATAGTATCTCCTATTCCTCTTTTCTTTAAATTATTTTTTAGCTCATCTTTAAACTCCTTCGGTAATGTGGGTATCTCTAATATGTTTTTCTGGATGTCCCTCTCATCGACTATGACTCCCCCTGATGGGGAGACCTCGTCGAAATGCCTTACGATGGTCTCGGAGTCAAGGGCTGCCAGGAGGTCCACGCCATTCACGTTGGCGAGGACCTCCCTCGGGGAGACACGTATGTGGAAGTAGCTATGCAGACCCTTGATGTTCGAGTGATACTCCCTCTTCCCATATACGTGGAGGCCTCCATACCCACAAGCCCTGCTGAATATCCCCGCAGCAGTGTCCACCCCGCTCCCCTGAGGGCCGCCGGCCATCCAGTTGAACTCCCACTCATCCGCGGATCCCGGCTCCAAACCAACCAAGGCTTATCCTCCCAGCGCCCTGTTATATCCGATGCAGCATTCACAACCGGCTGATTCGCCGCAGTATGGGCATAGGCACCTGCAGCCATCGATGGGGCATAGGCACCCCTCACAGATAGGTATCTCTGAACTCAACCCTTCACCGGGTTAGAAGATCTCTCTTCTATTAATATAGCCTTATCGAAAACCATGAAAGAGGCATTCTGGCCATTCTCAGAGACCTATTGGGCCTTTGAGGCCTCTACGGCCTAACCTTAAAGGGATTCGATGTACATATTGTAAGTTCAAGGGATTCGAAAGGCTTAAGAGTGGAGCTCTCATGCTTATGTGAGCCTTAGGGGTGCTCAGGATGCCAAAGGTCACCGTCGACCTTGATAAGTGCTATGGCTGCGGTACCTGCCTCGATGTCTGCCCAATGAACGTCTACGATCTGACGGAGATGCCAGGTTATGGAGGGGAGAAGAAGGCCAAGCCGTCCAGAATGGAAGACTGCATCATGTGCCTCGCATGTGTGAATTCATGTCCTAACCAAGCGATAACGGTAGAAGAGTAAACTTCCTCTTTTTTCTTATTCAAATCACCTAATTGGATTATTTTATGCGTATTGCAATGGCCCTTACAACATCTGCGGTGTTCTCGCACCAGTCGGCTATGGTCTCCAAGGCGTCGAAGAACATGTTCAGTAGGATGAGGGAGCCTGTCGTGAACCCCTCAAACTCTAGCGTCGCTATGTGGCTCCTGGCTCTCCTGTAGAGTTCATCTATCTCCTCCTCTAGAACCTCGACCTCGTTGGCGAGGTTGAGGGCCTCCTTGGAGTCCTTCATCAGGGTGCTCACACATCTGGAGAGGACCGATACGCAGTTGATGTCTGCCCTCGACATATTCTGGGCGTCAACCTTCACCTCTCGAGGCGCCCTCGAGAAGGGTATGACGCTGAGGATCCTCCCCGCCTCCCTGGACCAGTCCGCCACCCAGTCGACCGCCCTTACCAGCTCCATAAGGTCCTCCCTCTCCTCGGGGAACATCTCACTCCTGCTTAGCTCCTCGACCATATCCCTTCTGAGGGCATCCGCCCGCATCTCCATCTGGGATAGGCTCTCATAGAAGGACTTGGCATCCTCTGCTCTCCCTTGCGCAGTGCTCTCGACCATGTTGTAAAGATCGCTCACAGCCCTCTTAGTGAGATCGAGATGCTCCTCGACCATCGATAAGACCTTCTCACCCCTCCTCGGAGCGAACCACCCGAACAGCCTTCTCGACATATCCGCCTGCTCGAGATGGCGACGAGCCTAAATTAATGCTTTATCATCCTTAGGCCTTTCAGCTCCTCAAGGGTGGTGACCGACTGAGGCCTCCGATTCCCACCATCAAGGTGGTGGGCGAGAATTCTTACACGCCTCAGCGGTGGGATAAAGGCGAACCGTTACCTCCTCTCCAATAGGCTGCTTCCGTTGGGCTTGAGGGGCTGAGGTTAAGCCTTTGGAGATGGCCTCCCCGGGAGAGGCCCGAGCTCTGGATGGGGTCTAGCCCGGTCCCAGAAGGCCAGAAGGAGCCCCCACCTTCAGAGGCGGGTAGCTCACGGATACCTCCTACCAAACGGCTTAGAGGTGGCCGAGCCTGGTTCCGGATAGGCCTTTAGGCTTATCTCTATGGATGGGGGCTGGTCTGGTTAGCTGAGGGGTTCTAGCCCCTCTCCAGGATGTAGGAGGAGAGCATGATGATGGGGAACAAGTGGTAGACTACTAGGAATAGGAGGGATCTCAGAGGTGAGGATGAGACCCCTCCGAGAGCCTCCTGACTAGCCTGCTGAAGGGCCTCATCAGGGGTAGGAATATGAGGGCGCCGATTAGGTTGTTTGAGAGGTGGACGAGCCAGACGCTCATCGCGGCGGGATCCCCCGTGGCCAGGGCCGCCATCATGACGTCGAACACCGTCCCTATATTTGCTCCCAGGATATATGGCAGGATGTAATGCTCAGGGCCTATGACGCCGCTCGCGGCCAGAGGTACGAGGAGGGAGACCATCACCGTGGTGCTTGGAACCAAGATCGTGAAGATAAGCCCCGCTATGAAGGACCTTAGAGGCTTCATGAAGGTCGCCCTGATGAGGTTCCAAGACCTGGGCATGTTGAACGTCGCTGTCATATTGTGCTCGAAGGCCAAGAGGGAGAGGAGGAGGAGGAGGCCTCCTAGGATAAGCCCCAGCCATCCTGGGATGGCCTCCATAAGGAGGTCGACCCAGGGCGTCGCGAGGTCGAGGAGGTCGGGTATGACTTGGATCCAAGAGACTCTGACGAAGACCCCTCTTCCGGCCTCAGCTATCCTCGTGAGGGCTCCAAGGGAGATCTCTAAGGAATAGAACAGGAGGAGGGTCAAAAGGTTGTAGAGGAAGTGGGTCATGGAGACGTTGAAGCTGGCGGATAGCTGCCCCCTCCTCCTTATATATCCGACTATGGAGATGGTCAGGGGGGTTACGGTGGTACCGACCTCGGCTCCGAGGATCGCGGCGACCGCCAACCTGGTGGGGAGGACCCCTGCCGATACGAAGGCCACAATTATGGAGTCGAATGCTCCGCTGCTGTGAAGTAGAGCGGTGGTGAGCCAGCCCACGAAGACGCCGCAGGTGGTATCCCTTATGACGAAGAAGAGCCCCTCTACAAGGGACCTGCCTAGGGCAACCGCTGATGACTTGATGAGGATAATGGAGGAGATGAAAAAATATGCCGATAGGACGATGTACACTGAACTCTTATATCTGGCTCCCAAATTGTTTCACTTTAGGTGGATGGAAGGCTATTTAAACCTATTTTATAGAATATATAATTTACTATTACCTATATAGAGACTCCTTCAAGCCATTCCAAAGCTCCACCTCCCCATTGGAGCCAAGCTCAACCCCCTGAGGCCAAGGGTTTCGACGAGGTTACAGGTATATCTCAGGCATCCATGCGGATATATAGTTAAATCAAGGCTGGGTTGGTTTAATGGGTGGAGGGTTGAGGCCTCTAGGGAAGGGCATGATCTACTACTACGGGTTCTCATCCCCCTTAGGGGAGATCTGGATCGCCGAATCCGAGGAGGGGCTGATAAAGATAGATTTCCCAACCACAGAGGATCGCTTCCTCCTCGAGTTGAGGAGGATAACCACCTCCAATCCGGTTAGGGATGGAGGCAGGCTCGCTGAGATGAGGAGGATGCTTGAAGGATATCTCAAGGGTGACAGGGTAACCTTCGAGATCCCAATGGATCCTAAAGGGACAGAATTCCAAAGGGAGGTTTGGGGGGCCATCAGCAGGGTCCCATACGGGAGGCTCTCATCATACGGTAGGATAGCGGAGGATATAGGCAGGGCAGATGCGGTAAGGGCCGTTGGCAATGCCGTTGGAGCCAACCCGTTGCCGATTGTGATACCCTGCCATAGAATAATCAGAGGCGATGGAGGCCTGGGAGGATATGGGGGAGGGAGAGAGCTTAAGCTCCATCTCCTCTCCCTCGAGGGGATCGTCGAGAGGGGGTGTGGCTGGTCAAAGAGTAGGGCAAAGGCGATTTTAAGATCATGGAATAACATGTACAAATATAAAAACTAAAATCTTCACCGAGCGTTGAATCTACTTAATTTCTGTCCTAAGCTTGAAAACGCTCTTTTTCACATCCCAATCATGATGACACAATATAGATCGGTTATAGTGGAGTCTATTTCGAGATCCAAGGTTTAATAACCTCTCATGTTTTTAATGGGATCAGAATGAAGCCTTTGGAGGGAGTCAGGGTCCTCGACCTCACCCACGCCCATGCCGGGCCCATCTGCACCCTATATATGGCTGCCATGGGAGCAGAGGTTCTGAAGATAGAGCCCCCCTGGGGGGAGATGACGAGGGCCTTCCCACCCCTCGTGAGGGGGGTGAGCCCATACTTCTCCTTTCTCAACAGGAATAAGAAGGGGATAACCCTAAACCTCAAGACCCCTAGGGGCTTGGAGATCTTCAAGGAGCTGGTCAAGAGGGCCGACGTCATCGTGGAGAACTTTTCCCCCGGGACGATGGAGGAGCTCGGGCTGGGGTGGGAGGCCCTCAGAGGGCTGAACCCCGGGATAATATATGCTTCCATATCGGGGTTTGGCCATAGCGGGCCGTGGTCTAATAGGCGCAGCTTCGATGCGATAGCCCAGGCCGCAAGTGGCTATATGTGGCTGATGAGGGAGAGCATAAACCCCGATGGTCCTCCCCTCCAGGCCCCAGAGGCGATAGCCGACACGATCCCAGGTCTGACAGCCCTGGCCGGCATCCTCTCCGCCCTCATCAGGCGCTCAAAGACGGGAAGGGGTGATAGAATAGATATAGCCCAGATGGACTCCATGATAGCCGTCCTCCAGAGCATAGGGTTTTGGACGATGGCAGGAGTAACCTTCAAGAAGGCCCTATCGATGTACGATGTACAGATCTCAGGCTGCCATAGAACCAGAGATGGGTACGTGATGATAAGCATACCCCCTGGGAGGATAGAGGAGAGGTTTAAGGAGGTTACTGGGGTCGAGGAGTTGACCTGGGAAGCCGTCGCGGAGTGGATGGCTCAGAGGGGGAGAGAGGAGGTCGTGGAGCTCATCTCCAGGGCCGGGATCCCTGTGGCCCCAGTCCTCAGCCTAGACGAGGTTCTGGCCAACGAGCAGGCCTTGGCAAGGGAGATGGTAGTCAAGATTCACAGCCCCACACTGGGAGAGTTAACCCTCCCAGGGTTCCCCATAAAGTTCTCAGAGGCGGGGGGAGACCTAAAGGAGGCTGCACCGGCTCTAGGCCAACATAACGGGGAGGTCTACAGCAAACTTCTAGGCCTCTCCGAAGCCGAGCTTGAGGAGCTGAGAAGGGAAGGGGTGATCTAAGGGGAGCTCCCTGGCCAGGGGAAATGGGTGGCAAGAAGGAAATGGAGGGTAAAGGTGGGCTTGACAGAGGCAAGTACCTCTTAACAGGCCTTCCGGGGTCGGGTAAGTCGACCGTCATCATGAGATGCGTGAGCCTTCTACGGGCCAGAGGTTTAAGGGTTGGAGGCATATCGACGCCAGAGCTCCGCGAAGGGGGTAGGAGGATTGGGTTCAAGGTCGTCGACCTATCCTCGGGAAGAGAGGCCATCATGGCCGAAGCGGACAGGCCTTTACTCCATAGGGTTGGGAGGTATGGGGTGGACATCTCGGCCTTCGAGTCTGTCGCGATACCGGCCTTGAATGGCGCAGAGAGGAGGTTCGATGTCATCTGCATAGATGAGATAGGGAGGATGGAGCTCTTTTCAACCCGATTCAAAGGGAGGATCCTAGAACTCCTCTCAGGCCCAATCATCCTAATAGCTGCAGTTCATAGAGACTACGCCTCTCTATATGGGAGATATGGAACCCTCCTCTGGGTCTCGAAGGAGAATAGGGAGGGGCTTCCCCTCACCCTAGCCTCTCGGATAATGAGGTCTTCCTAAGGGGGAGCTATCCTGGGAGTCTCTGAAACCCTCGTGGCCGGCGTGGACGAGGCCGGGAGGGGCTGCGTAATTGGGCCCCTTATAGTGGCTGGGGTCGTGATGGAGGAGGAGAAGACCGAGAGGCTTAGGCTCCTAGGAGTGCGAGACTCGAAGCTCCTATCTCCTAAGAGGCGTGAATACCTGAAGGGGGAGATAGAATCCCTCGCCTTAAAATGCGCATATTTCGAGATCCCTCCTCGGGCCATAGACAGGGTCGTCGAGAGGAGGGTGAGGCTCCGTAGGCTTAACTATCTCGAGGCCGTGGCAATGGCAAGGGTGATAGGAGAGCTTAGACCGGACAGGGTCTACATAGACTCCTCAGATGTTATTCCCTCAAGGCTAGCCCACCAGGTCCAGATGGCCTTAAGATGGAGGCCTGAAATACTATGCGAGCACAACGCAGACGAGACCTATCCCATCGTCTCAGCCGCCTCGATCCTCGCCAAGGTGAGGAGGGATAGGATAATGGAGGATCTTAGGAGAGGATATGGCGACTTGGGCTCCGGATATCCAAGCGACCTGAAGACCATAGGGTTTCTCGAGAGAGCCCTCAGAGGGGGAGGTGAACTCCCCCCCTTCGTAAGGAGATCCTGGAAGACCGTTGAGAGGCTTAGGAGGAGCCTGACCTAGCGAGGAGGGAGGCTACAACCATGGCGTGATCCCTCTCATAGGGCTCTAGCTCGACCACCTCATGTATCTCGAAGCCCCTTCTCTCAAGCTCCTCTATCTCAGCCTCATATACCTCCTCTGGAGGCCTCGTCACATCTATGCTCCTAGACTTGATGGCCATTAAAGCCCACCCCATGGGCCTAAGGTAGAACTCGGCGTTCCTGGAGAGGATGATCGACTGGTCTGGCTGAGCCACATCGACATAGATCAGGTCCACACATGGCACCAGAGGGGGATAGGTTTCGGGGCTTCTCGCATCCCCTAGAATGGGGGAGATATTCTTCCTGGAGGCGGCTAGGTTCTCTATCAGGTCCCTGAGAGGCCTAGGTGCGAAGTCGACCCCCCAGATGTGGCCTTCATCCCCAACGATGTCTGAGATGTGGGAGCAGGTGGTCCCTGAGGCGACGCCCAGGTAGAGGATCTTCATACCCTTGGAGAGGGGCATCCTCTTCAGGCCCTTCATTATTGCCGCTGCAAGCTTACTCCTATAGGGGCTCCAAGCCCTGTACTCCAGGTCTCCAACCCTTATGAGCTGCTCTCCATACACGTTGACTCCAGGGGTTAGATTAATGGTTGCGAGGAGCCTCCTATCCCCCATAGCGATTTCAAATATGCCCTGAAATAGTTCATGGGCCTTTATATCCATCATCCTCCTCGGATTGGTCCTCGAGTTTACCGAACCTCAAGATCGGATTCCATGAGCCTCCCCTGCTCTACAGCCAGCTTCTGGAGCCATGTCATCGGCCTCCTGAGTTCCCCCACCAACTTGGCGAAGTATTGGCAGTTGACATAGCTGGGGGTATTGCAGATCCTCGTGAAGTAGTCCCTGGTAACCTGGTTCTCACAACTGTAAAGATATGGACAATCAGACCTCTTGAAGACCTCTTGCGAAGTCTCGTGATACGCCGCCACCCCAAACACCTCGAGGCTATCGTTAAATGAGGGGCCCTCTAATATGTAAACCTTTCAGTTCCACATCCCATAAAGGATGTCGCAACCCTCCTCAACCCCTCCCGCTTTGGGTTTTAACAGCTCCCCGCATTTGAAGGGGAGCGATGGAAAACCTAATCCCCTGAAACCCTTCCCCGAAGGGTTGGCCACGGCTATTTAGGGTAGATCTTTAACCCCATAAGCCTCTCCTCGAGCTTTCTCTTAAGCTCCTCTCCGATGTACTTCCCAGTGAGCGCATCCGCTCTAGCAGCCACTGCGAGATGGGATGCCAGGATCCTCGCAGACCTTCCCCTACTCTTCCTTGGGGAGTTGTGGACCGTTGGATGTTGAAATATGAGGCCGTGTTTCGGGGGCTTCGATCTGGTCTTCAACGCGCGGAACATGGCCTTCTCAGCCCCTAGAAGCTGGATCTTACCTGAAGGCATCATGCAGAGCTCCCTTAGACCTCCGGCCCTCTCTATCAGCCTAGCAGCCAGGATGGGCCCAGCAACCTCTGAGAGGTTGGGGGCTACCTCCATGGCCGTATCTGAGATATACCTCTCAAGCTCTCTCCTATACTCGTAGAGGCCCTTGAGGTGTAAGGCCAGCCTTCTAACGGGCTCTATGTCCCCCGCGGAGAGGGGTGCCCCGATCGAGGATAAAGCAGCCTTTATGGCCTCTCCCCTGATCCCCTCATCTAGATTTATGCTTCCAGGAATCTCGATCATCCGGTCTCTGCCGCCTAAGGCTGCGACGGTTGAGGAGTAGGCCTCATGATCCCCTATGATTCTGCCCAGCTCTGGAAAGTGGAGGCCGTACCATTCCCTCAGCTTCCCCGACAGGATGTTCAACGCCCTGTCAAGCCCCTCCAATGCCTGGATGGCCTTGATGACGAGGGCCTCCCTCTCGGAGAAGGCCCTCATCACATCCCTCTTGGCGAGGATCAGCGAGATCTTTCGGCTCATCTCGTAAAGCTGGATGGCGTCCCTCACAAGGCCGCTCTCCAACGCCATCCTCTCCAGGTTCAGGCGGATGTATCCATCGGCCTTAGGGTTCTCGGTGAACTCCGCTTCCACCTTCATCTTACTCCTTACCCTCTCAGCTAAGGCCCTGTTTGAGAAGATGAACCTCTTATACCCCCTCTTCAGAAGCCTTCCAATCAATTCCGCAGCCTCCTTCGTGAGTTCCCCCTTTCTCTGCCTATCGAGGGCTTCGGCTATCTCCTCCGGGTCCCCCTTGTAGAGGATCTTCTCAACGGTCTCATTATCCTCGTCTATTCCGAAAAGCCCCAGGATCGACTCAACTATATAGACCGGGCGAGCTATGCTCCCTTCCCCCATCCCCTTCATCTCCGAAGGTTTATCCAGGAGCCCTCCAAGTAGTTGAGGGCGATGTCTCAATTAAACCTAGCAGTGGAGATAGGAGGTCTAAAGCTCAGAAATCCGACGATGAACGCCGCCGGGGTCCTGGGTCTATCCGCCAGCCTATTGGAGAGGGTCTATGAGGCCGGGGCTGGAGGGGTCGTGACGAAGAGCATAGGTCTCCATCCTAGGAGAGGCCACCCAAACCCAACCATGGTGGCCCTTGAGGTGGGGATCCTTAACTCTATGGGCCTGCCAAACCCCGGGGCGGCATACTTCGCGAACGAGGTTAAGAGGCTAAGAGGGATGGAGATACCGGTCGTGGCCAGCATATTCGGCTCTTCTCCAGAGGAGTTCATCGAGGTTGCAAGGATAATTGCCGAGGGGGGAGCCGATGCCTTAGAGCTTAACTGCAGCTGTCCCACGGTTGGGCGGGAGAGATGCCTCCTGGACGCGGATCCGGAAAACATAGAGAGGGTCACCTCAGCCGTTAAGGGAGCCGTCGACCTGCCCGTATTCGTGAAGCTATCTCCAAATGTTGGAGATATAGTGGAGTGCGCCAGGGCCTCTGAGAGGGGTGGAGCGGACGCGATAACGGCTGTGAACACCCTAAAGGGGATCGCCATAGATGCGGAGCTCAGGAGGCCCATCCTCTCGAACATCATGGGGGGCCTATCAGGACCGGCCTTGAAGCCCGTGGCCTTGAGGTGTATTTGGGAGATCGTCGAGGAGGTTGAGATCCCCGTGATAGGATGCGGAGGCATCTCGACATGGAGGGATGCGGTAGAGTTCCTCCTATGCGGCGCGAGCGCCATACAGATCGGGACCGCGATAATGTCCAGGGGGCTCCAGGTCTATGATGAGGTCTTAAGGGGCCTAAGGAGCTACCTTGAAGGGAATGGCTTCAGGGATGTGAGGGAGATTGTCGGGATCGCGCATTGGGCCTGAGATCCTGAGAGCCACCGAGGTCCTGGAGGTGGAAGAGGAGTCTAAGGAAGTCAAGACCATCTACTTCAGCGACAAGCTATGCTCTGACGCCAGGCCAGGCCAGTTCCTGATGATCTGGGCCCCTGGAGTCGACGAGGTCCCCATGTCCCTATCCACCATTGGACGTGAGAGGTGCTCGGTGACGGTCCGGCTGGTCGGAGAAGGGACGAGAGCCCTCCACGGGCTAAGGGTGGGAGACAAGCTGGGGTTTAGAGGCCCCTTCGGAAACGGCTTCAAGATCTCGGGATCCGAACCCCTCCTAGTGGGGGGAGGAACCGGGGCTGCAGCCTTAAAGCCTCTGCTGGAGGCTATGCTCGAGGAGGGCTTGAAGCCCACCTTCATCCTAGGGGCTAGGAGCCTAGACGAGATACTCTTCAGGAGCCGACTGGAGGGTCTCCTAGGCGACAGGCTCCTCATCGCTACAGATGATGGCTCGATGGGCTTCAAGGGGTTCGCATCGGATCTGGCCATAAAACTGATGGGGGAGAGAAGATTCGACAGCATATATGTCTGCGGCCCAGAGCAGATGATGGGCAAGGTCTTCGAAGAGGCTGAGAGGAGGGGAGTCCCCCTCCAAGCGAGTCTAGAGCGGTATATCAAGTGCTCCTTGGGCCTATGCGGAAGCTGCGCCATAGGCCCCTATAGGGTATGTAGGGACGGCCCAGTCCTCAACTCCCATCAGCTTAGGCTGGTAGGCGACGAGTTCGGCAAAGCCCGAATGGACCCTACAGGGAGGTTGATCCCCCTAGAGGCCTAACACGATAAGGTTATCAACTCTAGAATTCTCAGTTATTTGAGCTGCCTTGGCAGAGGTTGAGGTCCTCTTCCACTGCTTCTATATCCAGATGGGCCTTATTAAGGGCCATCCGGTGCTAAGCATGCGGTGGCCCTTGACCCCCATGCCAGAAGCAGAGGTCGGTGAAGCATATGGGGGGAGGGTATTCAACATAGGCTCCACGAACACCCTTCTAATAAGGGATGGAGAGGTCAACATGGTGGTAGACCCCGGCATCATACAGCTTGGGAGATATGGGGCCTTCCATTCGCGACTCGCCGAGTTCGGGCTTAAACCCGAGGATATAGACGTGGTTTTTAACACCCACTGCCACTACGACCATGTGGAGTGTAACTACATCTTCAGAGGGAGGAGGCTCATAATCCACGAGAGGGAGGCGGACTACTGTAGGAGGCTCTACTGGCCTGAATATTATGAGGCCTATATGGGGATAATGGATGTGGAGGAGATATCAGGCCAGTATAGGGTCAGCGAGAATGTCAGGGTCCTTGAGACCCCAGGCCACACGCCTGGGAGCATATCTGTATTGGCTGAGACGAGGGATGGGTTGGTGGCATGTGTCGGGGACGCGGTTATAGTGAGGGAGGACCTCCAACTGATGAGGCCTCCTAAGGTCGTGACGCTGAACGTCTCTCCAGAGATGGCCATAGAGAGCTTGAGAAAGATAATATCCCTGAGGCCCCGAATCGTCATCCCCGGCCACGATGCCCCATTCAAACCCTAGAACCAGAAAGGTTTATAGATTGTAGATTAGATAGGACTTTTCGTGAGATAGATGCCCACGCACGGATCTCTAACGAAGGCGGGGAAGGTCAGGTCTCAGACCCCAAAGATAGAGGGGAGGCCTAGGAGGCAGCCCATCCCGAGGAGGAGGAACTGGGTCAACTTCCAGAAGAGGATAATATACGCCCCTGAGGAGAGAGGGCCGCGGGGAGGGACAGCCTCCTTTAGACTATAAAAATCAAGATGAACGAGGTATTGGAAGCCGCTATTAGGGGGATAGTCGAGAGGATTCTAGTCCAGAAGCCCAGGAGCTTAGAGGAGCTTAATCGGATTAAGGTTGATGTTTGTAGGGAGCTTCGCCCGGCCAGGATCCCCGGGAATGCCGAGATAATAGCCTCCCTCCCCAGGGGAGAGGCGGA
>JBBIVO010000028.1:0-20228 GCA_037439685.1 Candidatus Bathyarchaeota archaeon | reverse complement strand
AAAAGCTAATATCGGCTTCCTCTTAGCCCTTTCTGATGTGAGGGAACCATATATCAATAGGGCTACAGCCAAAGATGATTTGAGGTGACAGGAAGGCCTCGGATATTTGGAGGCCTCCATAAACCCCTTAAAGAAATCCATAAATAACCCTTTAGGGTTCTACCTCCCACGCTGACGGGGAAGATCCTGTGTCTAGGGAGTTCAAGTACCTTGTGAGGCTCCACGGGACGACGCTGGATGGGTCGAGGACCCTTCCCCACGCCCTTAGGGGGATTAAGGGGGTGGGGATGCGGCTAGCCTACGCTATAGTCCACCGGGCCGGCCTCGTTCCCAATAGGAGGCTTGGAGACCTCTCGGAGGCCGAGGTGAAGAGGCTGGAGGACCTGTTGAAGAACCCCGGGGGCCTGCCTTCATGGATGCTTAACAGGAGGAGGGATCCCCAGAATGGGAGAGACCTCCACCTCACGGGCTCCGATCTCGAGCTGAGGGTCAGGGAGGACATAGAGCTGATGAAGGAGATAAGGAGCTGGAGGGGGGATCGCCACATGAAGGGTTTGAAGGTCAGAGGGCAGAGGACAAAGACTACGGGTAGGAAGGGGAGGGCCGTGGGGGTATCCAAGAAGTCTAGGTCATAAAAAGGGTGGGAGGGATAGAAGCTGGGAGATCCTAAGAAGAAGCATAAGAAGTATGTTACCCCCGAACGCCCCTACGACCCGGCTGCCCTCACGGAGGAGCTGAGGCTCATAGGGGGTTACGGATTGAGGAATAAGAGGGAATTGTGGCGCCACAGAACCCAGCTGAGCAAGATAAGGGGGATAGCGAGGGAGGCGCAGCCTTTAGACCCGGCGAGGAGGGCGGAGGTTGAGGGAAGGCTGATCAGGAGGCTCCAGCTCCTCGGCCTCCTCAAGAGGGAGGCGTCCATAGATAGTGTGCTGAGCCTTAGGGTTGAGGACCTTCTGGAGAGGAGGCTTCAAACCCTTGTCTACAGGAGAGGGCTTGCGAAGAGCCTCTTCCAGGCGAGGCAGCTTATAGTCCACGGCCACATATACGTTAAGGGTAGAAAGATGCGGGTTCCAAGCTACTTGGTTAAGGCCGATGAGGAGGCTGGGATAGGCTACTCACCCTCTAGCCCCCTCTCATCGAGGGACCATCCTTTAAGGGTTGAGATGGCCTCTGCCAGGCTGGTGGAGGGGAGGAGATGAGCGGGAGGGAGAGGTGGGGGGTCGTCCACATATACAGCAGCTTCAATAATACCCTAGTCCACATGACGGACCTGTCGGGCGCTGAGACGGTAGCCTCGGCCTCCGGAGGCATGTTCGTAAAGGCTGACAGGCTGAAGCCATCTCCATACGCGGCTATGAAGGCTGCCCAACACGTTGTGGACGTAGCTCGGGACAAGGGGATAACCTCGATCCACATAAAGGTGAGGGCTCCAGGGGGCTCGAAGTCCAAGACTCCAGGACAAGGGGCTCAGGCGGCCATAAGGATCCTGGCCAGAAGCGGCTTCAACATAGGCAGGATAGAGGAGGTCACCCCCCTCCCCCACGATGGAACCCGTAAACCAGGGGGGAGAAGGGGGAGGAGGCCATGACTCAGGGCGAGAAGCTGAGGGTTGACGCCCTCGCCCTCAAGGGAGACACCCTCAGGTTCATCCTCAGGGGGTGTGACGAAGCCTTCGCCAACGCCCTGAGGAGGACGGTGATATCCGAGGTCCCCTGCATGGCCATTGATGATGTATTCATCTTCGCAAATACCTCGGTGGTGCACGACGAGATCCTGGCACACCGATTAGGCCTCGTCCCCCTGAAGACCGACCTAGAAAGGTATGTCCTCCCAGAGAGATGCGACTGCGGAAGCGAGCTGGGCTGCAAGAGGTGTAGAGCCGTCCTCACCCTAGACGTCTCAGCCGAGGGCGAGGTGAGGACGGTATACTCGGGCGACCTCGTGCCAGAGGATCCGAATATAAAGCCCGTGAGCCCCAGGATCCCCCTAGTGAAGCTGGCCCCTGGGCAGACGGTGAAGCTTGAGGCCTATGCCAGGCTGGGTCTGGGGAAGGTCCATGCCAAGTGGCAACCTGTCTCCTGCTGCGTATACCAGCAGGTCGATGAGAGGCAGCTCGAGGCCCTAGGGGTTGGGGGGTCTGAGAAGGGTGGAAAGGCCTTCATCTTCACGGTAGAGTCCACGGGTTGTCTCCTCCCCGAGCGCATCGTATCCGAGGCGGTGAGGGTGCTCACAGGGAAGCTTGAGGAGCTCTCGGAGAAGATGAGGAGGGGGGAGACTATGGAGGAGATAAAGGAGCTCGAGCTCGAGGAGGAGGCAGGGAGAGGCCTATACCGGGTGGCAGCGGAGGAGTATGAAGAGGAGGAGGAAGAGGAGTGACAAACCCAGAGCTCATCTCGACCATAAGAGGCCTTGAGAAGGCCTCAAGAGGCGGAGCAGCCCTATGGAAGGCGCTGGCCGAGGAGCTGAAGAGGCCTAGGAGGATAAGGGCTGAGGTTAACCTGAGCAGGATAGACCGCCATTCAAGGGAGGGAGATATAATAGCCGTTCCGGGGAAGGTTCTAGGATCTGGCTCCATCTCCCACCCCGTCACAGTGGCCGCCTTATCCTTCTCAAGGTCTGCAAGAGAGAAGATCTCCCAGTCGAAGGGGAAGGCGATAACCCTGAGGGAGCTCCTCTCCTCAGATGTGGAAAAATCGAAGATAAAGATCCTAAGATAGCCGAAATGGGGCTCGAGGGTTCAATAATGATAGTATTCGCCCCTTGAGGCGTACCTTCGAGGCGTGAAGGCCTTCGCGGCCGTCAGCCCTACCAGAAAGCCTCCTATGTGAGCCCAATAGGCTACGCCGGTGTTTAAAGGCAGCAGGGCGAGAAGAAGCTGGTATAGGAACCAAAATCCTATCCACACATATGCCGAGACCCGAACCACATGCCAGAAGAAGCCAACCCTTATAAGCGTCCTTATCCTCGCCTCGGGGAATAGGACGAAATAAGCGCCCAGCACTCCGGATATGGCACCCGAGGCTCCGACGGCCGGATAAGGGGTTCCTAAGGCGGTCAACATCCAGAAGAGGGATGCAGCAACGCCTGAAAAGATGTAGAAGGCCAGATAGCTTAAATGACCATAAGAATCCTCCACATTATCCCCGAAGATGTATAGGAAGAGCATGTTTCCGATGAGGTGCATCCACCCCCCATGGAGGAAGATATTCGTGACCAAGGTATGGTAGCCCCACCCCGCCTCAACCCTAGCGGGGACCAGCCCATACGTGTAGAGGGTGTAGATGAAATGCCTCTCCCCAAAGGATGTCTGCCATAGGAAGACCAAGACCGAGAGGGCTATAAGGAGCCAGTTCACATATGGAGTCACCCCCCTAGGCGCCTCATCGCCTATCGGGAACATACCTGAGATCTAAACATCCCCCACCATAAATATTACTTTCCAGCCTTGAAAAGGGGCTAGAACCTGAAAAGCCTAGGGGTGTGAATATCGCGATGGAGAGGTCAGATAAAACCTAAAGGCTCTACGGCTCTCCTCCCCCTCTCACCCCTTATACATCACCCATTGCGGAGTGCATCAAAGAGTTTATTGGGATTGACCCTTCTCCTAAATATCGGTTCATCCCATAGTTCCAGAAGGTTATTTGATTATATAGATAAATATTAGAGGAGGTTATTGCTTGGGTGGATGCCGATGGCCAAGGGATCTGAGAGGGGTGTTAAGGTGATTGTTCAGTTCTCCACCTCTCCCGTAGGCGAGGGTGTAGGGGTCTCAGGCTTCGTCGCCGAGGCCTTGAAGGAGGTGAAGAGCTCAGGCCTCAGGTTCCAGCTCACGCCCATGTCTACCATCCTTGAGGCCGATAGCGTTGAGGAGGCTCTAGATGTGGTCTTAAGGGCCCATGAGGCGGTCTTCAAGGCGGGGGCGAAGAGGGTTGTCACCGATATAAAGATAGATGATAGGAGGGATAAGCCTCGCAGAATGGAGGATAAGGTTGAGGAGGTGCTGAGGCAGTTAGATTAACGCCTCGATTAACAGGCATATAAAGTCCCCATTTGCATCTGATATCCTAAGGGCCATTTATCATCTAACTCATTTTTATTATCCTTTACATCATCTAGGTTAGGCCAAGAAAGGTCAAGATTCGGAATAGAATCCCCCCCAGGAATATGGCGAGCCCTATCTCCACGGTGCTCATGATGGCTGCCCTCTTGTATCCGAACTCCTTAACGAGGACTGATATTGTGGCTATGCATGGGATATAGAGCATGACGACGAAGGAGAAGACGAACATCTGAAGGGGCGTAAGGACCGCGGAGAAGTCCGTGGTTCCAAGCACGGAGGCGAGGAGGATCAGGGCCAGCTCCTTCCTGAGTAACCCGAAGATCAGGACTACGCCGGAGGCCGGTGGGAGTCCAAGCCATGAGACGGTTATGGGGGTGAGGAGGCCCTCGACCAGGCTTAGGAGGCCCAGCCTGTCCGCTAGGGTTATCGCGAGGTTTCCAGAGGCCATGATTGGAAAGGCGATGTAGACGAAGTCCTTCAGCTTGAACCATGCCTTTTTCGCCGTCACAGCCATGGTTGGCCATCTATATGGGGGCATCTCCATTATAAGCCCTAATGGCTCCCCGGGAACTACATTGAAGGCGACCCTTCCAAGGGCGAATATGAGGGCGAGGTCTATGAGGTATAGGGCGATGGCCCACTCGAAGCCGAGGTATCGGGCCACCAGCCCCATTATGACGACGCTCCTCGCGGCGCATGGGATGAGGGTGGCGGTGAAGGCGCAGATGAGCCTCTCCCTCTCCGTCTCCATGATCCTGCATCCGAGGCACGCCGGCACGTTGCATCCATAGCCCAGGATGAGGGGTATGAACCCCTTCCCATGGAGGCCTATCCTATGCATCGCGGAGTCTGCGAGGTAGGCTATCCTTGCCATGTAGCCGGAGTCCTCGAGGATGGAGAGGGCTATGTAGAAGGGGACTATGTATGGGAGGGCTATGGTCACCCCCGCCGCCAGGCCCTCGACGATGCCATCCCAGAAGAGTGAGGCAAGAGCCCCCGAGAAGAGGGCCTCATATGCGGATTTGACGTACCCTAGCGCCTCTTCGATTAAGGCCGCGACGTGATCCCCGAAGGTGAAGACGCCGTAGAACATGGCTAGGATGATCATGGCCATCACCGGATATGCCGTGAGGGGGTGAACCGTGACCATCTCAAGCCACTCCGCCAGACTCCTCCTAGGGGTGGTGTGGGTGGTCACCTCCTGGGCGATCCTGTTCGCGAGCGAGTACCTCTCAGAGGCTATGACGCTTGGAGCGTCGTGGCCGTGGATCTCCTCTACCTCTCTCCTCGCCCTTTCCACGAGGTCTCTGAGGTGGGGCTCTCTCCCATAAACCACCCTCTGAGCCTCCTCATCCCCCTCGAGGAGCTTTATGGCCATCCACCTCTTGGGATAGGGAGCCTCGATCCCCTCAACGGCCTTTGAAAGGGCCTCAATCCTCAACTCGACCTCCCTCCCATAGCTTGGAGGTTTGGAGGGGCCTCCCCCCTCCGCGGCCTCTAAAACCTTCGCCATCAGTTGATGGAGGCCTATGTTCTTGGTGGCCACGGTGGAGACTACCGGAACCCCAAGGAGCTCCATCAGCCTCCCAACGTCTATGCTGATCCCCTTCCCCTCGGCCACATCCACCTGGTTTAGGGCTATCACCATCTTAACGCCGAGCTCCATAAGCTGGAGGGTGAAGAAGAGGTTCCTCTCCAGGCTTGAGGCGTCGACGACGTTCACGACCACGTCGGGCCTCTCGACGGCGATGTATTCTCTGGAGATGAGCTCCTCGAGGGAGAAGGTGGAGAGGCTGTAGATGCCTGGGAGGTCGATGATATCTATTATATAGCCTCCGAAGCTGAGGGTTCCCTCAGCCTTCTCCACGGTCTTCCCAGGCCAGTTGCCTATATGCTGGTGGAGGCCGGTCAGCTGGTTGAATATTACGCTTTTACCCACATTTGCATTTCCGGCTAGGGCTAACCTGAGCCTTCTGGCCTGGGTTGGATTCAAGCTCTGCTCATCCCTTCCCGTGATGGGGGCCGTGGGGGTGTAGGCGCCTGATGGGTGAGAGGTCCTCCACCTCGACGAAGACCTGTCCGGCTAGGCCCCTTCCAAGGGCGAGCGTGGTTCCCCTGACCGCTATCTCCATGGGGCCCCTGAAGGGGGCTGCATTGATAACTTGGACCCTTGTTCCCGGGGTTAGCCCCATGTCGAGGAGCCTCTGGCATGCCCGTCCCCCGCCCCTTATGAAGGCCACGTCCCCTTCCTCACCGGGCCTTAGGTTTGAGAGCTGAGTCACAAGCCTTGGGCTCCTCTCCTCCTTCTTCCTAGCCTCCTCGCACTCAGAGCAGCTCGAGACCTCGAGGGGGCATGGGGGTATAGGCCTCTCGTCGTCTGGGCATCTCTCAGGCCTGTTGAGGGCCTTGCATAGGGCCATGGCCGCATCGTCGGAGAGGCCGTGCTCCATCTTGCAGGCCTCTAGGTGGATCTTCTCCTTCCTCATCCCCAGGAAGTCGTGGAGGAGGCGCTCGAGGAGCCTGTGCCTCCTCACGACCCTCTGGGCTAGGGCCATCCCCCTCCCCGTGAGCGTCACCCCCCTATAGGCCTCATACTCCACAAGCCCCTCCCTGGCCAGCTCCTTGACCATCTGGGTGACGCTGGGAGGGGAGACCCTAAGCCTCTCGGCCAGCTCCTTAGTCCTAGCTGGCCTTCCCCTCTCGTTGAAGGAGTAGATGGCCTCCAGGTACTCCTCGAGGCTCTCGCTGCCCATCGGGTATTGAGTTCGGAGGTGAGATTTATAAATATTAGGCAGGACTAAATTTATGCCTTCAACAAGGAATATTTGTAGCGGGGAACCCCCTCAACCCCAGCCTCAAGCCTCCTTTCCACCCTACATCTGATCCTCTTCTCCTTGACTAGCATCTCCAATGTCTCTATGTAGGGGTTGACTATGCTTATGCCCCTCCTCCTCAGCTCGGAGAACTCGCTTGGGGCTATTCCCAGGGCCCTGGCCCATCCGTGAGGGTTTAGCCTGTGCCAGAGGTCTCTGAAGTCCACCTCTCCCTCCCTCTCCAAGACCTCTTGGACCGCTCTTCCCAGCTCGTTCCTGTCGAGCTTCAGGATGGGAACCCTTCGAGAGGGGTCTAGGGGGGTTATCTCCACCCCTCCTCGGGTCAATCTGATGAGGGAGTTCTTCGGCGGCTCGAAGACCCTATCCATCTCCTCTCGGACCTCTTTCAGGCCTGCCGGGCTGCTGCAGAAGATGGCCTCCTCGTCTCCTAGGGCTATGACGCATGGCTGATGCCAGTTGGCTATCCAGACGGCCTCCGGCTCCTGGAGGCTTATGCAGGCGAAGAGGAATGAGCCGTCGATGTGGGGGGCAACCCTCCTCAACCCCTCCCCAACCCTGAGGCCCTTCTCGATGTGCTCCTCCAGCATGTGGACCGCTACCTCGCTGTCGGTTATCGAGCCTACCTCCTCCTCGTAGGAGCTGAATCTGTGCCTATCCCTAAGGCCTTGCCATATGCTGGTGTAGTTGGAGATGGTGCCGTTGTGCATCAGGCATAGGAGCCCGCTACAGTCGAGGAATGGGTGGGCCATCCTCCTCGTGTTGTATCTGGGGTCGTAGAAGCCATGGCCGAATCGGCTGTGGGCTATGCCGACGACGCCCTCCAGCCTTTCAACCTCAGTCTTCCTCCTCACCCTCTCAACTGGGCCTACGTCCTTCTCGACCCTCAACTCCCCCTCGGCCGTGATCACCCCTAGGCCGGTGGCGTGGCCTCCGAAGTAGGCCTCCTGGAGCTCGAGGCTCCTCAGGAGTAGGGGGGCTATGGGCCTGTCCCCTATATAGGCTGCAAGCTGGCACATCAGCCTCTCTAGGCCTGGAGATGGATAAGCCTCACGGTTTCAGGTCTGGTCTTGGATGCCCGACATCCCCCTTATCTCTCTGCCCACCCTCTCAATCTCCAAGGATTCGCATTCCGTCATCAGCCTCTTCAGCTCCTTTAACCCGCCTTCGGCCTCCTCCACCCACCTCCTCGCGAAGCTTCCATCCCGGATCTCCCTCAGCGCCCTCCTCATATTCTCCTCCACATGGTCGTCCACTATATGGGGTCCAACCTTCATCCCCCCATACTTGGCGGTGTCGGATACGGCGTGGTACATCCCGCTTATCCCAGACTTGTAGATCAGGTCTACTATGAGCTTGAGCTCGTTCAGGACCTCGAAGTATGCCAGCTCAGGGGCGTATCCGCTCTCCACGAGGACCTTGAACCCTCTCCTGATGAGCTGGTCAACCCCTCCGCATAGGACCGACTGCTCCCCGAAGAGGTCGCTCTCGGTCTCCTCCCTGAATGTGGTCAGTATGATTCCAGCCCTCCCAGAGCCCAAGGCCTTAGCCACGGCCAGGGCCTTCTCTAAGCCCTTCCCCGAGTGATCCCTGTGGACGGCCACAAGGGCCGGAACGCCGAATCCCATCTCATATTGCCGCCTGAGCTCTGGCCCGGGGGCCTTGGGGGCCACCATGGTCACGTCAACGCCCTCTGGGGGGGTGATCAGGCCATAGTGGATATTGAATCCGTGGGCGAATTGGAGGGTCTTCCCCGGTTGGAGGTGGGCCTCCACCTCCTCCCTGTAGACCTTGGGCTGGGCCATGTCTGGGATGAGCATCACTATGATATCGGCCTCCTCTGCTGCTCTAGATATCGGGAGGACCTTGAACCCCTCCCTCTCAGCCCTGGTCCACGACTCCCCCCTCCTCAATCCGATGACGACCTCAACCCCTGAGTCGCGCAGGTTCAGGCTCTGGGCTCTCCCCTGGCTCCCGTAGCCGATCACGGCGACCAGTCTATCCTCCAATATCCTCCCATCGATATCCCGGTCGCGGTACACCCTGACCAACTCTCCGCCTCCTATAGTCTGAGCCTCCCCTTCTCGAGGGCCGTCACGCCGGTCCTCGAGAGCTCTAGGATGCCGATGGGGCTCACCTTCCTCAAGAACTCCTCTATGGTCTCGGTCTCCCCCGTGACCTCCGCTATTATCGTTTCCGCCTCGATGTGGAGGATCAGGCCGTGATAGGCGTTGATGTGCCTAAGCGCCTCCTCCCTGGCCATGGGGTCAGAGGTCTGGAGCTTCACCAGTATCATCTCTCTGGCGACGGTTCTCATGGGGTCAAGCCTCTTAACCTTGATCACGTCGACCATCTTATCGAGCTGCTCCACGATCTGGTTCAGGATCCTGCTGTCAGCCTTCACGGTGATGGTCATCCTGGCCAGCTCGGGGTCCTCCAATGGGCCGACGGAGATGCTCTCGATGTTAAACCCTCTCCTTCTGAAGAGGTTGGCCACGTTGAAGAGGACTCCTGGCTTGTTCTCCACCAGGAAACCTATGATGCTCTGAGTCTGGTACAATGCTAGGCCTCCATTATGAAATCTCTGAGCCCCCTACCTGGGGGGACCATTGGGAAGACGTTCTCCTCCGGGTCTATGGAGACGTCGATGACGGTCGTTCGGTCGGCCTCAAGCGCCCTCTTCACCTCCCTCTCAAGCTCCTCCAACGACTCTGGGCGGACCCCTATGGCCCCATAGGCCTCAGCGAGCTTCACGAAGTCTGGCGCCTTCCCAAGCTCCACGCAGAAGTACCTTCTCCCATAGAAGAGCCTCTGCCACTGGGCGACCATGCCCAGCATCCTGTTGTTGAGGACGACCACGATGACTGGGATCTCCTCCTCCACCGATGTGGCTAGGCTGTTCTCGGTCATGGCGAAGCTGCCGTCGCCGGCGATATCCACCACTGGAAGGTCAGGCCTCGCAGCCTTAGCCCCTATCGCCGCTGGGAATCCCCAGCCCATCGTCCCCAGCCCTCCCGATGTGAGGAAGGTCCTCGGAATGTAGGAGTCGAAGTAGAGGGAGGCCCACATCTGACACTGCCCAACCTCGGTTGTGACTATCGCCTCCCTAGGGAGGCTCCTCCTGAGGGCCCTTATGACCTCCGGGGCTCTCATGTGAGGGTTATCCTTCACCTCAGGTATGATGTGGAGCTCTCTGAGCTCGTTCACCCTCTTGAACCACTCCGAGCCTCCAGGGGGTTGAGGCCTCATCTTCAGGAGGCGTTCCAGTATCCCCGTTAGGGCTAGCCTTGCGTCTCCGACGACCCTCGTCACGGTCTCGACATTCTTATCTATCTCACTCCGATCGATGTCGATATGGATCACCTTCGCGTTGGGGGAGAACTCCTTCACAAGCCCTGTCGTCCTATCTGATAGTCTCGCCCCCACGACGAGCAGGACATCGGCCTCTGCCAGGAGCGTGTTCGCCTCGCCCGTACCGTGCATACCGCATCCACCTACATTTAGAGGGTGGTCCCCCGGTATCGCCCATGAGGGTGGTGGCCACTGGAGCCATGAGGGCCTCGGCCAGGGCTACGAGCTCCCTGGAGGCGTTTGAAGATATAACCCCCCCACCCGCCAGTATCATCGGCCTCCTCGCCCTCGATATTAGAACGGAGGCCCAGTCCAGCTCCCTAGGGTCGGCCTCCTCCTGGATCCTATATCCCCTGAAGCTGATCCCCTCGGGAAACTCCACGTCCTCGACGGATGTCTGTACGTCCTTTGGGAGGTCCACCAGGACGGCGCCCTTCCTCCCCGTCGAGGCTATGTGGAAGGCCGCCTTCACCGCCCATGGTACATCCTTCGCCCTCCTAACCTGGATATTGTACTTCGTTATCGAGGCGGATACGCCTATTATATCCACTTCCTGGAAGGCATCTGTTCCTATCATGGGTGTCGGCACCTGGCCCGTGAAGGCCACAACCGGAGAGGAGTCAATATTGGCCGTGGCTATGCCGGTGACCAGGTTGGTGGCCCCAGGCCCTGAGGTGGCCAGGCAGACCCCGACCCTTCCACTCGCCCTGGCATAGCCGTCGGCCATGTGGGCTGCTCCCTGCTCGTGGCGGGCTAGGATGACCCTGATCTCCGAGTCGTAGAGGGCCTCGCAGAGGGGTAGGACCGCCCCTCCTGGCAATCCGAAGATGAGGTTGACCCCCTCCCTCTTCAGAGCCTCGATGAAGGCCTCAGCCCCGGACATCCTAGCCATACCTAGCCTCCTCCCTAGCCGAATCGGGTTGAGAGGCCTCCGAGAACTCCTTTAGGGGCCTTGAGCCTCTGCCTCTGCGGCGGGGTTTATATGGGGAGAATAAAACGATACCCCATCTATGTCTCCCCCCATTTGGGGGTATGGAGAAATCTATACCCCATTTCTATTCCCTCAATAGATGTGAGAATAAGACTTTAGAAGGCTGAATAAAAGCTTTTCCCCCTACGCTCGTCTCACATAGGGTATTATGGCCTCTCTCTCGGGCTGTCCTTAAGCTCTCCTCTTTGGGGTCTATATATGGCCTCTAAGGGCTCTCTTCAGTGCAGGCCCTTATCTCCTCCATCTTCAGCTCCTCCCTTAATCGGTTTCCTGAATCTTCTTTCGATGCATATAAGGGAGGCTATCGAATACTTCTCGGATAGGCCAGTCTGCTATGGCGGAGGCCCAGCTTTACCGCTATCTCCGCCAATTTGATGGATGCCTCGGCCCCGTCTATGACTGGAAGGCCGAACTCCTCTCTGAGCCTCCTACCAAAGCCCCAGAGGGCGAGGCATCCGAGGTAGAAGGAGTCCCCCTCCCCCCTCCTCATCCTCTCCTCGATCATTCCCCTGACGATCTCCATCGTCTTGCCGAGGTCACGCCTCATCTCTAGCACCGGGATCTCAGGGGTTATACGGCAGGGCTTCACTCCGATCATGGAGGCTAGGATCCTCATCGCCTCCCCTGGGCCTATCACCGGCATATCGACGAGCTCCCTGGCCGCTCGTAGGGCTGGATCCCCGGCGCACCATATGATGGCCGCGTCGCATCCATCCCTCTCCGCGCCCTTCACCAGCCTCAGTATCTCTGGGCCGGCCTCTACGGCCTCTGCCTCGGACTCTATGGCCTGTGGACCCTTCTCCGCCAGGACGACGTCTATCTCTGTACCCTCTTCGGCCAAGCCCCTAAGGTATCTCAGCCTCTCCTCGATCTGCTCCTTCGAGAGGCCCAGGATCGGGATGACAACCCTTACCCTCAAGCTCTCCTCCAGCCTCCTGAAGTATCCTCTAAAAAGCTTACTTTATATTTTTCCCTTCTTCACAATAGATGACTTCGATTTATGGATCCCATGCCGAACCTCCATACGGGTCCTCCTCCTTATCCTCTCCCCATCCTCTTTCAACGGGTGCTGGGCTCTTGCTCCTCCTCGAGCCGTTGAAGGTGGGGTAACCTCCCTGCTGTTATAACCTCGACTCCGCTTTGAATCTCCCAGTTTAACTCCGATGGCCTCTTCGATGCATAGACAGCCACCTGAGCCAGAGCCCGGCGGCGTCTCTGCCCCCGTCAGCCCTCGGGGCACTTACACCTCCTGGAGGAAGGATCTCGGTGGAGCCTTCCTCTACGAGGATCTCGGCTTCGGCGAGGGGTGGTTGGAGGAAGGCCGTCGAGAGGCGTCGAGCTCAGCCTTCCCGGAGGGCCAGCATACCCCAAATTTAAATAATTGGGAGGGAGATCTCCCCATCCCGTGGGCTGGTAGGTTTAGGAGGCTTGAGATGGTGGGAGGGGTGGCTTGAGTTGAGTAGGACATGGCCCTACATTCCAAACTCCGTCCAGGAGATTAAGGAGAGGATGATGGAGGGGATGGGGATCCGCTCAGTGGAGGAGCTGTACATCGATATACCTGAGGGGCTGAGGTTCATGGGGGAGCTGAAGATCCCAGGCCCCTACTCCGAGGCGGAGGTTAGGAGAATGGTCACGGCCCTTCTGGAGAGGAACTGGAAGTTCAGGTGTCCCCCCTTCTTGGGGGGAGGGGTATACAACCACTATGTCCCAGCCGTCGTCGACGAGGTGGTGAGAAGGGCAGAGTTCCTGACCAGCTATACGCCGTATCAGCCCGAGATAAGCCAGGGGATGCTCCAGGCGATCTTCGAGTATCAGAGCCTGATCTGCGAGCTCGTGGGCCTAGATGTGGCCTGCGCCTCCCTCTACGACTGGTCCTCAGCCCTCGGGGAGGCTGCGCGGATGGCTAACAGGCTCACCCACCGAGGGGCAATCCTGGCTCCCCGCCTCATGAGCCCTAGGAGGCTTGCGGTGCTCAGGACCTACATAGAGCCCATAGGCATGAAGGTCCAGAGGGTGGATTATGACAGGGATACGGGCCTCCTAGACCTAGACGACCTCCAGCTGAAGGCTAACGGCAGAGTTGCAGCCATATATCTCGAGAACCCCTCCTACCTCGGATTCGTGGAGGAGGAGGCTGAGGCGGTTGGGGAGATAGCCCACGAGATCGGCGCCCTATTCATGGTCGGGGTGGATCCCATCTCCCTCGGCCTCCTCAAGGCCCCAGGAGATTATGGGGCGGATATCGTGGTCGGGGAGGGGCAGCCGCTCGGCAATCACATGAACTTCGGCGGGCCCCTCCTAGGCATCTTCGCCTGCAGGGATGAGCCTCAGATGGTCAGGCAGATCCCTGGGAAGCTCATAGGCCTCACCGAGACCCTCGACGGGTCTAGGAGGGGGTATACCATGGCCCTTCAGGCTAGGGAGCAGCACATCCGGAGGGAGAAGGCGACCTCGAACATCTGCACCAACGAGGCCCTCTGCGCCCTCGCAAGCGCCGTCTACCTCTCCCTCCTAGGCCCAAAGGGCCTGAGAGACCTCTGCGAGGTCCTCGTGAGCAGGGCTCGATACGCCATGAGGAGGATCTGCGAGCTTCCAGGTGTTCGGGCCCCCATCTTCAGCAGCTTCCACTTCAAGGAGTTCACGGTCTCCCTCCTCGAGAGGCCCATGATGGAGGTCCACAGGAGGCTCCTGGGGAGGGGGATCCACGGGGGTAAACCCCTCACCGAGGAGTTCCCGGAGCTGGGGGAGGCAGCCCTCTACTGCGTGACCGAGAGGCATACTAGGGAGGACATCGACCTCCTAGTCTCCTCCCTTAGAGAGGCCTTGGAGGGGTGAACATGAGGGGGTTCAGGCAGGCAGACTGGGATGAGCCCCTGATATTCGAGCTGGGATGTGAGGGGAGGGGGGGCTCCTCCATCCCCGCCGTAGAGCCAGAGGTTAGGGAGGAGGTGGGAGAGGTGGAGGAGCTCATACCCCAACAGATGTTGAGGGAGGAGCCTCCGAGGCTTCCAGAGGCCTCAGAGGTGGAGGTCCTACGCCACTACATCCACCTCTCCCAGATGAGCTATGGGGTCAACTCTGGGGTTATATACCCCTTGGGAAGCTGCACGATGAAGTATAACCCCGTGGTCAACGAGGTGCTGGCCTCCCACCCTGCCCTAACCGAGGCCCACCCGGAGCAGGACGGGGAGACGGTTCAGGGGATCCTCGAACTCCTCTACAGGCTGAAGGAGTGGTTGAAGGAGCTGACGGGCATGGACGACGGGAGCCTGGAGCCAGCGGCGGGGGCTCAGGGCGAGCTCCTCGGGAACCTGATGATGAGGGCATACCACGCGGATAGGGGGGAGCTTGAGAGGAGGAGGGAGGTGATAATCCCCGACTCCGCTCATGGGACGAACCCTGCAAGCGCAGCAATGGCTGGGTTCAAGGTCGTCGAGGTCCCCTCCGGGGAGGATGGATGCATAGACCTCGAGGCCCTGAAGAGCGTGGCCGGAGAGAGGACGGCCGGCCTCATGATGACCAATCCCAACACCCTGGGCATATTCGAGTCCAAGATCTCGGAGGTGGCGGAGATAGTCCACAGGGCTGGGGGCCTCATGTACTATGATGGTGCAAACCTCAACGCGCTTATGGGGAGGTGCAGGCCCGGAGACATGGGCTTCGACATAGTCCACCTCAACCTCCACAAGACCTTCTCAACCCCCCATGGAGGGGGAGGGCCCGGCTCCGGGCCTGTTCTCGTCAAGGCCTACCTATCGGACTTCCTCCCCGTCCCAACGGTGGTCTATGAGGATGGCCTCTACAGGCTGAGCTACGAGAGGCCTAAGACGGTTGGTAAGGTTCACGGGTATTACGGGAACATCTCCCCGATGGTAAAGGCCTACTCGTATATCCTCTCCATGGGCGGAGAGGGCTTGAAGGAGGCCTCAGAGGTAGCGGTTCTAAACTCGAACTACCTCCTCCACAGGCTGAAGGGGGTACGGGGCCTATCCCTCCCCTTCGCACCGGGCCTCCCACGGAAGCACGAGTTCGTCATAAGCGCCTCGAAGATGGCGGAGGAGACCGGGGTGAGGGCCCTCCACATATCTAAGAGGCTCCTAGACTACGGGATCCACGCACCGACCATCTACTTCCCCCTCATAGTCCCGGAGGCCATGATGATCGAGCCCACCGAGACTGAGCCCCTAGAGGCCATCAACTCCCTGGCAGAGGCGTTTGAGGAGATCTCCAGCCTAGCCTACTCAAAGCCCGAGGAGGTCCAGGGATCCCCTAGAAACACCGCGGTGGGACGTCTCGACGACGTGAAGGCCTCCCATCCGAGGACCATGTGCCTGAGCTGGAGGATGCTCAGGAAGAGCCGCGGGGGTCGGATGGAGGTTTGATGGCCTAGACCTCACATCCTTTTTATACGACTCAGGGGGAACTCGTCTAGGAGGAGCCTTGCCGGGATCTGCGCCTAGCCACCTGATATTCCAAGGGCTCAACCATCTCCAGGAGCCGCCCATCTCCACCCTCCTGATCCTCCTCATATCAGCCTTGATAAGCCTGGTCACAGCCTATGCCAACAGGAGGGTGATGAACCTAGAGGAGTATAGGAGGCTGACGATCCAGTCCCACGAGGCGAGGAGGGAGCTGATGGAGGCCGTGAGGAGCGGGAGCCAGAGGAGGATAGCGAAGGCCCAGAGGCAGCAGCAGGAGATGATGAAGGCCCAGCAGAAGATGATGATGAACAGGATGAAGATAACCTTCTTCTTCATAATACCCTTCCTCCTCATATGGCAGGCCCTCGTCAACTTCTTCCAGGGGGTGGTCGCCCACATGCCCTTCGACGCCCCCTTCTTGGGAAGGGAGCTCTCGGTGACCCACTGGTACATCATCTGCTCCATATGTACCAACATAATCTTCTCGAGGATCCTAGGGTTAACCTTCGAGGTTGACACCAGAAGCTGAGGGGGAGACGCTTGGCCGTGAAGAGAGCCCTCAGGAAAAGCCTCGTGATAGCCGTGGGGGGCCTCCACGGGACGGGGAAGTCGACCCAGGCCAGGAGGCTCGCCGCCTCCCTCGGCCTAAGATACGTCTCAGCAGGCCTCATGTTCAGGAGATTGGCTGAGAAGGCGGCCGTCAGCCTCGAGGAGCTGTCGAGGATCGCGGAAGGGGACCCAGAGATAGACAGGCTCATCGACGAGATGACGAGGGAGGAGGCGAGGAAGGGGGGCGTCGTCATCGATGGGGCCTTATCCGCCTGGATGGCCGAGGAGGCCGACATAAAGATACTCCTCACATCGCCCCTTGAGGCGAGGTTGGAGAGGATTGCGGCCAGGGACGGCCTCACCCTTGAAGAGGCGAGGAGGAGGACGCTGGCCAGGGAGGAGATGGAGAGGAACCGCTTCAAAAGGTATTACGGGATAGACATCTCTGACACCTCGGTCTACGACATCGTCATAAACACCGAGCTCTTCGACGTGAAGAGCACTGCGAGAATCCTTAAAAACATCGTCTATGAATACTGCTCTAAAAGGTGAGAGGGGTTGGCCATGGAGGTTGGGAGGGTCTGCGTTAAGCTCAAGGGAAGGGAGAGGGGCGGAAGATGCGTCATCGTCGAGATGATCGACAAGAACTTCGCCCTCGTGACAGGGCCGAAGGAGGTCACCGGGGTAAGGAGGAGGAGGGTGAACATGAACCATCTCAAACCCCTAAACCTGAAGATAGAGATCGAGAGGGGGGCCTCAGACGAGGAGGTCAAAGCCGCGCTTGAAAGGGCCGGTTTAAACCTAGAGAGGCAGATAGAAGGGCTGACAGAGACCGTTAGACCAGAAGGCATCCCTTAAAGGGCTTCTGGAAGCCGAAGGAGGAAACCACGGGAGGCCTCAGGGCCGGGTGGAGACGAGGCGCCTTTATTCGGGGTCTCCACCAGGTTAATTTCGTAGGAGGCCTCTCCTAAACCTCAGGTTGAAACCTAGGACGGAGGATGGCCAGGGCCACCAGTATGAGGATGAAGAGGATGAGAAGGAGGGATAGGGTGAAGGGGCTATCCGGCCCAGCCCCTATGAATATGGGTATTGGACCTATGAGGATGAACCCCCCATAAGAGGCTGAGGTGGGTGAAGTCCGCATCGCGACTCCGATGATCGCCACGAACGTCCCAACGAAGACTAGGGTGAGGCCCAAAAGGAATATCTTCAGACCTAGGCTCATCCCAGACATAGCCTTCACCTCAGATGGAAGAGCAGGGAGAGGAGTGTGAGAACCACTGCGATGATTAGGGCTGGCAGGATCCATCTGGAACCCCTCCCGAGGATGAGGGGGACCGGCCCTATCATTATTATGCCGCCACCCTCCACCTCAGCCCCTCCCTTAACGGAAACTAGCGCAACGAGTATCCCCAGGGTTGCTAAGATGAAACCCATGAAGATGAGGACAAACCCCAAAGAGGCCGCGTCCATACCTAATCATAGGATCCCAAAAGAGTAATAATATACCTTTCCGAGGGCGCCTCTGATGAGAGCCTAAGAACTCAAGCTCGGCTGGGAGGGTAAACCCCGTCTTCCAGCCGAATTTTAGATCATCCCTCGGATCGTCTTCCCCTCTCGGGGTCTTCGAGGGTTTTGGATAGGACCTCCCCCTAGGATGTTCCTGATGCCTGTTCTCCCAGAGGCCCCTGGGAACCTAAAGCCGCCCGATGAATGATCGGATGCACCGCTCAAACTCCTCAGGCCTGTCCTGGGGAACCATGTGGGTGGCCCCCTCCACCACCTCGACCTCTAGGCCTGGGACGGCCCTCCTCATCCTCTCAACAGCCCCCTCTGAGACCAGGTCGCTCTCGCTTCCGATCACGAGGAGGGTGGGCACCCTTATCCTCTCCACATAGGGCCATAGGTCTATGGCCAAGCTTGGCCGGATGGCGTTTCCCGTTCCCTTCAGCCTGAGCCTTCCCGCTTCATCCTTGATGAAGGCGTACCTCATCCTGTTCTCTATAGCCTGTGGAGTGAACCTCGGATAGCGCTGGATGAGGTAGCTCCTCGCCTCCTCCTCATCCCTGAAGGAGTCCGGGGGAGGAGGCCTAGGAGGCCTCCTCGAGGGGTCGAAGGGGGCTATGTCGACGAGGACTAGACCCCTTATCTCTTCCGGGTGCTCCGCCGCCAGGATCATCCCCATCATCCCGCCTATGCTGTGGCCCACAAGGATGTTGGGGTAGAACCCCAGCTGTCTATACCCTCCCCTCATCACCTCCGTATGCTCGATGAGGCCTATGGGCTCCTTGGGCTTCTCAGAGTCTCCATGGTCGAGGATGTCGAAGGCTAGGATCTGACTCTCCTCCTTAAGGGCCTCTGAGAGCTGGTCGTAGGCGTGGGCGTCCATCCCCATGCTGTGGAGGAGGACGATCTTTGGGCCTCTGCCCCCCCATAGGAGGTAGTGGAGCCTGTAGCCCCCGCTCTTGAGGTGCCCTTCTCTAGGATACATCTCACCATTGAATCCTAGGTTCGGGCTTTAAGGGTATCGGCCCATGTCAGGGGCCGCTCAGATACCCACCCATAAGCCGATCCCAATGCCTCCTCCACCCCCTCGCCCGTCGCCTCTGCCGGCTTCTCAACCATCGAGGATCTCGCCTCAAGAGCTTCGCTTGAGGCCACCCGATAAACCTTAAATCTGTAGAGTGAACCTTCTCGGGGTTGAGCCTTGAGGGAGGATCTTGGGAGGGAAGGAGCGAAGGGCCTTCATAGCAGTCTTCTCCGCCAACTTCGTCTCAACCTTCGGGGAGACCATCCCCCAGCCCTTCCTCTCCATCTTCCTTACAGGTTTGGGCATCCCAACCCCGATTGTGGGCTTGGTCTATAATGCCAGGAATCTCGTGCAGGCCTTGACTCGGATCCCCATAGGGATATTGAGTGATAGGCTTGGGAGGAGGAGGCCTATGCTCCTCGGCCTGCTCCTCCTCTCATCGGTCCCCCTCCTATACTACGCCAGCGACGGCCTCCTCCTCCCCCTCCTCGCGATGGTGATAGGCGGGCTCGGCGTCTCCCTATACTATCCTCCCGCGGAGGCCTACGCCTCCAGGCTCTTCCCCCCCGAGAGGGTTGGTGAGGCCTTGGGGAGGTTCCACCTCGGATGGGCGGTGAGCTCCATCATAGGCCCCTCGGTGGGGGGCCTCTTGGCCATCTACTTCCCAACATACAGGCCCATCTTCATAATGGCGTCCATGATCACCATCATCAGCGTCCCGGTGCTCTGGCTCAACACGGAGGATGACTCCACCAACCTAGACCTGGAGGAGGGCCTGAGGTCCTCCATCATGGGGGTTCCATCCCTCCTAGCCGGGATCCTCAGGAGTAGGAGGGTGCTCGCAGCGTCCATAACTACCTTCATCCACTCCTTCTGCAACTGGGGTGTTCCAGCCTTCTTCCCCCTCCTGGCATATGGCCTTGGATTCAGCGAGGTCATCATAGGGATCTCCCTCACAGCGAACGCCCTTGTCATGGCCCTCTCCCTACCCCTCATAGGAAGGCTCTCCGACAGGGTTGGCCGTTTCCCCCCCATAGCCTTTGGCCTCCTCCTCAGCGTTGCAGGGTTCGGGGCCCTCCCCATGGCTAGGGAGGCCTGGGAGCTGCCGCTGCTCATGGCGGTGATAGGCCTCGGCGCCTCCCTGGTCTTCCCAGTATCCCAGGCGGCCATCCTCGAGGCCATCCCTGAGAGGGATAGGGGGGCAGGTGCAGGCCTATGGGGGGCTACATTATCCCTCGGAGGAGCCCTAGGCCTCCTGACGATGAGCATCGTGGCCGCCACCTCACCCCTGGAACGGGCGTTCCAATTCCTAGCGGCATCAACCCTCGTGGGATTGGCCGTCGTGGCCCTCATGAGGAGGCACCTCTGAGGCCAGGCTAAACTGAAGCCTTCCCTCCAGGAACTTGGTTGAGCTTCAAAACGGCCTTGGGGGCCTGAGAGGTGAAACCCTTTAATCGGCGTCTCCGAATTAGAGAGATTCCATGTCTCT
>JBBIVO010000027.1:9548-21565 GCA_037439685.1 Candidatus Bathyarchaeota archaeon | reverse complement strand
GGAACTCTAGGTCCTTCTCTAGCAAGTCAATAAAATCGCGTTTAAGTTTTACGGTCATATTCTCTATTTTAGAGGCGTTGAACTAATATTTAAGGATTTATTAAAATTAAGTCTTCTCTATTATTTTAAATTTTAAAAATAACAAAAATTGCAGAGTTTTTAAATATCCAATTATAATATATTTTATTTTTTCGGAACCTATTTACCACAACATTTATTATGTTTTTTATCCTTTATTTTGATTATCTCGTTGTAGAGTTCTTTTGGAATGCCCTCCATCTTGGTGATTAGGAACCTCTCAAGCCTTTTTGGATCGAAACCTGCTTCAATATATTCGATCGCTTGGATGTACATCTCAAGTTTATCTGATTGGGAGACTATCTCGGCCTCGGGGGATCCTAAGGATTTGAATTCTCTCCAGAGGGAGTGGTACCTCTCTGAGAGGGGCTTCGGCAGGAGGGATAGGAGCCTCTCCATCGCTTCCCCCTCTTCCAAGGCGTGGGCTGGTCTTCTCACCTTCTCCTCTGGGGTGAGGTCACCCACTTCCGCCTCGGGGAGGTCGTGGAGGAGGGCCATCCCCATCGCCTTCTCAGCGTCTAGGCCTTGGAGGTCTGCGAGTATCATGGCCAGGAGGGCTGTTCTGAAGCTGTGATCTGCCACGGACTCGGGCTCCTCTATCCCCGCCTCAACCCATCCGATCCTCTTTATCCTCTTCAGCCTTCCAGCGGCTTTGAGGAGCTCTAGGAGCTCCTTCCAGGACTTGTCTCCCATGGCTCTAGAGGTTGCATATCTCCCTTATGGCCTCTACCATCTTGTCGTTGTTGGGTGGGCATCCAACCACGTAGCGTCCCCTCCTCTCAAGCCTCTTGAGGCATGTCCCCATTATCAATGGTGTCCGTTCAGGCCCCTCCGGAGGCTCGGCGCTTGGTCCCACCACTATCAATAGGCCTCGGATCCTGCCTAGGAGGCCCATCCTATCCAGGTCGTAGAAGACGCTCCTTATCGTCCCCCTACATGCGCTGCAGGCTCCCCCCTCGATGACGGTGACGCCCTCCTGGGGCGCCAGCTCCATGGGGGGCCTCTTGAAGGTTCTCGCAACAGAGTCTATCCCCTCGCCTAGGACCTCGATCCCCCCTCCATGGAGGTCAAGGAGCCCCTGCTCCGAGGCCAGCCTCAGGTACTCTACCTCCTCCGGGTGGAGGCCCATGACCCTCGCCCCCACCCAGTCTAGGGCGTACACATCGTCTCCACCCATTACCAGGTCCATCTCGAAGACCTCGCCTAGGGATGGGCCCAGCCCCTCCATGGCGTGGATCGCGTCCACGATGGTCAGGTCCACTGGAACCGCCTTGTTTAGGTCCACTATGGCCTTGGCCAGCCCGACCCTGTGGAATAGGCGCTTCCAAGGCTTTGGGATTATCCCCTTCATGTTCTTCATCCCAAGGGTCATCAGCATCTGGTCGTGAGTCTTCATCACGGGGATGTTCACCCTGACGTCGGCCTCGTAGAAGGCCCTTGAGACGCTTATCCTATCCAGCACGAGGGGGTTTGGGACCTCCACCTCCACGAGCTTGTCCTCGTCCACGTCGACGATCCCAGCTCCCGCCCTCTCGGCCACCTCCTCGATTCCGCTCAGCTTGAAGGCCTCAGGGGTCGGGGTTCCATATCCAGCCCCCTCGACGATGAGGACCTCCCCCGCCCCAGCCTCGTAGGCCATCTTTATGATGGCCTCCACCACCCTAGGGTCTGTGGTCACGCCCCTGCCCGCCAGCCTCCCCGTCACGATGTTGGGCTTGAGGGCGACCCTCTCCCCAGGCTCCACGAAGCTTCCTATTCCGCCCAGGAGCTCCACGGCCCTTCCAACCATCCTGTGGATCTCCTCTGAGCCAGGCCCCTGAGGCCCCTTGACTATCGAGACCCTTGCCATCACCTCTCGATGCCGTCAAAAGAATCTAAGCTTTTCCCTCGGAAGGATTAAATCTCGGGCTTGACAAGCCTCTGGGAGATGGGGGGTAGGGGGGAGGTCCTCTTCATCGGAGCCGTGGAGTCGGCTGGGGAGGTCTCCGCCATCAGGATCTTCGAGGAGTTCTGCGGGGGCCTCCTGGGCATCGGGGAGTACTCTCACCTCATCGTGCTGTACTGGCTCCACCTGAGGGACGACGAGAGGAACAGGAGAACCCTTCAGGTGGTACCTAGAAGGCATGAGGGGGCTCCCCTCACCGGCGTATTCGCATGCAGAAGCCCCTCAAGGCCCAACCCGATAGGCCTCACGGTCGTGAGGCTGGAGGCCGTAGATGGATGCAGATTGAGGGTGGCTGGCCTAGACGCGGTGGAGGGGACCCCCATCATCGATATCAAGCCCTACTCCCCCAGGGCCGACTCCGTGCCAGATGCGAAGACCCCGGAGTGGAGCCTGAGGGGTCCCCCAACCTAGAGGTTTGAGGGCGGGGATCTTGCCCTTAGACTGAGGCCATCCTCGGCTCAAACCCTAAATTTAAAATATTACATAGGGTTATTTAATTTTAAATGGCGGTGTCGAGAATTGAATTTGAAGTCCAGAGAGGTAGCCCTGATAAGCATCTTCGCGGCCCTCCAGGTGGTTCTATCTAGGCTGCCCGGGATACCGGTCATAGGGCTGAGCTCGGGCAGAATAGAGCCCACCATCCTCCTGATGCCCTTGATAGGGATGCTCCTAGGCCCATGGATAGGAGCCCTGGCCGTATTCATCGGGAACTTCATAGCCTGGCTCATACCGACAACGACGTTCTTCGGGATGCTCATGCTCCCCACCGGCCCAATAGGGGCGGTAGCCTCGGGGGCGCTTATGAGAAGGGGGCATAGACCCGGCTGGAGGATCACCGCAGCCCTCCTCGCAGCCCTCATCCTACTCTGGTACCTCTCCCCACCCGGCCTCACGGTTCCATACTATCCGGCCCTCCACCTGACTGCCCTGCTCCTGGTCCTGGCCCTCAGGGGGAGGGTGGCGGAGCTTGTTGAGAGTGGAGAAAGGAGGAGGATGCTCTTGGGGGCCTTCATAGCAAGCCTGAGCGGGATGATGGCTAACCACATGGCGGGAAGCCTGATATTCATCTCCTCGGTCGGCTGGTTCGTCCAGTTGAAGGGGATAAGGGACGCCATCGCGGCCATGGGCTTCTCATGGCTGAAGTCAGGCCTCCCAAAGGATGACCCCACAGGGCTCGGAGCCCTCTTCGCCATAACCTTCCCCATCTCCGTAGTTGAGAGGATCCTCATGACCCTCATAGCCGTCCCCATAGCTGCAGGGTTGATCTACGCCCTGAGGAGGGGTGGCCTAATCCAATACCGAGCCCCTCAACCAAAGATTAGAGGTGTCGACTAGAGGGTAGCCAGCCTAAGGTTAAGAAAATCAGGGGTGAGAGAGGATTTGCAGGGTTCCACCCCAGGCGGAAGCCTTAGGGAGGGGATGTGCTCAGCTGAGGGTCCTTGAGGCATGGCCGAGGCATCGCTAAGATGGAAGGGGCTTCGGACGAGGGCTGAGGAGGAGCTGGAGGGTTTGTTAGTTGGCCCCCCGCGCTCCTTACACACCTCGCATGGGGTTCAATCTTCGAGGGAGGATCAAGACAACCTGCAAATCCCATTTTCCACAATCCAGAATGAGATTGAAATCTCTCGAGAATTGAAAAATATATGTGAAGAAATAGAAAACAATGATCATAAATCATATTACCTTATCCAAATGAAATGGTTTAACTATATGGATAAAGTTTAAGAAATGGATTTTATGCATTTTCGATGCAATTATTTTTAAAGATATTTATCGGTGATATATTCAACTGCCTGCACCAGGTCGTTCACGATGAAATCGGGTTTAGAGGCATCCCTCCACTCATATCTTCCCTCTCTATCTAGAAGTATGGCTTTCATGCCTAGTTTTTTGGGTAGCTCCACGTCCAATTTTAAATCGTCTCCTACCATCACGGCCTGATGAGGCTTGACCCCCAATTTCTCAAGGGTTTTTAAGTAGATTTTTGGATTTGACTTTTCGCATTTAAATGTGTGCGAATCAACTATAAAATCCATTTTATTCCTAACTGGTTTTAGGGCTTCAATATACATAAATTTTGCTATGCTTGTTACGACTCCAACTTTAAGCTTCAACCTTTTAACATGGGATAATGCCTCTTGAGCATCTGGATAGAGTTTCCAATGAGCCCTTCTATAAAGGCATGCTAGCTCCATCAATGTCTGCTTATCCACCTTCACCCCCAACCTTTCCAAGACCCTCCTCAGGAAGGTCTCCCAGGATCTATAGCCATACCTGGGATAGTCTACAAACCCTACGAGCCTCCAGGAGGCATTGAAGGGTTGAGGGTAGACCTCGTAGCCGCGGTCCCTCAGGAAGGAGCTCGCCTCCTCCTCTGGAACCTCCTCCAAGAAGGCGAGGGTTCCATGGAGGTCGAATAGGACAGCCTCTACCCTCGGTCTTTCCCCTCCCAGGGATGGCGACCCGACCATGAGAGGGCCTCGACTTATGGGAAGGGCCTCCCACTTTAAATGTTGTGGATGGCTGCAATCCTCCCCTGAGATGTTCACCTTTGGAGATCCCAGAAGCCCGTAGGCCTCTCCTCTACTTCAAGGCCCCCTTTCTCTGGTTCATCTATCTCACAATACCTGATGAATCCCGTAAAACCTCTATGAGGCTTCAGCTATTCCCCCATGAACCTGGAAACGTTGGAATGTTGTTCAGCGACAATATTTAACCTTCGTGGAAGATATAGGGTTATAGGGGTTTGATGCTGGGGGAGGCTCCCATGGATGAGAGGCTCTATCCATATGTTATCTTTCTGCCTAGGGATAGGAAGAGGAGGGTTCTAGAGGCCGTCTTCGGCTCGGAGGTTCCCGTGGAGATCCTCAGATTCTCGATGAGGAAGGGGGTCTTCGAGAAGGTCTACCAGAAAGAGCTGATCTCCACCCTAAGCTACTCGAATAAGACCATCATCGATCACCTCAAGGCCTTGACCCAGCTCAAGATATTGGATGAAGATGTTGAGAAGTCTGAGAGCTCCGGGAGGACCGTCTGGGTCAAGTACTACACCCTGACCGATCTCGGCAGGTGGTTCGCCCTCCTCCTCGTCGAGGAGGAGTCCCTCTCGGACGAGGAGAAGAGGGGGATAGTCAGAAGCGCCTTTAGATCCTACACACGATGGGTGATCGAGCTCTCGAAGAGGCTTGGGATGAGCATGGAGGAGCTCTCAAGGATCTTCGACGAGGAGATCGGAAGGCCATAGGATTATTATTGGGATCCCCTGGAAATTTGTCGCCTGCCCCTCCACATGAAGGGTCTCGGTCGAGGGGCTTGTGAAGAATCTTCTTATTTTGGGCTGTCCCTATATCTAAGCCCATGGCGTCTCAGGCATCCTCCCCCGACGGCCTCCTCGAGCCCAGGCGTGTGAAGGTCTTGGCCCTATTCTCAGGGGGGCTGGACAGCACCCTGGCCCTGAGGATGGCCCAGGAGATGGGCTTTGACGTGGAGGCGGTTCACTTCACAACCCCCTTCTGCGTCTGCGACAAGTGTGGGGTGGAGGAGGCTGGGAGGAGGCTTGGGGTGAGGGTTCACCACGTATTCCTCGGGGAGGAGTTCTTAGACCTCCTCATGGACCCTCCCCACGGGTATGGGAGCCAGATGAACATATGCATAGACTGCAGGATCCTCATGTTCAGGAAGGCGAAGGAGCTGGCGGGGAGGATCGGGGCCGAGTACCTCGTCACCGGCGAGGTCCTCGACGAGAGGCCCTTCTCCCAGCGCGCCTTGGCGATGAGGCTGATCGAGAGGGAGGCCGGATTGGAGGGGAAGGTCCTCAGGCCCCTCTCTGGAAGGCTTCTATGGGAGACGGAGCTCGAGAGGAGGGGGCTGGTTAGGAGGGAGAGCCTCCATGCGATTAGGGGGAGGAGGAGAACCCCCCAGATCCAGCTCGCTGAGGAGCTGGGGCTGGCGGATTACCCCTGCCCATCTGGAGGCTGCCTCCTCACGGACCCCCAGTTCTCAAGGAGGCTTAGGGACTACATATCCCATGAGGGGAGGCCCACGGTGGGGGATGCCCTCCTCCTGAGGGTTGGGAGGCACTTCAGGGTCGGATCGGCTAGGGTGGTCGTGGGGAGGGATGAGGAGGAGAACAGGTTGCTGGAGGCGCTGGCCGAGAGGAGGGGGATATCGAGGATGCGGGTCTTGGGATACATGGGGCCCACAACGCTGGTCCTGGGCGAGGCCGGGGAGGAGATTATCACCATGGCTGCAGCCATAACGGCGAGGTACTCCGACGCTCCCAGGGATGTCCCAGTCGAGGTCCTCATCCGAGACCGCTTTGAGAGGAGGATAGCCGTTAAGGCCATTGGAGATGAGGAGCTCGCCCCCCTCAGGGTTTAGGGGGCTCGGAGGCCACCTCCATCAGCCTTCCCCCGAGGCCCCTCAGCCTCCCATCCAGCTCCCTCAGGAGCTCCTCCATCTTCTCCTCCCCCTCCTCCATGGAGGCCGCCTCGACCGCCACGTCCACCCTGACCTCCCTCTCCAATCCCCTCTCATCAACCGCGGGGGGAGGCGTGGCCTCAGGCTTGAGGTAGACATCGGGATGGGCCTCTCTGAGGAGGTCGAGGAGGGGGGAGAGCTCCCTCCAGACCACCCTCAGGCGGAGGCTCCTCGCAACCAGGCTCTTACGCCCCTTGGACCCTATGAGGGGGGCTACATGCTCCTCGAAGATGGCCTTCATCTCCTCGGGAACCCCTGGGAGGGCTATTATGGCGGTCTCTCCCTCGGCCAAGAGGATGCCCGGGGCCATTCCAACCCTGTTGGGTAGGGGCCTACCCCCCTCGACGACTCGGGCCATCCTCTCCCTCCTCGGGGTGAGCTCCAAGCCGAGCTCCTCACACCTCCTCATGAGCATCGATCTAGCCTCCTGGCTTATCTCCACCCTCCTCCCAAGGGCCCTTCCCAGCCCCTCGACGGTGAGGTCATCCTCCGAGGGGCCCAGTCCCCCCATCAGGATAAGGAGGTTGTTCCCCCTCTCCAGGGCCTCCCTCACGGCCCTGGAGATCTCCTCAGCCTCGTCGCCGACGCATGTTATCCTCCTAACCCTTCCCCCCAGCTCGGCTATCCTCCTCGCCATCCATGGGGAGTTCGTGTCCACTATCCTGCCCAGGAGTATCTCATTGCCCGTCGCTATTATCTCCACCCTGTACCGATCCTCTGAGCCCATTTCCGCATCTTCGCCTCGGCTCAGCGGAATCCCATGAGCCTCTCCGCCAGCCTATCCCTGGAGAAGACGGCGAACTCCCTGTATCCCAGGGCCTCCGCCTTGGTCCTCCTTCCAGAGGCCACCTCGACGATGAGGTTGAAGATCCTCCTCCCCACCGAGTTTATCGACTCCCTCCCATCCAGGATGGGGCTCGCATCTACGTCGATGTTGTCCCCCATCCTGGCGTAGGTCTCCGGGTTTCCGGTTATCTTTATCACCGGGGCTATGGCGTGGCCGACGGGTGAGCCCCTCCCTGTCGTGAAGGCGACGATCTGGGCCCCCGCCGCCACCATGTGGGTGACCGAGGCGACGTCCCAGCCCGTCCCATCCTGGAGCCATAGGCCTCCCCTACTCGGCCTCTCGAGCCTCTCCTCGCTGTTCTCGAGAACCCCCTGGATGGGGCGGGTTCCCCCCTTCCTCACCGCCCCCAGGCTCTTCTCCTCTATGGTGGTGAGGCCTCCGTCGATGTTCCCCTTGGACATGAAGCGGCTCTCTATCCCCATCATCCTCATCCTCCTCTCCTGGCGCCCGATCATCTCCCTTATCCTCCTCGCCGTCTCCTCGTCGACCGCCCTCCTCGCCAGGATCTCCTGGGTTCCGGTCATCTCCTGGGTCTCGCTGATTATCACGGTTCCCCCCTCGTCTATCAGCGTGTCCGCCGCGACCCCTAGGGCTGGGTTTGCCGCGATCCCCGACGTGGCGTCGGATCCCCCGCACTCGGCGGCTAGGGTGAGGCGGGAGATGGGGAAGGCCTCCCTCCTAAGCTCGGATGCCTCCTGGGCCATCCTCTGGAGGAGGCGGACGCCCCTCTCAACCGCCCTTATGGTTCCCCCCTCCCCCTGGATGGATAGGGTGTAGAGGGGTTTGCCGGAGGGCTCTATCCTCTCGGCTAGGATCTCCGGGGTCAGCGACTCGCATCCCAGACCCACTATGAGGACGCCGGCGACATTCGGGTTCAGGGCTGTCCCCACGAGGTTGTTGAGGACCATCCCGTCGAGGCCGCATCCGTGGTACTGGGTGACGGCCACGGCCCCCTCTACCTGGGAGGCCACCCTCCTGGCAGCCTCGAAGCTGCAGTCTATCGGGGCTAGGACCAGGAGGTGGTTCCTCACCCCGACCGAGCCGTCAGGCCTCTCGAAGCCGTAGAACTCCGTCATGGCGCTCCCCCGCAGTCCGTCGGCCTGACCAGGCTCTCGAGGTTATGGGTGTGGACCCAGCATCCGGCCCCTATGGATCTTGACGCGACCCCGATCCTCTCCCCATACTTGACCATGTCCTCCCCCGGCGCTATATCCCTCAGGGCCAGCTTATGCCCGAAGGGTATCGCCTCAGAGGCCCTCACCCTCATGGCCACCTCGCCCGATGGGGAGATGACCTCCACCTCCTCCCCGGGCTCTATGTCGGAGGTCGCGGTGGCCACGTTATCCCTCTCCTCTATCATTATCGCCCTCTTCACCCTTCACCCTCCCAATGCCGTCTCTGGGATCCCCATCGTCGCGTCTGGGAGGACTGCGACCCTCGCCCTATCCCCGTGGTGCGCCCTTAGGATCTCTATCACCTCGTCCCACTCCCTCACCCATACGGTCTGCTCTGGGAGGCCGAGCCTCATGTCATAGCTCCTCTCCTTGTATTGCGAGTAGATGATCAGCCTTCTCCCCCTCTGGAGGGGCCTCCTCTCCGGGCTCCAGAGGCGGGCTCCCATCCTCTTCCCATGCTGGCCGAAGATCCAGTGGGGGATCTCCCCATCCGGGGCGTTGGCTATGAGGACTATGGATCCCTCCTCCTTAACCGAGCTGTAGGCCGGCCAGAGGCCGAGCTGGGCCTCGTTAGCCCTCACGTAGGTGTTGGCCACCACGATGTCCATCTCCCTCGGGGCCTCGCACCTATGCCACCTCAGGGCATCCCTTGAGGCCCTCCTCTGAACCTCCACGAGGTCCCCCGCATAGACGCTCATGGGCTCCAGCGATAGGTTGAGGACCGTGTCGACCTTGAAGTCCAGCCCGGCCATCCTGGCGGCCTCCTCCGCGTCTAGGCGAATGGCGTTCCCCTCGTTCCTCAGGTGGCCCGTCGATGGGTGGGGCGTCCTCCCTGGGCCGAATCCCCCCACCTCCCCATGGTTGTGCTCGATGCTGTCGATCCCCGAGACCCCTGGGAGGATTATCTTCCCCCCGCCCGTGAAGCCCATCAGCCTGTGGAATAGGACTGTCCCTATCCCTATCTTGAGCTGGCAGCTCATGACCTCGGCGTTCACGTAGACCGGTGTCCCCCTGCTCGTCTCCCCCAGATACTCGAGGTACTCGTAGGGGTTGTGGTTGTAGCACTGGTACTCGGCCACTAGGTCTTCCCCGAGCTTCTTCGCGAAGTCCAGCCTCCCGAAGGTCCCGTGGCTCCCCCCAGCCATTATGAACCTTATATTGTCCCTCGGAACCCCAGCCCGGTGGAGGATCTCGAGGATCGGCCTGACGTACTGTTGGCTCCTCGTCGGCCGGGTCATATCGTCGATGATTATCGCCACCTCAGGGCGCCCCTCCGCGAGGCGGCTGAGGGGCTTGGAGCCGATGGGGCTCTCTATCGCCGCCCTTACCTCCACCTCACCCATGGCCGGGTGCCCCTCGCATCCCACCCTGCACCTCCTCACCTCCCAGCCCTCAGGAAACTCGAGCCTCAGGGGCGTGTTCCCGAACCATGCGAGGCTGGGGACCGAGACCTCCCTCACCCTCAAACCGGTTACCCCAGATGATCCCATCCTCTCCCCTCAAGCTACTTTAACCTTTTGAATCGCCTCGGATGGCATCCCCCTGCGAGCATCTGGCCCTCATCATCAATGATCAGCGAAATCTTTAATCATGATATCTCAAATTACATGTGATGGACTTCGAACGTGAGTTGTTGATGATCCCGGGGCCGACGATGGTCTCGCCTCGGGTGCTCAGGGCCCTCTCCAGGCCCGTGCTGAGCCACTGGTCCAACGAGTTCATCGAGGCCTTCACAGAGGCCTTGAGGCTCCAGAAGAGGGTCTTCGTCACCGAGGGGTACCCCTTCCTGATCGCGGGGAGTGGAACCCTCGGGATGGAGGTGGCCATGGCCAACATCGTGGAGAGGGGGGACAGGATCCTATGTGCTGAGAACGGCTTCTTCAGCGAGAGGTGGGCCGAGATAGCCGAGGCGCATGGGGGGGTCGTGGACCACCTCAGGTTCGACTGGGGCAAGCCCGTTGACCCGAAGAGGCTGAGGGAGAGGCTAGAGGAGGGAGACTATAAGGCCTTCACCCTCGTCCACGTCGAGACCTCAACGGGCGTCGCGAGCCCGCTGAGGGAGATCGGGGAGGCCGTGAGGGGACTTGACGCCCTCTACGTCGTTGACTCCATAAGCGGCCTCGGCGGCATGCCCGTGAAGATGGATGAGTGGAATATAGACGTCTGCGTCACTGGGAGCCAGAAGGCGTTGGGGGCGCCCCCAGGCCTGACCCTCCTCTGCCTCGGCGAGAGGGCCTGGAGGGCGGTCGAGTCGAGGAAGACCGGGGCCTCCGACTACTACGCGGACCTGAGGAGGTGGAGGCCGGTCATGGAGAGGCCGAGCGGATACTTCGCCACGCCGGCGACAGGGATGGTCCTGGGGATGCTGGAGGCCCTAAAGATTATCCTCGAGGAGGGGTTGGAGGAGAGGTGGAGGAGGCATAGGACCTACTCAGAGGCCTTCAGGGCTGGGCTTGAGGCGATAGGGTTGAGGATCTTCCCGGAGAAGGGGTACGAGGCCCACACCCTCTCGGTCCCAGAGGTTCCCGAGGGGGTCAACGACGCGGAGCTGAGGAGGCTGATGAGGCAGAAGCATAACGTCGTCATAGCCGGAGGGCTTGGGAAGCTGGCGGGGAGGATCGTGAGGATCGGCCACATGGGATGCGCGACATCCAACGACCTCGTCGCCACCATGGGGGCCCTGGAGATGTCCCTAAAGGAGCTTGGGTACCCCCTCAGGCTTGGGGAGGGCGTCGGAGCCCTGGAGGAGGTTCTGACGAGGGCTTAGAGGCCAGCATCCTCTCCAGCATCTCGAAGGGTGGAGCGTAGGGCCTAGGTGGCCGGCGGATCCGCCAGCCTCTCACCTTTTATATTTGAATCTCCCATGGGGGCCCTCTATAACCAGCGTATTCTCCGCCCCTCCATCCTCGCATCGGCCTATCACCTGGGCCTCCACCCCGAACCCCTCCGATATGCTTATCGCCTCGTCGGCGGCCTCGGGCTCCACGATGAGCTCGAAGCCCACCCCCATGTTGAAGTCCACGTACATCTCCCCCCAGTCGATGTCTCCCTCCCTCTGGATCAGCTTGAAGATGGGGTCGGGCTCCGGAAGCATATCCTTGACGTATCGGATCCCCCTCCCCAGTCGGAGGCACTTGGTGAGGCCTCCACCCGTGTTGTGGACCATTCCATGGATCGAGCCTCCAAGCCTCTCGAGGATCGCCTTCACGATCGGGGCGAAGAGCCTTGTCGGGGAGAGGAGCGCCTCCCCAACAGTCATCCCGAGCTCGTCCAGGCGGTCGTCCACCCTGAACCTTCCCATGTACCTCCCCGGGGAGTGGGAGATCTCCGGATATCTCTCGGGGTAGTCTGAGGCCATGAGGACGCACCTCGCCAGCGTCAGCCCATTGCACATGATCCCGCTGTTCATCTCCTCCTCGTACCTGGCCCTCCCCCCGCTCCTAAGCCCGACTATCAGATCCCCAGCCTCTATCCCTCCTCCGGTCACGGCCCC
>JBBIVO010000027.1:0-9538 GCA_037439685.1 Candidatus Bathyarchaeota archaeon | reverse complement strand
TCGAGCCTCACCCTCCCAAGGATGAACCCCGTGAGGTCTAGGGTTCTCACCTGGTCTGGGAGGTCCGCCGTCTCGCCCCCGGCGAAGCCCATGGGCAGGCCCAGCCCCTGGAGCCTCTCGAGGCAGCCCTTGAACCCCTCCGCCAGAGCCCTGAGGAGGGTTGAGCGGTCCACCCTCATCGGGTTGAGGGAGACGCTGTCGAGGAAGAGGATGGGCCTCGCCGCGACGCAGATGATGTCGTCGAGGTTCATGGCCACCACGTCCTGGGCCAGCCCCATGAACCACCTCGCCTCCCCCGTCTCCCTCCAGCAGAGGTAGCTCTGGACGGGCTTGCTGCCGGCGCCGTCGACGTGCGCCACTAGGCCCCAGCCAGGGTTCTCGGGATCCGCCTGAACCGCGCAGAAGGCCTCGGGGTAGAGGCTCTCGATGAGAGGCCTGAAGGCCTCTATCCCCCTCTTCTCAACGTCTACGCCCAGCCTCCCATACCTCGACAACCATTCACCCCAAAGTATATCCGGTCTTCAGGCTAAAAAGCTCGGCGATATGGGCCGCCTCATGCCTCATCCCCCATAGGCCCTAGGCACATTTAAAACCCCGCCCTCCAATATCCTATGGGATGCTGAGGTTCTGGGTCCTCGACGTGGCCACCGAGATGGAGGATGGCCCCACCTCCTGGATATGGGCCATTGGGGAGGATGGCTCAAGGCTCATAGTGAAGGAGCCCTTCAGGCCGGTCTTCTACCTGACGGGCAGTGACCTGGAGGGGATCCGCTCCTGCCTGGAGGCCTCGAGGGACCTCCCCATCTCGGAGGCTGCGATAGTCGAGAGGAGGCTGATGGGGAGGCCCCTGAAGGCGGTGAGGGTCTCCTCCACCACCGACCAGCTCGAGGCGTTAGCGGAGAGGGTGAGGGGGCGATGTGGGGCTGAGGGGGTCTTCGAGGCCGATGTGAGGGCCTCCACCCAGTTCCTATTGAGGAGGAGGGTACGCCCCTCGTCATGGCATGCCGTGGAGGCTGAGGAGTCTGAGGCTTTGGGAGGCCTCAGGGTCTACCTCCCCTCCGGGGAGTACCGGAGGCTGGAGAGGGTTGAGAGGCCTGAGCTGAGGGTCCTGGCCTTCGACGCCTTCCTCCTGGCTGGGAGGGGAACCCCAAGGCCTGAGGTTGACCCCGTGATGGTGATATCCGCGGTATCCGATGGGGGGGAGAGGAGGCAGCTCCTCGGAGGCGAGGAGGAGCTCCTGAGGGGCTTCATAGAGCTTGTACAGGCCTACGACCCTGATGTGATGGTCGGCTTCAACACCAACCGGAGGCTCCTCCCATACATCGCCGAGAGGTGTAGGAGGCTGGGGTTCACCCCCTCCCTCGGCAGGCTCGGGGCGGAGCCTAGGACGAGCGTCTACGGCCACCAGTCCATTCAGGGGAGGGTGAACATAGACCTCTACGACCTCGTGGAGGAGACCCCCGAGATAAAGCTTGAGACCCTTGAGGAGTACTCCTCATACCTCGGCCTCAAGGTGGAGTATGACACCATCGACGAGTATGACCTCTCCGAGGCCTGGGCCAGGGAGAGGTCGAGGGTCCTGGAGTATTCGATGCAGAGGGCTGAGGGGATAATGGAGGTTTACAGGGCGGTCTCGGACTACATATTCTCCCTCTCGGAGATAACCGGCCTCCCGGCGGACCATGTCCTCACGGCGGCCACGGGCTTCAGGGTTGAGAGCTACCTCATGGGCCTAGCCGTGGAGGCGGGGGAGCTGATCCCCCTGAGGGGGGAGGCGGGCTACCAGACCTACGCCGGGGGGATGGTGATGGAGCCCAGGGCAGGCCTCCACGAGGATGTGGCGGTCATAGACTTCAAGAGCATGTATCCAAACATAATGATGAAGTACAACATCTCCTTCGACACCCTGACCTCCGACGGCGTCTACAGGGCCCCGGGCCTCCCCCACGCCTTCAAGGGGGAGATCGGATTCATCCCGAGGGCCCTGAGGAGGCTCCTGGAGGAGAGGGAGAGGGCGAGGAGCCTGGCCGAGGGGCAGCCCGAGGTCTCCGTCGAGAGGAGGGTCCTGGAGGCCAGGCAGAGGGCCCTCAAGGTGATAGCGAACGCCACCTATGGATACCTGGGATGGGCGGGTGCCAGGTGGTACTGCAGGGAGGCGGCTGAGGCCACGACGGCCTGGGGGAGGGAGACGATCAGGATGGCCATGGAGAGGGCGAGGGAGCTGGGCCTTGAGACCATCTACGGAGACACGGACAGCCTCTTCCTTAGGGGCGACCCCGAGGGGATGAGGAGCCTCCTCGAATGGATAGGGGAGGCCCTAGGCCTGGAGGCGAGGGTGGAGAGGAGGTATAGGAGGATCCTCTTCACGGAGGCGAAGAAGAGGTATGGGGGCCTCACCGAGGATGGGAGGATAGAGACCGTGGGCCTCGAGGCCGTCAGGGGGGACTGGAGCGGCATAGCCAAGGAGGCGCAGCTCGCAGCCCTAGAGGCCATCCTGAAGGGGGGGAGGGAAGAGGCGGTGAGGAGGATCGGAGAGACCATAAAGGCCCTGAGGGAGGGGAGGGTGCCGATAAAGAAGCTGATAATATGGAAGAGGCTGACGAAGGGGGTTGAGGAGTATGAGGTCTCAGCCCCCCACGTCGCCGTGGCGAGGAGGATGAAGGAGGCGGGGTGGGAGGTCAAGCCGGGAGATATGGTGGGATTCATCATCGTGAAGGGGAAGGGGAGGCTATATGAGAGGGCCGTCCCATACTTCGAGGCGGACCCCTCAAGGGTGGACCTGGACTACTACATAGAGAGGCAGGTGATACCCCCAGCCGCGAGGCTCCTCTCGGCGGTCGGAATCCCCGAGAGGGCCCTGAAGGGCCTGGCCTCAACCGCGCAGCTCGGCCTCAAATAGGTCGATGGGGCGGCATAAAATGGGGCGACCTGTGAGGGGCCTCCAATAACCCGGCTCGGGTGATATGCCTTCCAGCCAAAGGTGGAAGGGGATGCAGAGGGCCCCTGAGGAGGTTGAGAGGAGGCTGCTGGAAGCCCTTAAGGCGATAAGCCCAAGCCCCTTCGCCGCCTCCCTCATCGGCCTCGAGGGGCTTGGAGGCCTGAAGGTCCTAGCCGTCGTCGAGGATTTCAGGGAGGCCTTCCAGAGGCGCCTCCTCAAGGTGGATGGGGGGGAGCTCGAGCTCTTGATGGTGGACCGGGAGCTCCTCGAGTCGGACGCATTGGAGTCGGCCCTCCTCGAGGCGGTCGCATGGAGGCTCCTCATCCCCCAGAGGTGTATGATGGGACGGGATTACCTCGAAGGCCTCGTCAGGAGGTATAGGCATAGGAAGATCAGGGAGAGCCTCACGGGCCTCGTGCTCGAGCACCCCGAGCTCTCCACCGAGCTCCTGATAGACCCGAGATACTTCGTCGCAGACATCCTCCTAAGGGTCTCCCACGAGGATCTCCCATCCTCAGCCCTCCTTGAGAGGCTTGAGGAGGGCGGGGTCGACGTGATGGGGGGATATGAGGAGGCGATTGGAGGCCTCGAGGGGGAGGGGCTGATCCTCAGGGTGGACGGCCACCTCAAGGTCGACCCCGGCTTCGCCGCCTCCGTGAGGAGGAGGCTGGGCCTCCCGGACCACCTGGCTAGGGCCCATAGGCTCCTCAGGAGGGCCTTGAGGCGTGGCCCTGAATGGGTGAGGGGCCTCCTAAACCTCCTCATCCAAACCCCCATCGACCACTTCCCCCTGGCGGCTAGGTCCATCGAGGCCCAAGGGGCTGGGAGGTACCTCTACTATCCCACGGCCAGGGGCTTAACCCCCCTCTCGAGGCCCCTCGACCTCCCATCCATGCTCTCAGCCATCGAGGGGTCGGGGGTGGAGGACCTGAGGGTCAAGAGGTACGGCAGCATCCTCAACGAGGTCTACCTCCTCAACTACAGGGTGGGGGGCGCGGAGAGGAGGCTGATCATGAAGCGCTTCCCATCCTGGACCGGCTTCAAGTGGGCCCCCCTCCTCCTCTGGACGATGGGGACCAGGAACTTCTCGGTCCTCGGGAGGAGGAGGATGGAGAGGGAGTGCGCCGCGACGAGCCTCCTGAGGAGGGAGGGGATACCGGCCCCCCAGGTCCTACAGGTGAGCTTCGAGGGGCAGGCGATGATCCGAGAGTATGTGGAGGGGGAGAGCCTCGCGATGGCCGTGAGGAGGGCCGTCAAGGGCCTCGGAGGCGAGGGGGAGATGGAGCTTATAAGGAGGGCGGGCGGCCTCGTCGCCGCCGTCCACGGGGTTGGCGCCATCCTCGGAGACTGCAAGCCGGAGAACTTCATAGCGGCCGGGGGCTCCCTCACCCTCATAGACCTGGAGCAGGGTGGCAGGGGCGACGAGAGGGCCTGGGACATCGCCGAGTTCATATACTACTCGGGCAGATATGCGGACCCTCTTGACTCAGCCTTGAATGTCGCTGAGGCCACGGAGGCCTTCATAGAGGGGTACATAGAGGGCGGGGGGGAGGCCAGCCATGTGGGGGAGGCCTCGAGGCTGAAGTACGCGAAGGTCTTCACGCCCATAGTCCTCCCCCACATCCTGATGGCCGCCAGGAGGGCCTGCCGCTCCAGGGCGAGGGGCTGAAGGGCTCAGATGGAGGTTGGCCTCGCCCCGGGGCCATCTCAGAGCCTCCAGTATTCCCTGAGCCTCCTCTTAAGGGTCATTATAACCCTCCCCGCCTCCTCCACCACCCCCTCGGCCTCCCCCCTCGCCGGATGGTCCTCTGGGAGGCCGGCCTCGAGCCCCGCCTCTCCGGAGAGGAGGGCGAGCCAGCCCTCCGCCACGGTCTCGGGGTTGTATCCGCTGCAGCATAGGTCTACGATGGCGCATCCCGCCCTCGAGGCCGCCTCCGCCACGGCCTCCCCTATCCTCCTAAGGCCCTGGAAGGTGAGGCTTAGGCTTGCCAGCCTATCTCCGTGGTGGGGGTCCGTCCCCCCGTTCCTGATGATCAGCTGGGGCTTGAAGTCCTCGGCTAGGGGCTTGAAGACATCCTCCAGGACCATCTCCATGCAGGTGTCCCCAGCCCCTGGCGGTAGTGGCACATTCACCGTGTATCCCTCCCCCTCCCCCTCTCCAAGCTGGTCTATGAAGCCCGTTCCGGGGTATATCGTCCTGGGGTCCTGGTGGACGGAGATGAAGAGGACCCTTGGGTCCCCGTAGAATATCTCCATCGTCCCGTTCCCCGCGTGGGCGTCGGTGTCGAATATGAGGATCCTCCTAAGCCCCCTACGCTCTATTAGGTGCCTGGCGCAGACTGCCACGTCGTTGAATATGCAGAAGCCCCCTCCATGGTTGATTCCCGCGTGGTGGAGGCCTCCCCCAACCCCCTGGGCCACCTTGAAGCCTCCCTCCGCCGCGAGGTCTCCCGCCCTCATGGAGGCCCCAACTATCAGCCTGCATGCCCTCACTATCCCTGGCGTGAGGGGCGTGTCCGGGGCCAGGGGCATCCGCCTCTCCGCGAGGGCCTCAACCCTCCTTATGTAGGCCTCCGAGTGGACCAGCCGGAGGTCCGGGTCCCCGGCGGCCCACGCCTCGTGCTGCTCCACCCCCCTGAGGCTGAGGATCCCCCTCTCCCCCAGGAGCCTCATGTACCTCTGGAACCGTTCGCCCCTGAAGGGGTGGCCTGGGCCGAAGTCGTACTCCTCGATGCCCCTGCTGTAGACTATGGCTAGGCTCGCCACTTCAGCTCCTCTAAAGGGTCTTTTGGCGCCCCCCCTTATAGGCTTCTGGTAGGTGGATGCTCGGCGTCTCCTTGAGGGTGTCGAAGACCATGCAGGTTAGGGTCTTCTCTATACCCTCTATCGTCCTGAGCTTGTCTATCACGAACCTCCCTATGGAGGCGACATCCCTGTCCTTCACCTTTATCAGGATGTCCCAGTCTCCGGCTATGATGTGGACCTCCTGGACCTCCGGGAACCTCGCCACCTCCCTCGCTATCTGGCGCTGGTCTAGGGGCCTCTCCACCCCCGAGACCCTGTAGGAGAAGGAGGCCAATATGAAGGCGGTCGTCCCCCTCCCAAGCCTCGAGGCGTCCAGGAGGGCGGTGTAGCCCCTTATCAGCCCCAGCTCCTCCAACCTCCTTATCCTCGAGTAGACGGTTGTCACGGGGCTCTCCAGCCGCTCCGCCATCTCCTTCACGCTCATCTTCGCGTCCCTCTGGAGGAGCCTCAATATCTCGAGATCCCTCCCGTCGAGCTCCATCGAAAAAATTACCATTATACTCCAATATTTATGTTTATTTTCGTATTTTTTATGAGATTTTATGGAAAAAATTTATATCTCGGCCCGTCGGGTTCGACCACTTGTGGCCCTGCAGGATAGGGAGCTCATCGACCCATCGGGGATAGTCGACCGATACAGGTATATGAGGAGGCCTGAGGTTAGGAGGGTCCTGAGGGTTCAGGACGAGGTCCTCTCAGCCCTCAGGGACTTCCTGAGGGGGGAGGGGTTCATCGAGATCCTGGCCCCGATAATCGGGCCGGTCACGGACCCCGGGATCAGGGGAGCGAGGCAGGTCCCGATAGACTACTACGGCCACGGCTTCAAGCTGATGAGCAGCATGATCCTATACAAGCAGATGGCCCTGCTCAGCGTGGAGAGGGTATTCGCCCTCTCCCCCAACATTCGCCTTGAGCCTGAGGCCTCGGTTAGAACCGGGAGGCACCTCGCAGAGTTCAGGCAGGTGGATGTGGAGATGGCCCATGCAACCTATCAAGAGGCCATGGAACTCTGCGAGAGGATGGTCACATCCGTCCTGGAGAGGGTTTCAAGGGCCTGCTCAAGGGAGCTGGAGGGGCTTGGCAGAGCCCTAAGGGTCCCGAGGCCCCCCTTCAAGAGGATAAGCTACGGGGAGGCCCTGGAGATCCTGAGGGCTGAGGGCTTCAGGGTCGAGCCCGGCGGGGAGATACCCTGGGAAGCAGAGGAGGCGATCTCCACCATGTTCGAATCCCCCTTCTGGATATGCGACTACCCCATGAGCGCGAGGGGCTTCTACGACAGGGAGGACCCGGAGAGGCCCGGGATCCTTAGGGACTTCGACCTCATCTATCCAGAGGGGTTCGGAGAGGCCGTCTCCGGAGGGGAGAGGGAGTTCCAGGTGGAGAGGGTCCTGGAGAGGATGAGGATGAGGGGCGAAGACCCGAGAGACTATGGATGGTACATAGAGATGCTGAGGGAGGGGGTTCCCCCATCAGCGGGGTTCGGGATAGGGGTGGAGAGGCTCACCCGCTACATATGCGGCCTAAGAAACATCTGGGACGCGGTCCCCTTCCCAAAGGTTCCAGGGATCCCCTCCCCATAAGCCCGCTAACGGGTATGAAAGGCTCAAAGATCGGCACCCTAACCCAACAGCCTCTAAAGGGAGCTCCGGATATGCTCCTCTCACAGGGCAGGCCAGAAAGGGAGAATACAACTAATCGGATGGAAGAGTTCATAAAAATCTTCATTCGATGTTAGCCCATTCAACCTAGGTTGGGCTCACCGCCACCCAGCCTTCCCGTCTCCCCTTCAAGCCCTCTCTATCACTATCTTTATCGGGAAACCCTTGACGAATATGGAGGCGATTATGAAGAGGAGCACAGCCGTCACCGCTGCTAAGAGGGTTGGACTTAGGAGGAATGGGGCTGGATTGACCGGTATCAGCTCGCCTCCAACCGCGTACTCGTCTCTAGCAGATGCATAGGCTGCTAGGGATACCACGGTGAGGAGCAGAAGCATCAGGGTTGAGTACAACATTATACAATTCTGCCTCTTCATTCTAAGAAAAACTCTTTCCGCTGGTTATATTTAAGCTTTATTAGGTTTGAGGCTGGCTCCTCTCCCCCATGGCACCTCAAGGGGGGTTCTTGTAGGGAGCCGATCATTTATTTGGAGTCTCCTATCAATCTCTGGTGGTGGATCTGGCCTCTTCGAGGGTTCTCGTGACGGGCGGGGCGGGCTTCATCGGGAGCCACCTCGTCGATGGGCTGCTTGGGGAGGGGTGGGAGGTGACCGTATTGGACAACCTCTCTACGGGCAGGTTGGAGAACCTGAGAGGCCACCTGGGGAGGGATGGCCTCCACATCTTGAGGGGCGATCTCAGGGATGCCTCAGCCGTCCGGGAGGCCCTTGAGGGGGTTGAGGTGGTCCTCCACCTCGCCGCGGTGACGAGCGTCCCCTACTCCCTTGAGCACCCCGAGGAGACCCACCGTGTCAACGTGGAGGGGACGAGGAGCCTTCTGGAGGGATGTCTGGAGGGGACGGTTGAGAGGGTTATCTACATCTCCACAAGCGCCGTCTATGGGGAGCCCATGTACCTGCCCATAGATGAGGAGCATCCAACAAGGCCTGCATCCCCCTATGCTGAGAGCAAGCTGGAGGCGGAGAGGCTCTGCAGGGAGTTCCAGGCCAACCACGGGCTGAGGGTGACGATCCTAAGGCCCTTCAACGTCTATGGGCCCCGGATGAGGGGAGACCGCTATGGAGGGGTCATATCCGCCTTCATGAGGCGCCTCATGGAGGGGAAGCCCCTCATCATATTTGGGGATGGGGGGCAGACGAGGGACTTCATCCATGTGAGCGACGTCGTAAGGGCTGTTATGCTGGCGATGGATAGGGGTGACCATTCGGGGGAGACCCTCAACATAGCCACCGGGGTTCCCACATCCATAAACCGTCTTGCCTCCATCCTCTCCCAGCTCTGGGGCCTCCCAGAGCCAAGGGTTATACGCCTGGAGGCCAGGGCTGGGGAGCCCAGGCACAGCTATGGCGAGGTGAGGAGGGCTAGGGAGAGGCTTGGATTCGAGTCCAGGATCGACCTCAGGGAGGGACTCCAAGCCCTTCTGAGGGGCCTGGAAGGAGAGGCTGATCCTCGGAGGATATGAGCCATCATCGGGCCTTGGCAAGCCGTCTGATCACCTTAAATCAGGTAGGGTTCAATGGAGGCTGAGGCTGTCAAGATTGGAAGCCTCAAATGAGATGCATCCAACCTGTGCCGCTTAACCCTACACCTGTAAATAGGGGTTCCCGAGAGCCCTTAAATGGATTATGGTGGGGTTAAACCTAAAAACTTATATATGGTATATCTTAAAATATTGCACATTAAGTATGTTTACTGCAGGTTTCCTTATCAGGCTGAGGCGAAGGGCTATGAGGGCAGGGGTCTGGTTCAAGGCTCTCGACACCATGGATAGGGGCATCATGATTCTCACCCCGATGGTTGTGGATAGGGTTAGGAGCCCAACCCTTGGCAGGGTGATAGTCGAGATCGTGAGGAGGCTCAGGGAAGCCCTGGACGGGGGGCTTATGAGGAGCCTCGCCCAAGCCATATCCAAGGCCCTCAGGATAGCCTCCCACGCCGTGGGATGGGGCTACAGGGATGCGGCCTCATGGGCCTGGGATGAGGGGTTCATCCGCTATCTGACCCTTCTAGAGCTTAACGCTCCTTCTGGGTGGGGATTCTGATGGATGATAGGGTTATCGGGGCGGGCATCCTCGTGGGGAGCCTCCTGGGCATCTGCATATACTTCTGGCTCGTA
>JBBIVO010000026.1:15956-21805 GCA_037439685.1 Candidatus Bathyarchaeota archaeon | reverse complement strand
TGGGCCGGGCCGGATTCGAACCGGCGACCTCTGCGGTGTGAACGCAGTGTCCTGACCAGGCTGAACGACCGGCCCACAAGTCCTTTAGGGTTTACAGAGTAAAAATCCTTTCCCTTTATGCCCACGCTCTTGGGGACGTGGAGACTTTTACCGGCCCTTCGCCTTCTTCCTCTTTAACCTAAGGTTTTTGCTGTGGCACTTCCGACATTTCACCGCTCCAAGGGGGTTTGTAGCCCCGCAGTTCCTACATACCTTCTTGTCTAGGAGATGGCTCCTAGCCAGCTCGAGTTTGAAGGGGTCTCTAAGCGACATCCTAGGGGCTCACCTATCCTTCACTGGGCCATCCTTAATGGATCTGGGAGTATTTTACCTTTTCCTGTTCGGCGGCGATAACCTTTTAACTAGAAATATTTTTTATCTCTGAACTCTTAGAGAGACGGAGGAGGAGTCGAAGTGTCGAGATCGAACACCGTCTTCATCGGGAAGAAGCCGGTTATGAGCTATGTGCTGGCCTGTATGACCCTCTTCACGGGCTCCAACGAGGTCGTGATAAAGGCGAGGGGGAGGGCTATAAGCAAGGCTGTAGACATAGTCGAGATAATAAGGAATAGGTTCATGCCCGACGTGAAGGTCTCTGACATCAAGATAGGGACTGAAGAGGTTAGGTCTGAGGGGGCGGACGAGCCTCCCACCAATGTTAGCATGATAGAGATCAGGTTGACCCGATGAAACGGCTGGAACAGGCATCTCGCACTCCCTCCTCCTCTCATAAGAGGGGGAAGGAAGAGTGCAGACACAGCTATGTGAGTTCTGTCTCAAGAGCGGGATGCTATGTTCCAAGTGCCAGGAGAAGATACGGAAGGGCCTCGTCAACAGCCTCTACATCAGGACCGCCCAGCTCCTATTGAAGGTGGAGGACCAGTTCCCACTTTTACAGAAGGCCAGGCTCGTAAAGGTTCTGGAGGCTGGAGGATACCTAATCCTCATAGTGGGCCAGGGAGACCAGGCCAAGCTCCTCAGCTATGGAGGAAAACTCTCAAAGCTTCTCAGGGAGGGGCTGAACAAGCAGCACATACTGATCTTGGAGGAGGGTATCAACGATAGAAAGTTCATCGAGGAGCTATTCTCCAACCAGCAGATAGTAACCATAAACATCATCTGGCTTCCCGACGGGAGCACCGAGACGAGGGTTGTCCTTAAGGGGAGGGGAAAGGAGCTGAGCAGGAAGCGTATCAAGGCCCTCTCAGAGGCCGCCAAGAGGGTAAGGAATATGAACCTGAGGGTCGAGTATGTGAAGCACCGGCCAAACTTTTAATAGCCTCCAGCTCAGGGGGATAGGTCACGGGCTTGGGGTGAGGGGCTTGGAGAGGATCAGCATAGAGGAGGCGAAGAGGCGTCAGGGCGAGGAGGTGACCATCGCGGGATGGGTCTCAAGGGTGAGGGATATTGGAGGCATAAAGTTCATCCTCCTGAGGGACATCACGGACGAGATGCAGATAACCCTGAAGCCAGGAGAAGCAGAGCCAGCTCTCTTTGAGCTTAGGTTGGGAAGGGAGGATGTCATCTCTGTCACTGGAAGGGCTCAGCTAAGCGAGATAGCCCACAGGGGGTTCGAGCTCATCCCTAAGAGGATAATCCTCCTGAACAGGTCCAAGCAGCCCCTCCCCCTCGATGTCTCGGGCCGTGTGAAGGCCGAGCTTGAGACGAGGCTGAACCATAGATTCATGGACCTCAGGACGCCCAGGACACGGGCCATATTCAAGATCCAGCACGAGCTTCTCGCGGCCTTCCGAAGATATCTGAACGAAAGGGGATATATGGAGATCCAGCCACCGTGCATCATCTCATCCGCCTCCGAGGGGGGAGCAGACCTCTTCAAGATCCCCTACTTCGAGAAGGAGGCCTACCTGGCCCAGAGCCCCCAGCTCTACAAGCAGATGTGCGCTATAAGCCTCGAGAAGGTGTACACGGTCGTCCCGGTCTGGAGGGCGGAGAAGTTCAACACCCCAACCCACCTAAATGAGGTGAGGCAATTGGACATTGAGCAGGCCTTCGCCGATGACGAGGATGTTATGGAGGTGTTGGAGGAGACCCTAGCCAACATGATCGACAGCGTAAAGAGCCGATGCTCGAGGGAGCTGGCCATCATCGGAAGAGCCCTAGAGGTGCCCCGCCTCCCCCTGAAGAGGGTCTCCTACACCGAGGCCGTGGGGCTCCTAAGGAATTCGGGGGAGGAGATGGTGTGGGGGGAGGACTTCACGAAGTCTCAGGAGGCAGCCCTCACGAGGCTCGTGGGAGAGGAGGCCTTCTTCATAAGGGATTGGCCGTCGACCCTCAAGCCATTCTATGCAATGCCCTACCGAGAAAACCCGGAGATAGTGCACGCCTTCGACCTCATATATGGAGGCATAGAGGTCAGCAGTGGAACCCAGAGGATCCATGAGCCGGAGCTTCTCGAGGCCCAGCTCCTAAAGAAGGGCCTAGACCCAAAGGGCTTCACCCACTACATAGAATGCTTCAGCTATGGGGCCCCTCCCCACGCGGGGTGGAGCATAGGGCTGGAGAGGCTGACCATGGCGGTCACGGGGATGAGCAACATCAGGGAGTGCTGCATGTTCCCAAGGGATAGGGATAGACTGGTGCCGTAAACCTTGCGGGAGGAGAGCCCCTTCGAGTACAAACAATGCATCGTCCTTCGGATGGACCTCGGGATGAGCATGGGGAAGCTGGTAAGCCAGGCATGCCACGCCTCCCTAGAGGCCTCAGAGCGGGCGAGGAGGAGTAAGAGGAGGATATGGAAGGAATGGATGGATGAGGGCTCCAAGAAGGTGATCCTAAGGGTCGACTCCCTGGAGGAGCTTGAGGAGCTTGCGAGGAGGGCCGAGGAGCTCGGAATCGTAAGCGCGCTTATAGTTGACAGGGGATTGACAGAGATCCCCCCAGGAACAACGACAGCGCTAGGAGTTGGACCGGACAGAGCTGAGAAGATAGATCTCGTGACAGGAAAACTAAAACTGCTGAAATAGGAATACCTGCAACAATTCACCCTTATTGGAGCCTAAAAATAAGATTTTATCTCAACTTCAAAAACGTATCTTCTAACATTGAAGATTTCATAAAAATAAACATATTAAGATAATGTGAATTGACTTGGCAAAATTCCCATAAGACATCTTAAATAAGTGAGAAAATTTTAAAAACCGAAGACTTCAAATATAAAACATTATCAAATGGCGACTTAATTCATAATATTCTTTATACTTCAACGAGGAACACTTAGACCCTCCACTATCGGAGCATTCTTTTAACTATTGATTTATTTTTTAAACGGAATAGGATCCCGGTCTTCTAAAGGATTGGAACTCAGGGTTCATATGATGCCAGGTGAGAATTAGAGGAGAATCTTATCTAGGCCTCCAAATCTTTATATGGGGTTTGAGGCTTGGCCTGCCGAAGGCTTGAGGGTAGGATTGCCCTCGTCACAGGGGCATCTAGAGGTATAGGAAGGGCGATAGCCCTCGCCTTTGCAAGGGAGGGTGCGAGGGTGATCGTCAACTATAACAGGGAGAAGGGGAGGGCTGAAGAGGTTGTCAGGCAGATACTGGATATGGGAGGGGAGGCGGTGAGCATTAGGGCCGATGTTGGAGATCGGATTATGGTGGAGAGGATGATTGAGGAGGGATTGAGGAATTTCGGTAGAATAGAGATACTGATAAACAACGCGGGGGTTCTGATGGGGGGCGGGGCCCTACTTGAGTTCAGGGATGAGGAGTTGGACCCTATGTGGAGGGTGAATGTGAGGGGGGTCCTAAACTGCTCTAGGGCCGTGGCGCCCCACATGATGGAGAAGCGGTATGGAAAGATCATCAACATATCGTCGGTGGCTGGGCTCGGCACAGCCCTCCTCCCCGGAAATATGCTATACGCCTCAACTAAGGCCGCGGTGATCATCCTAACGAAGCGCCTAGCCTTAGAGCTGGGGCCATATGGCATAAATGTTAACGCCATTGCACCAGGGTTTATATCTACCGAAATGGGGCTTGGCCAGTATAGCCCCTCGGAGCTGGAGGAGAGGCTCCAATACTTCAGGGAGAAGACGATGCTGAGGAGGGTTGGGGAGCCCGAGGACATAGCGGGGGTGGCATTATTCCTGGCCTCGGATGAGGCTAGGTTCGTGACGGGTCAGACGATAACTGTGGATGGGGGCAGGATAGACTTCATCTCCCACTCGCTCTAGGGAGAGCTGCCCATCCTCTGCCCTTCGGCTTTGAAACTAACCATCTCTTGTTTCAGCCCAGAGGTCTACGGTATCTATCGTTCTTCCAGGGGTCTGCCGTGTCGCTGTATATCCCAGACTCCCAGTACCCCAGTCGCCTCTCCCTGAGGAATACGACCCTAGAGAGCCACATGGGGCTCTTATAAGCATACTTCCTGGGGACCACAAGCCTGACGGGTCCTCCCAAGGGCTGGGGGAGGTCCTCCCCGTTCAGCCTGTGGGCGAGGATCACGTCATCTCCCAAAGCATCCTTGAGGGGGAGGGAGGTGGTGTATCCGTCTAGGCATTCGAACCAGACATATCTAGCGGATGGCTTAGGCCTAGCCCTCTCAACGATCTCCCTGAATGGCACCCCCTCCCAGATGCAGTCTAGGACGCTCCACCCCTCAACGCAGTGGAAGTCGCTTTTAGAGGTCACCTGAGGCATCCTCTTGAAGGAGCTCCAGTCGAGGGTGTAGGGGTTCTCGACCTCCCCCTCCACCTTCAGGGTCCAAGCCTCCCTATCCACCTCTGGGAGATCTTGGGTGATCCCCGGATGCTCGATGCCCCATCTCAGGATCGACCTCACCGCCCTCTGTCCAGGGGGGAGCCTCCCAGCTTTCTCATCCCCCGCAGATGGCAAGGCTCAGGCCTCCTCCCCCATCAAAGGTCGCCCTACAACTTAAGAGCCGAGCCAATTTAACCTTAAACCCTCCTGGAACGGCGACCTCGAGAGCGGCTTCGAGGATTCCCATGGAATAGGACCTCCATAGGTTTAAGGGGGGCTCGGCGTAATACTGGTTTGGAGAGCCATGGATGTCGAGGAGATGGTTAAGAGGCTCGAGGATGAATATCCGGAGGTGAAGGGGACGGCGCTCCGCTGGAGGACGCCCCTGGACCTCCTCGTGGCGACTATCCTCTCCGCCCAGACGACTGACCAGAAGGTGAACGAGGTCACTGAGGAGCTATTCAAGAGGTACAGGACGGCGGAGGACTATGCCAACGCCCCAAGGGAGGAGCTGGAGGAGGCGATAAGGAGCCTGAACTTCTATAGGCAGAAGGCGGCTTTCATTCAGGAGGCGTGCAGGAGACTCGTCGAGGAGTTCGGGGGGGAGGTCCCGAGGTCGATGGAGGAGTTGATGAGGCTGAAGGGCGTTGCCAGGAAGACCGCCAACATCGTCCTCGGAAACGCCTATGGGATAGTGGAGGGGATCGCCGTGGACACCCATGTCATGCGCCTCTCAAGGAGGCTGGGCCTGACCAGCCAAGAGGAGAGGGACGAGATAGAGAGGGACCTTATGAGGATAGTTCCCCAAGACATGTGGTTCCAGTTCAGCAACCTCATAATAGAGCATGGGAGGAGGGTCTGCAAGGCGAGGAGGCCGAACTGTGGGGGTTGCGTCCTCAGGGATCTCTGCCCATCCGCCTTCAGCTTCCAATAAAGATGGGATCGGGCCCCTCGAGGGGTTGACGGAGGGCCTATGCCACTCAACCCCTTGCGTAGATCGCCTTATACCTCTCGGATTTTGATATTAGACGCCCCAGCTCTGCGGAGACCATGGACCTCTCGGCCTCCCCCACCTCCCTCACCGGC
>JBBIVO010000026.1:0-15917 GCA_037439685.1 Candidatus Bathyarchaeota archaeon | reverse complement strand
CCCCCTCTCGATGACCGTTCCAGGGGGAACCAGCGCCCCTGACCCTATGATGGAGCCCTCTCCGACGACCGCCCCATCGAGGAGTATGGCCCCTATACCTATGAGGACTTGGCTGCCCACCCTGGCGCCGTGGATTATGGCTCCATGGGATACTATGGTCTCGTCACCCACCTCCACGGGCGAGCCCATTGGGGCCTCTATGAAGCTGTTCTCGAGGACCATCGTCCTGGCCCCGATCACAACCCTGTCATCATCCCCCCTGATTATCGAACCCGTCCAGACCCCACTCCCCTCCCTAATGGTGACATCGCCTATTATCCATGCCCCAGGAGCCATGAAGACCGAGGGATCGACCTTAGGCCTCCTCCCGTCAAACTCCACCAGCGACATTTCAAGACGTTATTCATATCCACCTCATATATATCTTTACGAAGCCATCATGGTCTCAGAGAATCATATGGTTGGAAGGATTCTCATTTGATGATATGGACTTATTATTTGTGGAATAATTTTTCCAAGTTAAAAATCTATCTTATAGTGTATGAAAAATGATTGAGCAAGCTCCATATTAAAATCTGCTATAAAAAATGTTAAATTTTGATCTTATATCTGAGAGAGTTTGAAATGATGTTGAATTCGTCCTTATTCAGATAGATTTTACAAGCCTTCCAAACAACCTGTGGATCCCTCTCTTCCTATTTTCCTTCCTTGTCCCCCAGTCCCAGCTCATGCCGCTCAACCATGCCAGGGGTGGGCTGCTGAGCCTTTACAGGATGGGGGCGCGGGTGAGAAGGCCCGGGGAGCTCGTACCCCTGATGCCTGGGGCCCCCAAGAGGGAAAGCCCAAGAACGGAATAAATCATTGAAAAGGATGAGGCATCCCCCATTCATCGATGGGGCTTTTTTGATGGGGGCGCTATGGGGAGGCCTTGCCCCAGTCCCTATAAGACCTAGCAGTTCTAATGGCCTTGTCCAGGTTCGAATCTGGCGCGTCGAGGGGGATGACGCATCCAGGTGCGAGGAGGAGCCTCCTCCCTGAGACGCTCCTAACAGATGCCTTGACCATCCTCTCCACCTCCTCCTCCGACCCCTCCACCAGGACCTCCTGCTCATCTATGCCTCCCATGAGTAGCCCCTTGAACCTCCTGTAGGCCTCCTCCAGGCTTGGTGAGGTCCTCTGATCATGCCAGTTCAGCCCATCTGTTGGGTAGTTCTCGGCTATGAGGTCGAACATGATGTTCGACCCATGTATATGGACCACGTTTAGGAGGGGGCGCCTCCTAGCGGCTCTGAGGATTGGGAGGTCGAACCTCATCCCAAAGCGGCGGTACTCCTCCTCGTTCATCTCGTCGTAGGTGGCCATCTGGGTCGCGAAGAAGATTCCACTCGCCCCCGCATCCAAGCTCGCCCTAGTGAACTCAACCATGGTATCCGTGATGACCTTCAACCCCTCTAATATGAGCTCAGGCTCATTCCTCATATCCCCAAGGAGGCGTTCTCCCCCGATCTTATGGCAGATCGTCAACGGGGAGAAGACCGTCTGGAGGAGAGGGACCTCCCCCTCCAATGCCTCATATACGCATTCAACCGCCCCCACCATCTCGCCGAGAACTCCACTTTGGACATCGGGCTCATCCAGGGAGGCCCAGTCCTCCAAATCCTTAACCCTATAAACCTTCGTCCTGGGGGCCCCCAGGGGAGATCCATAGTACTCTATCTCGGCTCCGAAGGCTAGGGAGGCATATCCGCCGCTAGGGCAGAGCTTGAGGAGATCCAGGTCAAACCTGCGCTGGAAGGATAACTGGGCCCTGCATAGGCTTGCTGCCTCTAGGTCCATCCCAGGAAAATGCCTCCATAGGCTCACGGGGACCTCTTCGATCTCCTCCCCCAACATGGCCGACCTGACCTTCTCAAACTTCATGGGACACCAGGCTTAAATAGACCGAGTCCGATATTAGAAGATTTTCAATCCTTCCAATTGATAAATTCAATTTTCTGATCATATATAATAACAACATTTTGAAGACGCATTTTAATTAAATACGTAAAACACTCTAAAATTAAAATCAAACTTTGAACTTTAAATTATTCATAAAATTTTATTTTATTTTAACTCATTAAACATTGTAGATAAATTACATTATATAAGAGAAGTTGATCTAGTCGAATGAAGATGTGTAAAAATATCTATTATAACTATGGCTTTGCTCATTAAATATTTAAATTTTCTAAGTTATATTTTTCTCTGTGGAGGGCTTGAGGCCCCTCACTTTCGACGCTTAACCTTGCCTTGAGAGGGTTCCCTAAGTTGAGCTTGGGGATTTTCCAACCCCTATCCAGAGGCTTGAGAGGTTTGGGGAGGTTGCGGGTCTACCCCATCTATATATCAAGAGGGACGACCTAAGCTCCAAGATTTATGGAGGAAATAAGGTTAGGAAGCTTAATTCGTCTTAGCAGATGCAAAATGTAAGAAGAGAAGGGCTCTAATCACCCTAGGGGCGGCCGGCTCTGGCCAAGTCCTGGCCACGGCTATCATTGGTGGAGAGTTAGGCCTCAAGGTTAAGGTTTGGTGACTGACCAGCCCAATGCTGAGTATGTCAGAAGAAATCTGCTATTGGATAGGTGCTTCTGCGTCGAGCCCCATTACGCCCCGAACACCCCACCCTCCTCCTCTCCCTCGCCTGCCTCTACATCGCCAGATGGCTCGGGGGGAGAGGCCTACTATGTGGCTGCGGGGGCCAGCAGCCCAGTCGGCAACTTGGATTCGTTAACGCCTCCTTCGAGCTTAAGATGCAGGTGGAGGAGGGGATCATGCCGGAGCCCGACTACATAATAGCAGCGGCTGGAAGCCTAGGCACAGCGGCAGGGTTGGAGCTGGGATGTAGGCTCTCAGGGCTGAAGACGAGGGTTCTGGCTGTGAGGGTCTCGATGCCATGGTACACAACCGCCAGGCGCCTCTCCTCGATGGTGAACAGGATCTGCAGCCTCATGAGGATGCTCTCCCCCTAGGCTCCCAAAGTGGATCTCTCACCTAACGAGGTGATCCTGCTAGAAGAGTATCTAGGAAGAGGCTACGCCCACTTCACGGAGCAGGGGCTGATGGCGGTCGCGGAGATTAAGAGGCTTGAGGAGGTCTCACTGGATGGAAGATACACGGGGAAGGCCCAATCGGGAGGGATAGGTTGGATCAGGAGAATAGGCCTAGGAGATAGGGTGATACTCTTCTGGAACACCTATAACTCCGTGGACCTCAACCCCCTCGTCAGAGGTGTGGAATACCATCTCCTCAAGAGGCCCTCCATAGGTACTTAGGAGCCAACACAGGAGGAGCTCCAGCCTCGGGCACAAGGCTCTTAAACCTCTAAGCTGAGCAGCCATTTATCAATTGAGATCGCCTTATATCATTGATTTAAGGCAGAACTCATCATATAACGAATTTATATGATAGAATCGGTTTAGATGAAGGTTCAGCACCTTCTTAAAATGATGCCACCAATGATCTTTATCATTCCTGCTACTACAAACACATAATAGCCCATATCTATGCCCCACGAGGCATCTATGTTTAGGCCTGGGATGGTGAACTTATGAGTTCCCAGAAAGGGATTTAGAGAGATCTCCCTCATCACATCAAGGGCCAAGGGGGTTAAAGCCATCCTCACATCCTCCGAGAGGGATTCTATTATAAAATCTATTCTTGATATAAATATGAGGGGGGCTGCTAAAAGGGCCAGTTGAAGCAATCCTCCCCAAATCAGTTTGCTTCCAACATTTTTAGCTTTCTTTATCTCAACTAAACCTATGATCGAGAACCATATACTTAATATAAAAAACATTCTTATATAATCATTAAAAGATGGCATTAAAAGTGTTCCATCAATCGAAGACATATTTATCTGAAGTCCATTCCATCCACCAAAAACTATTAATATATCCTCCACTCTCTCCGGCGAGCTAATTGTTTTTATCTCTGCTTCTACCTTATAAATTGGCAAAAAGAAGCCAACAATAATAAGTGTCATTCCAAAAATTCCAATGATCAATCCTATAAAAACCCCATAATCTTTATTCTTATTAAAAGTTTTAGAGCATTTACCCCTTTTTGAAATAAATATCTTCCATATCTTCAGAATGCTAATTAAAGTTAAAAGAAAAAATATTATAAAAAGAAAATTTCCATTTAGAAAACCAAATATATATGTTTTTAAATGATCCAATTTAAAAATCACCTATTAAAAAGATTAAGGTGGTTCTTTTTAGTTTCATTTTTAAGGATTTCAGATAATATTTTATGGTTCTGCCCACTCATAAATCTAATTCAAAAGTGAATAAAAACATTTAGAATTAAATATCTCTATTTCTAAATAAGATTTCTTTCATTTGATAAATATAAATAAATACTTAAGACATCATTACCACATATTATGGATAAATAAATTTGATAAGATTTAATTAGAGCCATCATAGGACGCCTACTTTAAATGGTGGTTATGAGCAGCTTGAGGCTGAGGGCTTCCAATGGGCTGGGATCAGGTTCCAAGATGAGGCCATCCCACCGTCTACCTTTAACCCCTAGAAGCTTTCCTCATCGGGGGTATCGACGATAACGGCCTCGCCAGTTAAAAGCGCTTCGAGGCGTCCCAAAGGATGTTAGGGTTGGCCTACCTGGTTTTAGCCCATCGAGATGGGGAGGTTATGTATTGAACCCCTTGAGAGGCCTCAGCCTTAAATTGGATGTGGCGTGAATCTATTGAGAAGGGGGTCTCGGGGGGTTCATCCTGATCCTTGATGTTGTTCCTCTTGCCTTTGACAGCTTCGGGGTCCGCTCCATGGCAACCTATGTGGAGACGGATGACCTGAGGGTGCTTCTGGATCCAGGGGTATCCCTAGCCCCCATCCGCTACGGCTTAGAGCCCCATCCCCTAGAGTGGAGGAGGCTTGAGGAGAGCTGGGAGGCCGTGAGGGACCATGCTGAGGGGTCAGATGTGCTCATCGTAACCCACTATCACTATGACCACCACGACCCCTCCCATCCGGAGCTCTACAGGAATAAGAGGGTCCTCATCAAGGATCCGAGGCAGAATATAAACAGAAGCCAGAGGGGGAGGGCAGCCCTCTTTCTCGATAGGTTGAGGGGTCTTCCTGCGGAGCTCGGGGTCGCCGATGGTAGGGGGTTCCAGATCGGCGGGACCGTGATAAGATTCTCGAGGGCAGTCTGCCATGGCACAGATCCACGCCTTGGATATGTGGTGGAGGTGAGCATAAGAGACGGCCATGAGGGCTTTCTTCACACCTCGGATGTTGAGGGGGCCTCCCTACCTGAGCAGCTCAAATTCATCATCGATGAGAGGCCGGAGGTCCTCTTCGTCGACGGCCCCATGACCTACATGCTGGGATACCGATACTCATATGAGAGCCTAGAGCTCTCAAAAAAGAACCTGGTGAGGATGATACGAGAGCTCGACCTGGAGGCCCTCGTCTTAGACCATCACCTCCTGAGAGACCCAAATTATAAGGAGAGATTAAACCCTGTATGGGAGGCTGCCGACGAGAAAGGGGTGAAGATTCAAACCGCAGCAGAGTTTTCAGGAAGAAAGATTGAGATGCTTGAAGCTAATAGAAGAGAGCTATACGAAAAGGGAAGTGTTGAGTCAATAAATAAGATATTTTAAATCGGCTTTAAACAGCTGCGCCCTCCACCCTTAGAGAAGACTATCTATTCAAATGCTCCTGAAGGGCCTTCGGGTTATCATCACCTTCTCAATAGCCTTTGGAGGTAGTCCACGATCCTCTCATGTATGGGGATTCCCGTGGCCTCTATAAGCCCAATGAAGCCTGGGTAGCAGTTTGCCTCCAGCACATATGGTCTCCCATCGATTCCCGGGAGGACATCTATCCCTGCCACCTTGAACCCTACGGCCTCTGCCACCTTTATAGACAGCTCGTCATAGCTGGGATCCTCGAAGGGCTCAGCTGAGCCTCCAAGGCTCACGTTGTACCTGAAGTCGGATGGGTTTGAGCGCCTCTCCCTCCCTACGACCTCCCCATCCACGACGAAGACCCTTATGTCGAAGCCATGGTTAGGGATATACTCTTGGAGGTAGTATACGCCCTCGGCGTGGGCCCTGGTATACCAGACGAGGAACTGGAGGAGGTCCCTCCTGCTCCTTATCCCGCTTAGCTTTATCACGCCGACCCCCCTCCCCCTACATAGGGGCTTAAGGACCACCTCCCTCCCCGAGTCGAGGTATTCCGCCGCGAATCGGTAGGCCTCCTCCACGTTCTCTGTGGCTATGGCCTTAGGGGTTGGGAGGCCCATCCTCGTCAGCTGGATGGTGAGCTCCTCCTTAGAGTATCTGAGCATACTCTCAACGGGGTTGATCACCGTCCCTACCTGCCTCTCAAGCTCCCTGAGGATGAGGAGCCTATGGAGAAGCTCGAAGGTTGAGCCTCTATGGAGGAGGTTAGAGGGCACATATGCCAGGTCGGCCTTGAACTCGTGGGAGGGCATTAGGATGTCCCAAGGGGCGAGGATGGCCGTTGAGATCCCGCGGGCTCTCAGCTCCTCGAGGACGAGTCGAGTCTCAGCGGTCGCGGGGCTGTCTGTGAGAACCAGCAGGCTCAAAAACGCTCTAAATCATCGAGCCGCTTCCCCGCTTAAATCCTTTATATATTTCATCCCCCTTGGTCGAGATCGAAGATGCGAGAAAACCCTTCAGTTCCACATCAATGTGGATGGATGCTTAACGCCAAGATTGATTTTTCCTTCTTGAAAATATTCTAGAAAAAACAAAAAATAAGTTTTTATGACTTTTCAGCTGAAAACGATTTTTGCCTCAGTGAGGGAGGGTTGAGCTCATCTAAAAACTTGGGAAAGCCCCGATCATCTTACTGGAGTTTCGCTTAATAATGTGGAGTTTTCTAACAGTTTCTCATTAATGTGTGCAATTTTTGAATTTAAATTAACTCATCCGGATTCAGATATTTGAAATTCTCAAAATGTGGATCCTTTGATGCATTCCATCCCTCCGCTTCCTCTCCTTTGGGGGTTGCTTAAACCTTTAACCATTCCAGCCATGGCGGTGGGATGGGCAAGGTCCTTTAGATCCCCCTCCTGAAAGGCGTTGCATCTACGGCACCTACTAGAACATGGGTAACCCTATGGCCTTGAACTCGTAGGTTGAAGGGAAAAACTAATAACATATTTCTTTACATGCTTGTTGTGGTGGATTATGGATAATCCCTACATAGAGGCTGATAAGAAGATCGTCTCCGAGATATATACAAGCTCTGAGGCGATGGATAACCTTGTGACCCTATGCGACGTTTATGGGAGCAGATTTCCCGGCACTCCGGGAGATCTGGCCTCCGTTAAGTGGATGGTGGAGCGGCTCAGAAGCTACGGTATTGAGAACGCCCACTACGAGCCTTATAGGATGCCGGGCTGGATCCGTGGGCCTGCATCTCTGGAGGTGACATCTCCCATGGAGAGGGGCATCGACTGCATCTCCCTTCCCCTGGGCTTGGCTGGAGAGGTCGAGGGGAGGCTCGTGGACCTAGGCGACGGCCCCATCGACGCATATGAGAGGAGAAAGGGCGAGATAGAGGGCAATATCGCGATGGTCTCGAGCCGGACCCCCCTCGGGATGAGGAGGCACCTCCACAGGTCGGAGAAGTATATGAGGAGCATCCTAGCGGGCGCCGTGGGGTGGATATTCGTATGCGAGTACCCCGCCTATGGCCCCCAGACAGGTGGCATAAGCCCAGTCATCCCCGCCGTCTCCATCTCCTATGAGGATGGCGCCTTCCTCTCGAGGCTCGTGGAGAGGGTGGGGGAGGTTAAGGTGAGGATAAGGACGACAGATAAGAACTTGGAGGTGACAAGCTATAACGTCGTCTGCGACATCCCTGGGGCCTCAGGGGATGAGGATTATGTCCTATCCGGCTCCCACTATGACGGCCACGACATCTCTCAGGGGGCTCTAGACCCCGCATCCGGGGCTGTGACGGTGCTGGAGATGGCTAGGGTCCTAAACATGGTCAGGGACAAGTTGAAGCGGAGGATTAGGCTCGTATGCTTCGGAGGGGAGGAGATAGGGCTTTGGGGCTCCCACAACTACGTCATCCAGCATGAGGATGAGATGGGCAGCCTAAGGTTCATGCTAAACCTCGACTCCGCGGCTAGGAAGGGGAAGAAGGGGGTCATCATCCACGGCCACCCTGAGCTCGAGCCCTTCATCGAGAGGGCGGCGAGGGAGATGAGGGCCGAGCTGCCGTACATCCAGAGGGTGAGCCCATACAGCGACCACTGGCCCTTCTTCCTCAAGGGGGTTCCAACGGCGAGCGGAGGCGATCCAGAGGAGCTCAGGGGAACCCTTGGGAGGGGTTATGGGCACACGCGATACGACACCGTCGACAAGGTCGAGCTGGAGCATCTACGCCAGGCGGCTGCGAACTACTCTAGGCTCCTCCTCAGGGTCGCAAACGCGGATGACTGGCCCGCAAAGAGGAGATCTAGGGAGGAGATCGAGGCCTTCATAAAGGAGCAGGGTTATGACCAGACGCTGCTCCTCGTGGAACGGGTTAAAGAGTACGTGCGAAGCTGGAAGGAGATACACCCAGATACGAGGGTTTGGCTGGAGAGGAAGACCGAGTGGTGATAGTTTCCTCCTCACCTTAGAAGCTCCTCTAACCTTTCCCCCGCCACTGCGACCACGGCAGCCGAAACTATCGTGTTCCCTATAATGGATAGGGTCACGGCCGGAGAGATGGCAACCCAGACGATTAGGAGGTTGGCCATGAAGGGGGGGAGGGAGGAGAGGTATGCTGAGATGGGAAGCCTTCTCTGGAGGGCTTGGAGGGTGGTCGCCTCAGGCCCCGGTGAGCCCAGGGAGGCGGCGAGGCCTATATACAGCGCTATCATGCCCGATGTGAAGAGGTAGCGTGAGAGCTGGCCAGCAACCGCGGCGTAGGCCTTCCTCTTCAACCTCCTGGATAAGAGGTTGGTGAAGGCGGCCATCAGGGCGTCCCCCACGCCCGCCGGCATCTCGATGTGGGGCTGCCCGGTCCAGAGGGAGGCGCCCAACCCCTTTATGATGCCCGAGACAACCCCGACGGGCATGGGGCAAAGGGCGGCGGCTATGGTGATGGGCGTGGAGCCGAGGTTGGGGTTTCCGAAGAAGAGAGGTATCCAGACCTGAGTAAATAGCAGGGATAGGGCCCCGAATGTGGCGGTCAGGGCAACCACCTTCTGCCTCTTCAACCTGGGCCTTGAGGTCAACGGTCTTCCCCCTGGTCAGGGTAGGCCTCCCAATCCTCAGGGATGTATCCCCCCTCGCCGGCGAACTCAGAGAGGCGCCGAATGATGGCCTTTATCGCATCGGCTAAGGCCTCCCTATTATCGAAATCTGACACGGTCCTCCTCAGCACATCAGGCCTCTCCTTCCTCAGCCTCCCCACCTCCTCTATTAGGATGGGCAGGGCCCTAACCACATTGTCGACGATCGTTATCGAGGCCCTTTGAGCCGTTCGGGAGAGTGGATTCAGGTCGATGGCGATAACGGTTTTCCCCATCTTTCTCAAGGCCTCAGTCCTGTCGCCATCCTCGAGGGGCACCAATACCACATCGGCCTTCAATATGCCCCTGGGGTCCACCCTCCTACGCCCACTGTGAACCTCAGGTATCTGCGCACAGGCCGCCTCTCCCACCCCCAGAACCTCCCTCGCCCCAGAGGCCTCGAGGACCCTCCTGATGGCCTCCTCCCTCTCCCTACTTCGATAGAATAGGTTAACCTCTATCTTCGCCCCAACGGCCTCGGCAAGCTTCACCACATCCTCCGCCGCCAGGGCTGCGACGTTTCCGTTGACGGATATCACCGGATGTTCCGCCAGGAGCATCGCGGCTGCCGCCGCCCTTATCGCCTTAAACGAGCTCTCGAGGGTTCTCTCCCCGAGCAGGTAATCGAAGGCCTCCCCCCTCCCATGGGCCATAAGCCCGGCCGTGGCCAGGACGCCCGACCTGAAATGCTCGATCAGCCTCTCCCTCATCCTCAAGGACTCGGCTCTAGGATGATCTTCAGGTATCTCAACATGTCTCATATGATCCTAGCCCCCTCAAAGTCAATCTCGCTTACAAACATTTTTCCATTAAAACAATATCTATTTAATAAACTATAAATTTCTTTGATCAATTCATCATCGCACACCGTAAATATTCCATCTCCAAACATGGGCATACTTACAATGATCCCATCATCATCCATGATCTTAGATATTTTTCTAACTTCATCACTCATTAACCCAACATTTTCAGCAAAATTTCTCGAGAGTCTCATAAAATTATTTACAGTTGGATTTTCGATCATCTCATCTACAAATTTGCCTCCAATCATATTTATTCGCCTACAAACATCGCCATCTGCTAGGAGGCTGCTGGTTGATATGGGGCCGAAGATCAAACAGAACATCGCGCTATCCTCAGGGATCGGCACGTTGATTACCTCTCCGATACCAGGCGCCCCCGCCCTAGTCCTTATCTCAAATCCTCCATAGGTCTCGGCTATGACGGTTCCCAGCCCAGTCTTACACTCGACCTCGGCGATGTGCGCCAGCTGGGCTGCCTCAACCCTGGACATGCCGAGGTCGAACAGCTCGTTCAAGGCCAGCGCGAGCCCTAGGGCTGCCGCGCCGCTCGTCCCCAGGCCAGCTCCGATCGGAACCTCAACACGGTGGTGAACCAGGATCTTGAATTTCCTCAACTCCTCAAACCTCGAGATGAAGGTGTTTAGGAGATGCTCTGAGACCTCAAAGCTGGTCGGCACGCCATTTATCCATATATGAGATGATGGCTTCAGACCCCTCTCCACCTTAACCGTGGTTTTTACACCATCCCTAATGGAGAGGCCGGAACCCCTCGACCCCACATATAATGGGTCCTTTGATTCATCGCATATCTGGAAGAAACCCGTGATGTGGCACGGCGAGAAGGCTTCAGCCACCTTCATCACGAGGCTCAGATGGGGAGGGAGAAGGATTAGATAAGATTTCTGTATAGATTATTTAAATCAATTTAAATCTCATGCATCTCTCTTTAAATGTATATAAAGATTTGGTGGCCGAGGTCAAACCTTCCGGCACGCCGGAGGGAGGTTAAAGGCCAGGACGGCCCCTGAGGGCTTCTTTCCAGGCCTCCTCTAAATCCATGGCATCCCACAAGCCCTTGGAGGCCTCACTCATGGGGAGGGTCTCCGATCTCGACCACCATCCATGCCTCCACAGCTATCCAACCCGGATGGTGCACGGGCACAGCCGCCCTAGCCGGCCGTCCGGCCTCGGGCCCGAAGATCTCGACCAGTAGGTCGGTGAAGCCGTTGAGGACGGCGGGCTGATCCATAAACCCCTCCGCGCTGTTCACGAATCCAACAACCTGGACAACCTGTTTTATCCGGTCCAGGTCACCGATAACCGCCTTGATCTGAGCAAGGCAGTTCAGACAAGTCTCCCTAGCCGCCTGATATCCCTCCTCAACCGTCAGGTCCCTCCCCACAAGCCCCCTCTTCGTGGACCTGAAGGGCCCCTGTCCTGCGGAGAAGACTAAGCCTCCAGCCCTCTTAGCGCCCACGTATACCCCAGCCGGGGAGGGGGCGGGTGGAAGCCTTAACCCAAGCCTCTCCAGCCTCTCCTCAACCCTCATGGCACTTCCGCCTTGGATCGATGAACAGCCTTAAAACGGTTATGACCTTAAAACAGGTTGTGGGGCTCTCGACATCTCTAGGATTGTGGGCTGCTTTGGCCTTCAGCGTCGCCACTACCTTTATGGATGGAGCCCTCTTATATCCGTACCAGTGGATGGGATGAGCATTAGGGTCAGGGATCTGGAGGAGGAGCCGGGAGAGGGGGTCGCCGAGGAGGGCTATAGAGGGGTTAACTCCGTCTGGCTCGTATCGGAGAAGAGCCGCCTTAGAGGGTTCTCCAGCAGGATCTTCAGGATAAAGGCGGGCGGCCACACCTCCATGCATGAACACGAGAGGGAGCACTTTGCCCTGGTCCTCAAGGGCTTCTGCCTTCTTGAGGCCTCCTCTGAGAGGAGGCTGTTGAAGGAGGGGTCGCTGGTTGAGATACCCTCATGGGCTCCCCATAGGTTCTCCAACCCTGGAGAGGGTGGCCTCAACCTGCTTATAATGAGCCTCACCCCTAACCATGGAGGGAGCCCTGGGACAGAGGCCTCAGGGGATGAGGGGCATGAAGGTCCTTGAGGAGGGGGAAGGGGAACTCCTAGGATGGCTCGACCCAGATGAGGCCAGGCGGTGGATGGCTGAGAAAAAGAGGAGGAGCCCTGAGGATAAGAGGATGACCCTTAGGGAGGCCGTTGACAGGTTCACCCGCGACGGGGATTACTTCGCCCTGGGGGGCTTCGGCCACATCAGGGTGAGCATGGCCGCCATCTACGAGATGATCCGAAGGGGGAGGAGGCACCTGGCGATGGCGGCCAAGACGGCTGTCCACGACGTCGACGTCCTGATAGCCTCAGGGGTTGTAGACAGGGTTGAGTGCGCCTATAGCTTCGGCCACGAGCTTAGGGGCCTATCCCCGGCGGGGAGGAGGGCTGTCGAGACGGGCAGGGTTAAGGTGCTGGCCGAGATATCGAACGCGGGTTTCCAGTGGAGGTTCAAGGCCGCCGCGATGGGCCTCCCCTTCCTCCCGACAAGGGTCATGCTCGGATCAGAGACGATGCGCTACAGCTCAGCGAAGGTTGTCGAGGACCCCTTCAGCGGGAAGCCCATATGCCTCCTACCCGCCTGCTATCCCGACTTCGCCATCATCCATGTCCACAGGTGCGACCGATACGGAAACTCCCAGATAGACGGCATAACCATCGAGGACTCAGACCTGGCCAGGGCGGCCAAGAGGCTGATAATAACGACGGAGAAGATAGTGGAAGAGGACTCGATTAGGAGGGAGCCAGATAGGACCGTCATCCCCTTCTACCTCGTCGACGCCGTCTGCGAGGCGCCCTACGGCTCTCACCCCGGTAACATGCCCGGGCTATACTACTCCGACGAGGAGCACATGGCAGAGTGGCTCACCCTCAGCAGGACTGAGGAGGGGGTCAAGGAATACCTTGACAGGTACATATTCTCCGTCGAGGGCTTCTCCGAGTATATAGAGCTCATAGGGGGAAGGGAGAAGATGGAGTATCTCAGGAGGCTGGAGATGCTGGAGGAGCCTTTGAAGGCGCCATGGGCGGGGAGGAGATGATGGACTACAACGCCACAGAGCTCATGGCCTGCGTCGCGAGCAGGACCCTGGAGGATGGGAGGTCCGTCCTAGTGGGGACAGGCCTCCCCATAGTGGCCGCCACCCTGGCCCAGAGCCTTCACGCCCCGAACCTATTAATAATCTTCGAGGCAGGGGGGATAGGGCCTAGGATACCCACGATACCCATCAGCGTCGGAGACAGCAGGACCTTCCACAGGGCCGTCATGGCCGCCAGCATGGACTACGTCATGAGCTGCGCCCAGCTAGGCCTGATCGACTACGCCTTCCTGGGAGCAGCCCAGATAGACCCCTATGGAAACCTTAACACCACCGTGATAGGCCCCCACGATAGGCCAAGGGTCAGGCTTCCCGGGAGCGGGGGAGGGAACGACGCCGGTTCGCTATGCTGGAGGACGATCGTCCTCGTGAGCCACGATAGGCGGCGCTTCGTTAAGGAGTTGGACTTCCTAACAACCCCAGGCTATCTGACCGGACCTGGAGCCAGGGAGAGGGCTGGGCTTCCAAGGGGCACAGGCCCATATAGGGTGATAACCCAGCTTGGTGTCATGGGCTTCGACGAGTCGACGAAGAGGATGAAGCTCCTCTCTATACACCCAGGCGTCACCCTGGAGGATATCTTGGAGAACACGGGCTTCGAGTTATTGATCCCAGAAGAGGTCTCGGTGACCGAGCCTCCGAGGGAGGAGGAGCTGAGGCTGCTGAGGGAGGTGATAGACCCGGCTGGGGTCGTCATCGGCTAGGCCTCCTGAGCCCCAGCATCCCCCTAGCCTCCTCAGGCGTGGCTATAGGCCTATCCAGTATCCTGGCCATATCCGCAACCTTCTCCACTAGCTCGGCGTTGCTCTTGGCCAGAACCCCCCTCCTCAGGTATATGTTATCCTCCAAGCCCACCCTCACGTGTCCCCCGAGGGTTATGGCGACAGCGGCCATGGGCATCTCGTGGCGGCCTAGGGCGCATACACTCCACGTCCAACCCCTGGGGATCTGGTCTAGGCAGTAGAGGAGGGCCTTGGGGGTGGGCAGCATCCCCGTCCTCCCCACCATCACGAACTGGATGTGGAGGGGCTCGGGGGAGACCCCCCTCTCAGCCAGGTCCCTGCAGACGTTTATCATCCCCGTGTCGTAGATCTCATGCTCCGGCTTGACTCCAGCCTCCACCATATATCGGCACCACCTCTCGATCATCTCCACCGTGTTCATGAATACCGGCCCCGTGGCGTGCTCAGCCCACCTGTTTATGGTCCCCATGTTCAGGGACATCATCTCCTGCCCCAGCCGACACCTCTCCCTGACCAGCTCATCCCAAAGCTCAGGGGGGACGCCCAGCCTTCCGCCACCGGTGGTCAGGTTTATCACGACGTCCACCCTCTCCCTAATCCTATCAACGTACTCTCTGAGGATGGGGTTTGGGTCTCCATGATAGGGCTCCCCGGTTCCAGGATCCTTAGCGTGGAGGTGGACTATGGATGCCCCCGCCTCCACGCATCTGACAACCTCCTCAACGATCTCCTCCACCGTCGAGGGGACATATGGGGTGACGGCCTTCGAGACATACTCGCCCCCCGTCACCGCTGCCGTGATTATGAGCTTATCCACGATGGTGGATACGCAGCCTCCATTTATAGAATTACCGAAAGGCCCCTTCAATCTAGTAGCTCACATTTTTGCCAGGCTCCATCGAGATATCTAAGAAAAGCAGATCCTCGATGGAGAGGATTAGAGTTTCAGTCTAATTTCTACTCGACGCCTTCCCCATGGTGAGGCGCATGCTAAGCAAGGGAGAAGGTTTTGGATGGCTGAGCATATCTCTCCGTAAGCCGACTTCAATAGGCCTCGGCTGGGAGACATATAGAGGGGCGATCCCATGGAAGGGGGGTTTGAATGGTTCGAGGGCCGGCTTAACATTATTAAGGCCGCATCCCCCCTCTTCCATGGGATCTCTTGATGGGCGAGGTGACCCATGACAGGGAGATAGGGCGCGGCCCCGGTGTAAGTAGGCTCTCCGTCCTCCTGCTGATACTTCTCGTCGCGAATCTGGCCTTCCTCGCCTTTCTCGCCATCGATGTCAATCTCCAGACCTCGAGGCTGGATAGGGAGATAGAGATTCTCCAGTTCCAGCTGAAGAGCGCGCAGTCTGAGATATCATCCCTGAGGGATGAGGTCAGGATCCGAGCCTTATTAAACTCCTCCGAGGCCCTCCAGCTCACCCAGATATACAACGAGACCAGGATGTCCGTCGTCCTAATCAGGGTTAGAAAACCCACAGGGTCTGCCCAGGGGTCGGGCTTCGTCTATGACAGGGAGGGGAGGATCATAACCAACAATCACGTGGTTGAGGGGGCCTCAACCATAGAGGTCACCTTCCCAAACGGCATAGTCGCCAAGGCTACATTGGTTGGGAGGGACCCGTATGCAGACCTGGCGGTGATCCACGTGAAGGTGGACCCCTACCTCCTGAGGCCCCTGAGGCTGGGCAACTCCTCGGAGCTCATGGTTGGGGAGCCCGTGGTCGCCATCGGCAACCCCTACGGCCTGGCCAACACGGTCACCTATGGCATAGTCAGCGCGGTTGGTAGGCAGATAGAGGCTCCAGGAGGCTACGCCATAGTGGATGTGATCCAGACGGACGCGGCCATAAAC